>SXOO01000210.1 GCA_005776725.1 Pseudomonadota bacterium | reverse complement strand
ACATCACCCGGCCGGGGAGCTCTGCTGCCCCGGCCCCAACATCACCGAAGCGCGAGAGCGCGGAGGTGAACCGGGCCGGGAGCTCTGCTGCGCTGGCCCCAACGTGAATCTCCGCCGAGCACCTGGAGCTGAAGTGATGACGAAGAGATCGAGCTGGGTTCTCTCGCTGTTGACCCTGTCCGCCATGGGATGTGAGTCGTCGGACGCAGCGACGACTCGCGCCGACGCGACGAGCCCGACCAGCGACACGCCGAGCGGCGTCGACGGGACCGGCGGCCTGCCCGGAGAGAGCATCGAGGAGGCGTGCGAGCACGCCAAGACCGGGCCGTTCAAGGATGTCACCGCCACCACCGCGGCCACCGACGCTCCCGACGCCACCGCCGAGCACACCCTCGTCCGCGTCGCGCTCACGGACGTGGCGGGCGGCAAAGGCGGCGTCGTCACCTGGGCCTCCGACGAGGCCGGCGAGGTCGCCGTGTTCGTGACGCGAGACGTCCCGCTAGCCGTCGCGAAGGTCGGCGGCGCGGCGCTCGAACTCGAGGCCACGGTTGCGCTCTCTGCTTGTGAGGACGTGCCCAAGGCCCTGGTCTTCGACTTCGAGATCGGCGCCTACACTCTGACGTTCGGGCCTACGTCAGAGACCAGCGTGGGCATCGTGGTCGAGCATCTGGGCGGGGCCCACCCCGAGGGCGAGTAGCGCTGAGCCACGCTTCGGGCGCACCCGTTGGCCGCCCTCATTAGTCCAACGACCGGACCCTGACCGTGCGGCTATTGAGCGTTCGCGCGTTGCTCCGCTGCGCCTCAGGGGCCCATCACGGTCCCGGCCTCCCCGTTCGGCGCAGTGGCGTGCGTCCCCGACGCGCCGGCCGCGCTGAGCAGCGCCGGTAGCCAGCCGCCGCTGTTCGTGCTGCTGATCCGAATGCGGCCGCCGCCGCCACCGCCGCCGCCCCCGCTCCCGCCGGCGCCGCCGTTCGCAGTGACGCTGCCGCTGCCGGACAACGTGGTGGCGGCAATGCGTACGGTCCCGCCCGCACCCCCGCCGCCGCTCTGGGCTCCCGCGGCCGCACCAGGGCGGCCATCGGCGATGACCGCGCCGTCGATGATCACCGACTCACCGGTGAGGCGGATCACGCCGCCACCGCTCCCTCCCGCCTCCGTGGAGGTGGCGCCTCGGGCGCCGCCCCCGCCGGGCTTCACGGGGGCCGCCGGGTCACCGTAGGCCGCGCCGGCGCTTGCTCCGCCGCCCTTTCCGCCGTGGCTCCCGCCGGAGCTCGTCTTCGAGCCGCCAGTCTGTCGGTTCCCCGTGGTGTAGCCACCCGACCCGCAGTTGACGTTGAAGACGCAGTCGCCGGCAAAGCCCCGGCCGCTGACGTCAACGGACGAGCCCGCCCCGACACGGATCTCTCCGGTCGCCATGAGCTCCAGCGCGCCGTCGCCGCCACTCGAGGGCACGGTCGCGCTGTGGGTGAGGGTGCCGCCGTCGAGCTCCAGCGCCTCGACCTCCAGAGCGTCGTCGACGAGGACGGTGACACCCCCGCGGAGCACCACTTGCGCAGGGAGCGTGTGGAGCCCGGTGCACTGCATGTTGTTCGTGATCGCGAGCGTGCTCCCGTCGGCGGGGTCCACGGTCAAGCCGCTCTGGTCGTTGGCAGTAATCGTGAACGTCCCAGCGATGCCGTCGCACCGCAGCTCCATGCCCACGAGCCCGTTGACGAACCACGGCCCACCGCTCTGGATCACCACCTTGCCTGCTGTGGACTGGTTCGATGCGAGCCGACGGCCCACCTGCCCGAAGAGTGGAGCCGCGTTCATCGCGCCGAGCCCCGCTCCATCCACGGTGAGCACCGCCGGGGCGCCTGCGCCGCGCGAGAAGAAGGTGCCCGGTCCGCCCCGCCCGACCGGTCCCACGCCCCCGAGGAGGTTCGGGGCGGCCGCGACCACGGGACCCGCGGTCGCCTCCAGGTGGACCCTCCCGCCGCCGCCCCCGGCGCCGCCATCGTCCCCACCCATCGCCGAGATCTCACCGCCGACGTCGATCGTCTCAGCCGTGATCCAGATCGCGCCACCGGCGCCGCCGCCGCCCTTCTGATCGCCGCCGGTGCCCGAGGGACCGCCGTCGGCGCGGACGGCCCCGTCACACACGAACGAGCCCGCGTCGATGCGAACACGCCCGCCGCCGGTCCCGCCGGCCGCGGCGTTGGTGGCGCCGCCGCCTCCCCCTCCGCCGCAGCTGTCGGGCGCGATCGGGCCGCCGTAGACGTCGCCGGGGCTCGTCCCGCCCCCCATGCCGCCGTACGACCCACCGCTGCCGGAGACCGTCTTCGGGAGGAAGTGCACCAGGTTGCCGAAGGTGGCGGCGGCCCCGCTCGTGCCCAGGGTCGGGACGTACTGCCCGGCAAAGCCGACCGCGCTCACGTCAATCGCTCCCGTGGAGTCGATGACCACGGGGCCGCTCGCCGTGAGCCGGAGCCCCAGCTCGGGCTCGGACACCTTGGCGGCTGAGTGTGTCACGACCGCGCCGCCCTCCACACGGAGTCCCTCGGCCGTGAGGTGGTCGTTCATGAGCACCCGCGCTGCGCCCGCGAGCACGACGGTGGCGGGCAAGCTTCGCTGGGCGCGCACGACCTGGTTGCCGACCACGCCGATGGTCTTGAGGTCGGGTCCGCCGGTGTCCACGGTGATCGTCGTGAGCGTGTTGGCAACGACCTCGAAGGGACCGAGCGTGCCGAGGGTGACCGTGGCGCCGACCAGCTGCTGGTCCAGGATCGGCGCGCTGATCAGCAGCGTGAACTGCATGGACCCGGCCGCCGGGGTGCCGTTCACCCGACTGGCGCCGAGCTCGGTGAGGAGCGGCGCCGCGTTCGCGGGAACGACGCCGCCGTTGTCCACGCGCAGCTCGGTCCCGTCGGCAGTGGGCCAGACGATCGAGCCGGGCCCGCCCGCGACGTGAGTGGCGGCGCCACGCGCGCTCACCGAGTCCCGGTCGAACGCGAAGTCGCCGCTCTCGAGGCGGATTCGCCCGCCCGAGCCGCCACCTGCCGTGTTCGTGGGCCCACCGGCGCCGCCGTCCGCGCTGATCGCCCCGCTCCCCTCGATGAGGTCGGAGCGGATCCAGATGGAGCCACCCGCGCCGCCGCCCGCAGAGCCTGCCGGCCCGGCCGCCCCGTCGGCTCGCAGCGCCCCCTCGATCACGCACGCGTCGGCGTCGATGCGGATTCGTCCGCCGCCTGCGCCGCCCCGATCGCTGCTGACCTCTCCGCTGTTGCCGCCACCCGCGCCGAGCGCGGAAGGCGCGAACGGGTCGCCGTAGACACGCCCCGGGATCCCCCCGCCGCGCCCGCCGTGGCTCCCGCCAGCGCGCTGTCCTGCAGTGCCGTTGGCCCCGAAGACGTTGCCGATCGTGGTGGTGCCCAGGTAGCCGCGGCCGCTCACGTCCACGCGAGCCCCGGCGCCGATGAGGAGGTCCTGTACGGTAACCACCAACCCGCGCTCGAGGGCGGCGGTGGTGGCAGGGTGCGTGAGGAGGCTGGTGTCCTCGAGGCTGAGGCTCGCCGCCACCAGAGGCGCGTGGAGCGTGACGCGGGCCTTGCCGCGTAGCACGACGTGCACATCCCCCCGGCCCACGAAGGGCACCGTTGTCGAGGAACCGAAGACGGGGTTGTCCACGTCGCCGACCGCGTCGTCCACGATCAGCGTTGGGCCCGCCAAGGGCTCGTCGATGAAGAGCGTGCCCACCGCGCCGTCAGAACCCAGAACGGTGGACTTCGAGACGCCCCCGGCCACCGCCAGCACGCCGCTGAGGCTGAGGCTCCCGGCGACAACGGCGATTCGGCCGCCTCCGCCGCCGTGCCGGGCGGTCGCGGCGGGCGAACTGTCCCCTCCGCGAGCGCTGAGGGTGCCGCTGAGGTCCAAGACGTCGGCCCGCACGAAGATCGAGCCGCCGGAGCCGCCGTTCCCCGGGACGTCCGGGGGCCCGCCGATGAACTCGTCGTGGTCTCCGGGTTCGTCGCCCGCGTCGGCCCGGATCGCTCCGCGCACGGTGACGATCGCCGCGTCGAGCCACACGGCGCCTCCACCGGCGCCGCCGATCCCTCCGCCCCCGCCGCCAGACCCGAGCGTGATGGGCTCGGCGAAGTCGCCGTAGACCGGGCCGGCCCCGCCGCGCCCGATCCCGCCGTGGGATGCGCTCCCATTGCCCCCTGCGGTGTTCCCGATCGTCCGCCCGAAGGTGGTGCCGGGGCAGCCGTTGTCGAAGAAGCACCCGCCCACGTAGCCACGGCCGCGCACGTCGATGGCGCCGTCCACCACGATGGAGTCCGCGGTCAGCGCCATCCGCGTCTCCGTGGTGATCGTGGCCGCCGTGTGGCTCAAGACGCCGTCGGCCATCACAGTTACCTTCTTGAACGTGTGGGACCCGTCGATTCGGACGGTCCCGCCGGCGATGACGACGTCTTGCCCGTCGAAGGTGGTGTCGCCCTCGGCGATGTGGCTGATCCCCAGACCGACGAGGTCGGTCCCCGCGTTCGCGACCGCACGCGTGGCCGTGCTCGTATTGCCGCCCACGTCGGTGGCGCTGGCCTCGAGGGTCCACTGCCCTCCGGGGCCGGGCGCGCCCAGCGTGATCTGTGCGGTCCACGGCGGAGCATTCAGCTCGGCGGCCACCTTCCCGTCCACGCGCACCACCACCGAGGTGACCGCCCGGTCGTCGAAGGCGTTCACCACCACCGGCAGCGTCATGCCCGCAGACGCCACGGCTCCCGCCTCGGGCGCTACGAACGCCACGTCGGGCGGCACGGTGTCGAGCACGGGGAGCACCCGGACCGCCAGGGGGTCGAGGGTCGCGACGTTACCGCCGGGGTCCACAGCCGACGCCGACACGACGAGGTCCTGCTCGGCGCTCACGCTGGGGGCCCGGATCGTGAGGCGGAACGGCGGTCGTTCGAGCGTCACGGGAGGCGCTTCGCCGACCGCCACGCTGACCGAGCTGACCGCCACATCGTCCGTGGCGCTGAGGCTCACCTCGAACAGCTGCCCCTCCTCCACCCGCGCGCCCGGCATGGGCGAGATCCACGCGAGCACTGGGGGGACGCCGAGGTTGTCGACCGCGAGGTCGTGGCGCCCTGAGAGCAGGAGGCGCCGGTCGCCCGCCGGAGCCCACGCGGCGATGAAGTGCACCATCCCACGAGCACCGAGCCCCGTGGTGTGCGTGACGTCGCCAAGGCCCGCGAAGCCGATGCTCCCCAGCGCCGGGAGGCTCGAGGGCAAGCCGGTGCCGAGGAAGCCGAGGAGATCGTTGCTGTTCTGTCGCCCCACCAGCAGCGTCCCGCGGCTCGACGCGAGAGGGCCTGCCGCCAGGACTCCGGAGCTGCTCCCGGTGACCTGGGCGCCGCTCACCCGATACACCTCGGTCCCGGCGACCACGAACGTGGTGGCGCCCTCGATGCGCACGCCACGCGTCACGCCGCCTACGACGACTTGCCCGCCAAACTCCAGAGCGCCCTGCGGCAGCCGCGCGAACGTCGCGAGCGCGCCGCCGCCGGTGCTGGCCACGACCCGGCCGAAGCCCTGGTCGATCGCGGTGAACGCAGACGACGTGAGGAGCGTACCCACCACGCGGTCATCCGTGCCGTCGCCGTTCGCATCGATGAGCTCCACGCCGGGCACGTCGAGGCGCACCGTGTGGATCCCCTTGTCGGTCGCAACGAACGCAAACCCGTCGGCCATGGCCGCGGCGTTCGCGGGCGCTGCCGTGGGGATGTGCAGCGTGACTGCGGGGGCATCGGGGTCCAAGATCTGCACCGCAGTGACGCCTGCCGCCCGCGATACGAGCGCCAGGCCGCCTTCCAGCACCACGTCTCTCGCCGGCTGGCCAAGCTCCAGGCGCCCACGGAGCGCCATCGCGGCGGGATCCGCCACGTCCGCGACGAAAAGCGCGTCGTCTACGCCCACCACGAGCCAGTCGCCGTCCACCGCGAGCGGCCCCGGAACACCCGGCAGGTCCACAGCCGCGATCGCCGTGGGGGCGAAGGTCGTGACCGTGACAGGAACCGACTTGCTCAGCGCCCCGTTCTGCACCGCAACCTCAGCGGTTCCGGAGCCGCTCACGTGGCTGACGAGGCCGTTCGGACCCACAGCGAGGAGCCCTGGCGCCGACGGCGTGTAGGCCGTCCCCTTGGTGGCGGCGCTCACGTCCGTCTTCGAGCCATCAGCGCGACGCCCCATGGTGATCAGCTGGAGCTGCGCCGTCCCGAGGAGCGTATTGCTCACCAGAGTCGCTTTGTCCGGCGCGACCTCTAGCGCCACGATTGGCCCCGCGGACCCGAACGACTTCGGGTCCTTGGGATCGGTGCCGTCGACCTGCTCCTGCCCGTCCGGGACGTTGTCGCCGTCGGTGTCGGCCTTGGTGGGATCCGTGCCGAGCTTCGCCTCCTGCCACATCGGGATCCCGTCGCCGTCCCCGTCGGACAGCCCGTCCGCCGGGTTGCTGCTCGAGAAGCCGAAGTCCTCTTCGAAGCTGTTCGGGGCGCCGTCGAGGTCGTCGTCGAGGATGCAGCCCACGAACCCGACGTCCACCACCTCGAACGGGCGGAACGGAACGGGTTCGGACTGTCCCACGGCCTTCTGCGAGCGCTGCGGCTCCAGCGGGATCTGCTCGATGTCTGGCTTCTTGCCGAATGAACCGGGATCGCTGCCGGTCGCCACCTCGATGGCGTCGAGGAAGCCGTCGCCGTCGCTGTCGCTCAAGGTGGGGTCGCTGCCCTCCGCCAGCTCGCGGTCGTCCAGGAGCCCGTCACCGTCACTGTCGCCGCCCGCGTCGTTCGGACGCGAGCCCATGGCCAGCTCGAGTGAGTCGCTCACTCCGTCGCCGTCCGAGTCCGCCACCTTCGGGTCGGTCCCGAGGCCCAGCTCGGCGGCGTCGTTCAGCCCGTCGCCGTCTTCGTCGGCGAGCTCGGGCGACGAGCCCAGCTCAAGCTCGCGATCATCGGAGAGGCCGTCCCCGTCTGTGTCCGCCTTGAGCTTGGGGTCAGCGCCCATCGCCTTCTCGGACGCGTCAGAGGCCCCGTCGCCGTCTGTGTCTTCCAGGGTGGGCGAGGTGCCGTCTTTGGCCTCCTCGCCGTCGGAGAGCCCGTCACCGTCAGTGTCCGCGCGGCGCGGATCGGCGCCAGCGCTGAGCTCGGCGCCGTCCTCGAGCAGGTCGCCGTCCGTGTCGCCGAGATCCCCCCGGGTGCCCGCCGCCTGCTCCTCGGCGTGGTCGAGCCCGTCCCCGTCCGGGTCACCGGAGCTGGGCGTCGCGCTGCGCGGGTCCAGCCCGCTCGCACGCTCGTAGTCGTCGGTGAGGCCGTCGCCGTCGCGGTCGGCCAGGGTGAGCGTGAAGGTCCGCTCGGCCACCCCGCCCTCGCCGGTGGCGCGAACGGTGAAGGCAAAACTTCCGGGTGACGCGAGGGCTTCAGCGAGCGTTGGGGTCCAGGTGATCACGCCCGCAGGGCTGAGGGCCATACCCGGCGGCCCCATGACCAGCTCCACGGCAGGGAGATCGCTCGGTGCCACCAGCTCCGGCGAGAACGAGAACGGCACGCCGAGCTGAACGTGGCCCTCCGGACGACCCAGGATGGCCGGCACCACCATGGCGTCCGCGTGCGCGACCTGCACCTCGAAGCTCTGGAGTGTGACCCCCCCGGGGCCCGAGGCCCGGAGGACGATGGGCACGGGCCCCTTGTCGAAGGTGGCGGTCAAGACGCCGCCAGACACCTTCGCGCCGGGTGGGCCCAGCTCCAGGGACAAGACCCCTGACACGTCGGGGTCGTAGCTGTACGGCTGACCCGCCATCGCGGCGAGGGGCGCGGCGCTGCGGAAGAAGGGCGCAGGGACACCGCCAGCGCTGGCGCGGACCGGGGCGCTCGTGACGCCGTTCTCCGTGACGACCACGTCGTACGGCGCGCCGCTGACCGCGCCGAGCACCACCACCGGGGAGGTCGCGCCGGACGCGGTGACCGGCTCGCCCTCGAAAGCAGGGCGCAGCGTCACCACGGACCCGTCGTTCGACGCCGTGGGGAGCCAGCTCACCTCGATACCGCCGGGAACGGGGCGCGCACGCACCAACGCCGGCCCGACGACGGACTCGCCCTCCACGGCGACCGGCTCTTTGCTGCACACCACGCCCCCCACGGCAGCCGGGTCGTCGAGCACGGCGCACACGAAGTAGAGGCCCGGGGCGACGCCGGCCGTGTCCCACTCGAACGAGGTGGCGGCGTCGCTGACTTGAGCGCGCCCGATCGTCACGCCGTCGCTGAGCTCCCGGGTGGGCGTGGCCACGAACTGAATCCCGGTGTCGCTGTCGGCGTCGCTGGCCGCGTATCCCACCACGACGGTGGCGCCCACCCGGGTGAATGGCTCGTCGAACGCGAACGACGGCGCCTGGTCCGGCAGCGCCACAATGGCCTCTGTGATCGCGTCGAGGGGGCTCACGTCCACGATTCGCCACGTTCCCGGCGCGGGATCCGTGATGAGCCAGGTGGTGACCTCGGGGTCGAGGCCTGCCAGGAAGTAGGCGCCTTGGTCGTAGGCCCCGAGGTCGTCCGGGTCGTATCGGGTGCCGTCGGGGGCGATGACGCTGAAGCGCGCGTCCGTGCCGCTCGCGTGGCCGAGCGACAGCTCCACGCCGCTGAGCCCTGCTGGGACGTCCAGGCTCACAGCCCCGCCCGCAAACGCCACCCGCTCCAGCTCGACCGAGCCGGAGCAGATGGAAAACACACAGACCGAGAACTTGGAGCCCTCCGTGCTCAGCTTGAGGAGTATCCGCACCGGCGGGATCCCGCGGAAGATCCCCGCCAGCTCGGCGTTGAAGCGGAAGGGTGGCCCGCCACCGGCCAGCGTGAACTTGACGTTGGCGATGCTGAACCCGCCGGTCGCGAAGGGACCGACCTTGAGGGCTGGGAGGTTGAGCACTCCTGCCACCTCGACCCCGAAGTCGAGGCCCTGCGTGGTCTCGACCATGCCCTTGATGCTGCCCGTGAGAATGTCGCCGGTGACCGAGACAAGTTCGCTGTTGAAGGCCGTGGGGGCGCGCACGCGGGCGCCCGCTTGCACGCTGACCCGGCTGTTCGGGCTGAACTGGGCGGTCATCTTCCCGTCGATGCCGATAAGACCGATCGACGGATTGCCGAGCGGCTTTGCCTCCTCGTTGAACCCGACCACGGACTTGAAGAACTTGGTGCAGAACGCGATGGGCGTGATGTTGAGCAAGCTCCCCTTCACACCGAGGTCGAGCTGCACCGGCTTCGTGTTGATCTTGGCCTCGGTCTCCACGACCGCGACCGTGTATTCGTCGCACGGCCCAGCGAACGCGGGCCCTATGCCGAACTCCGCGGTGCCCGTCACCGCTGGGAGGTCGTTCTTCCCGCCTTTCCCGATGAAATACCCGGGGTTGTCGACCGCCAGGCTCGCCTTGCGGAGGAACGCGATGGGAGGCGTCCCCGTCGGGGGGATCGGCAGCCCGCGAACCGTGGGGAAGAGCGCGGTGGTCCCGAACGTGAGCGTGCCCTTGATCGACTTCACGAGGCCCTCGCGGTAGGTCCCCTCGAGCTCGAAGCCGAACTGTCCGGGTTGTTCGCGGAAGCCCAGGCCCAACGCGCCGCCGAACACGTCCGTGACCGAGTCGTACTTCAGCAGCGCGCGACGGAGGAACAGGCTGCCCCGGATGAGCGCCAGCTCACCCTCGTAGCTGAACTCGCCGCTGATCGTGATGCGGGGCGTGGTCACCGTGATCGCGTCGAACTTGACCGCGACCTTGCTCTCTCCGGGCTCGTTGCCGCCGAACTCGATCCCGAGAGAGGGCACCGGGAAGCCCACACTGTCTTTTCCCATCACGGGCGCCTTCTCCGTGTCTGTGAGCGGGAAGCCGAGGAGGCTCAGCTGGAGGTTGCCCGTGGGCGACACGGTGATCTCGCCGTTCGTCCCATCGATCTCCCAGTCGCCGGTGTAGAGGCGTACGTTCGGCAGCGCGAAGATCCCGCTGGGGTCGCGGGTGTCCATGGAGAGGGTCCCGTCACTGCTCACTTTGGTGAGCTTGGGCTTGCACTCGACGGGCTTGTCGGACCGTAGGAACAGGTCTCCGTCGTTCGACATGATGGCGTTTCCGGAGACCAAGAAGACGTCTCCTGCCCCACCAACACCCGCCTTCTCTTTCAGCGTGATCGAGTCCCCGCACACGGTCACGGTCCCGGCGGTGCAGCAGGGGCATGGCCGCACGACCACCCGGTCGCTCTCCGACGTGTCTGCCAGCTGGGCCGTGACCACGTAGACCTTCCCGGGCTCGGTACCGGACGGCAGCTTCAGCGGCACGTTGGGGCCGGTGCCCAGGAACGACTCCCCCAGGAACCACTTCACGCCCTGCGCGAGCTCAGGCGGGTCCGTCTGACACTTGAAAGTGACTTCGACGTCAAAGGGCACCTTCACCACGCCCGTGGAGTCCTTTTCGGGGTCGACGATCTGGATCTTCTTCTTCTTCTCGAGATCGCACACCACCTCGATGCGCTGGCTCTGCCCAGAGCACGGCTGGGGCGGCGCCGTGAAGGGGCGCCCTTCCTCGCACGGAAACGCCTTCCCGCTGGGACCCAGGCACGTGCAGTCGCGCGGCTTCGACGGGGTCGCTCCCTCCGAGCAGGTGCCGATCTCGCCGGCCGGTTGGCAGGCTTCTGGGGCGCGCCGGGCGGGTCCCGAGTGCCAAGCCCCCACGCGGATCCCCGAGCCCGGGCCGGACACGAGGTACTGCCCCTCGGGCGTCACCGACAGGCTACCGACCGGGAGGTAGGCCACTGCGTCGTGGTCGAAGCTCATGAGGTCGATCGCTTCACCGGGCGCGAGGCCGTCTACGTTCGGGAGCGCGATCGGCAGCGGCGGGTCGAAGATCGTGCTGGCGGGCTGCACCGCGATCGTGTGGCCGGCGTACAGGCCGTCCGGCAGCGGCATCGGGGTGCGGCCCTGCGGGACGTCCACGATGCGCAGCACCTGCTCCGAGGCGGGGAGCCCCGCCGGCCACGTGATCCGCGTGCCCGCGGGAACCGTGACCCGCGTGGGGAGCACGCCGGGCGCGAAGCTGCGCTCGAGCACCAGGGTCTCGGTGACCACGCCTTGGGCGTCGAGCTTGGGCACCACGCCCTGCGGGAGCCGCGGGATGAACAGGGGCCGCGGGGCCTTGTTGTCGAGCCCCGGGACCACGTCGAGGCGGAACTCGATGCTAGCATGGCGCCCCGACTCGGCGTTGGTGCCGTCCACGAGGACGGGGACCTGCAGCGGCGCGGGCGGAGTGTTCCCTGCGGTCCAGACGAGCTCGAACGCGCCGCGCTCGTCGGTGGTGGTGAGCAGGCCCTCGGTCTCGATGAAGACCGTGGCACCCGACACGCCGCGGAGATCGTCATCGAGCACCAGCCCGCTGAGGCGGGTGAGGCCGCCCCCAGCGACCTGCGCGCGCGCTTGGAAGAGCACGGGAAGCCCCGTGTCGCCCGCAAGCCGCGCGAGGATCCGTGAGTTCGCGGCGGTCCCGAGCCGGGCCCAGACGCGCGCGCGGCCTTCGGCGTCGGTGATCACCGTGAGACGGCCGGGCACGCTCGCGTCCCCGACGGTGTCGCCGGCGCTGACGACCGCGAGTGACGCGTCGCCGTCGACCACCTCGAAGGTGACCTCGGACATGCCGAGCGGGGCGCCGTCCTCGCGGGTGGCCCGCACGACCAGGGGGTGCATGAGCCACTCGCCCAGCGCGCCGGACTGCAGGTCTCCGTCGCTCTCGTGGAGGCGGCCGGCGTCCCGCGTGGCAGGGCTGTAGGCGATCGGGAAGGGGAACGGGAGGCTGCTGTTGCCGGCGACGTCGGTGACGGTGACCGTGATCTCGTTGAGACCGAGCTCCAGCGGGACGTTCACCTGGAAGTGGCCGTAGTCGCTCACCAACGCGGTGACCGGCGAGGCAGCGCCCGAGATGGAGAGGCTGGCGCGCGGCTCCGCGGTGCCCATCCACGCCTGGACCGGCTGGTTCGTGGTGGGCAGATAGGTCATCACGCGCGGGGCGCCCGGCGCGTCGCCGTCGATCCGCACCATGACGTCGGCGGTGGCCACGAAGCTCCCCGAGGTGGCCGTGAGCACCGTCCGACCGGCGCCCACGCCGGTGATGAGACCCGCGGGCGACGCCGTCGCGACTAGCGGGTCTTGCGTCGCGAGCGCCAGCGGGCCCTCGAGGGTCGTGACACGGCCCCCGTCCCAGAGCGCTTCGACCACCACGGGGACCGGGGCTAGCGAGCCCACGCTGACCACGCCCGCGAGCGAGCCCTCGGAGGCCTCCCGGACTCGCAGCCCCACCTGCTTCGCCGTGACCGTGAGCGTGCGACTCACCTCCGCTGTGTTGCCAGCAGCGTCGCGTGCACGCACGACGACCGTGGCCACGCCGGCGTCGAGCCCAGTCACCGTCCAGGTGAAGCTCCCGTCGGCCGCGACCGGGACCTGGGCGCCCCCCAGCCACACCTCGACGTCGCCTCCCGGTGCTGCACCGTTGGGCCCCTCCGGATCTACGGCCGTGCCCGTCACTTCGACGAAACCACCCGCGACGACAGCACCCTCCGAGGGGGCGGTTACGGTGAGGGCCGGGGGCGTGTCGTCGTCAGCGGAGGTGTCGGCGGTGGCCGTGTCGTCGCTGACCGTGTCCGCGGTGCTCGCGTCCTCGGCGTTCGTGTCGGCGGTGACCGTGTCGGCGGTGGGTACGTCGGCGTCCGCGAAGGTGTCCGGGACGTCGGGGGTGGTATCAACTTGGTCGACAGCGTCCACCGGAACAGGTGTGTCGGTCGTGTCTTGGGCGTCCTCGGGGAGCGGAGGCACGTCGACTGGCGAGACGTCGGGCGTCCCCACGTCGACTCCGCTCACGTCGTCTTGCCCCGGGCCGGTGTCCGCGGCCCCAGCGTCCGCGGCGACCGGAGCCTCGGCCGGCTCGCTGCATCCCAGCACGCACCACAAGACTACGAGGGCCCCACGCATCAGTCCGCCTCGTCCCACGTCACACCCCCAAGTCAGAGCTCGCGCATTCACGCCGAAACGTTACGCGCCAGAAGGTCGACGAGATCAAGCGTCGCCGCAATATACCGACGGGCCGGGCTAAGGGGCCGCGTCGACGCAACTCAGGGTGATCTGGGCCAACCCAAAGAGTGTGGGCGCCAGCCCAAAGGTCCCGTCGCTCTGCACGGGACGGGCGCCGAACTCCACGGTGACGCAGCAGTCGGTGCCGGCGTAGAGCGCGCCGTCATTCTCGTGGAACACGACAGGGAGCTGGCCGCTGATGAGCGTGCCCTGCCCTGCTCCCGTGACCACGGCCTTGGCGACCGACAAGGACCCGATGGTGGGCTCCGTGCAGCACCCGAGGTGGGTCTCCAAAGTGGCGCTGATGAGCGCCTGACAGACCGTGCTCCCTTCGAGAGTGACGCACCGTTGATGGGTAGCCGGGGGCGCTAGCTGGAGCCTCACGTCGAGGTGTACGCCCCCCTGCGGCCCCTGCACGATCTCGATTGGTCCGCCCGGCGCGAAGGGCTCGAACCCGCCATCAGCGTTCAGTCGCCCGAGGGTGCTGGCCAGGGTGAATGGCCCATCGCCCGGCGGAAGCCACGGCGCACACCCGTCGGTCACATCCGGGAGTGAGGCGACGTCCTCCGCGGGGAGGTCGAGGGGGGCCTCTACCTCCGGTGGCACAACGTCTTCCAGGTGATCGTCATCGAGGTCGGCGACCGGGATCTGCGGCGTGTCCAGTGGGGACGCAGCGTCCGACACGGCGTCGAGCGAGACGTCGAGCTGCGTGTCGAGCAGCTCCGCGATCGCTTCAGAGTCCAGCACGTCGGCGGGAACAGGAAGTGCGACATCCTCCTGGGGCGCCGGGTCGAGGTCGTCAACGGCAACTGGCGCTTCGACGGCGCAGCCCGAGACGCAAAGGACGAACCCTGCGGCCCAGGCGGGGTAGGAGGCTCGACGCACCGGCGGATGGTAGCCGCGCGGGGGAGGACCGTCGAGGCGGAGGAGCGAAGGGCGGGTGTTACGAGCTCGTGCCGCGCTGACCTCAGCGATCGCGTGGTGGCGCCTACTTGAACGGTGTCCGTGCTGTCGATGGCGGCGACGCGTTCGCCACCTGCTGGGTGTTGGATTCCGACGCAGAGCTGAGGAGCCGGGCGAAGTCCATGCGGTCGAAGAGCTCAAAGCGTCCCTTGGACGACCAGATGCGGGCTCCCTGCGGCAGGCCCAGGTAGAGCGCCCGTGCCGAGTCGAGCACCCGTGGGACCTCGGTCTCCCAAGTGAGGGCGCGGCCTGCGTTCTCGAACTCTGGCAGGTCGTTCCGCGACAACCAACGCTCGAGGTGTTGCGCACTCGCGAGGAAGTCACGCTTGTCGCCGTTGCAGTCCGGGTCCGCGACAACGAGGTTACCGAGCGCGTTCAGAGGTAGCCTCGACCACGGGAGGAAGTGGTCCACGTGGGCCTTCTCGGCGCCAATCCGAGCCCCGCAGTAGAAGCAGCGGTCCTCCTGGAGCTCGAGGAGCGGCGCTCGGAGGGCGAGAAGGTTCTCTCGCTCGGCGCCGAATAAGAACCGCGGGAGCCGCGCCTCATCCAGCTTGTTGAGGCGAGCGACCTTCGCGGACCACTTCGCCTGAACGAAAGCACGGAGGAGAGGACCGAGACGGACGAACGCCTCACCGACCCCATCAACGAGCCGAACCGCGTTGTCGAAGTCCGAGGCGGCGCCGCGCACGTAGCGCGTGAAGCGCTTCGACAGCTCCCCTTCGTCCCTGTCATCGAAGCCGAGGCTGTAGAGCCACGTCACCTCGACTCCGCCGATCCGCTGGAGCTTCGGGAGCGGCATCTCGACCAGGATTCGCTCGACCCTTCGGAGGAGCTTCTCGAAGCACTGCGGGAGGCGCGCGCGGGCTTGCTGGAGAGCCACGCCCTGAGGACCATCCGTGGAGACCTCACGGCGGAATCGGTACACGAGGCCCACGATCGAGTTCGAGTCAGCCTCGGCACCAAGGACACTTGCATTCTGGCTGAGCAGCTTCGACGGACCGGCCCGTTCCGGGAGCGGGCTCCACGACCAGGGCCGAGTGTGCGGCCAGTAGATCTCGACGACCGCGAGGGCCAGCTCCCGGGTCGTGACCATCGTCGGCGGTACACCGGCCTCGCTCTTCTGGGCGCACAGGTCGATGAGACCGAGGAGCACGGCGTGTTTGTAGGTGGAGACGAAGTTGCCCTCGTCCAGGAGTTCGATGACGCGCTCCACGACTGAGTAGGGGTCGATCATCCACACTCCTGTTCGAGCCGGTGCCGTGGCCGGGAGAGGCTCCAGCGCCGGCGGCATCCTGCCCGAGGGCGCTAGTCCACCGTGACGGTGTAGAACGGAACGGTGATCGGGGTGGCGCCGCCCGGGCCGCCCACCTTCGTGAAGATGACGCTGCCGCCGTTGACCTCGAAGTGGGACGAGTCCTGGAACATGAAGCTGCCTCCCCCGATGAGCCGCAACCCGGGCGGCGCGGTGCAGTCGGCCGGGAGGTCGGCGAGCTTGGTCGGTGACCCGGCCGTGGAGTAGACAAGGCCCGTCAGGAGGCAGAGGTCACCCTGCTTCAGCACCTGGAGGGGGCCCACGGTCTCGGCCGGCAGTGACCCCTCGAGCGACCAGCCGGCCGCGATCTCGAGCTCGGTCACCGCGGCCTCCCCAACGGGGAACACGATGCCGTCAAGGCTGGTCCACTGGGAGGAGCCGGGAGCTGCCGCGCCCACATGGTAGATCCTGCCGTCGGGCAGGATGTCTACGCGCTGGGTCTTCACATGCGCGGCCCCGTTGAAGATCAGCCGGCGACCCGGCCGGCACTCGGCGGGCAAGACGCCGATCTCTCCCTCGTTGCTCTTGAAGGCGCCCGACTGCACCACCCCGCTCAGCACGCACAACGACCCGCTGCGTTTGAATGCCGGAGGACCCGCAGAGACGAACGGCGCCTTCCAGGGCTGCGACAGGGTCGGCGACGCGCCCTCCATGCCGTAGAGCGCGCCGTCGAGATAGAGCGTGGCACCGAGCGGCGCGTCCGCGGCGCTGACGCCGCCGTCAGGACGGATGAGGAGCGACATGTAGCCCTCGCCCGAGTGGGCCACCATGATTAGCCTGTGGGTCTTGGCCCGCGCGTTAACGGGCAACACGAGAATGTCGCTCCCTACCGTACCGGTCTCACTGAGCTTCACGGTGCCCGTAAGCAGGCGGAATCCGTCGAAGTGGGTCCACACGCCCGTGGCATACGGTCCCACCGAGGCCCACCCCTCGCCCAACGTAGCGGCCTCGAACTGCTTCACTTCGCAGGCGTTGCCCTGATAACCCGGCTGGCAGTAACACGCGCCCTCCTTGCAGACGCCCTTCCCATTGCAGTCGTCGACGCAGCTCGGGGCCAACTGGCTGCAGTCTTCGCCCCCAAAGCCGGCGTTGCAGTAGCACTTGCCCTCTTTGCACACTCCTTTCTCGCTGCAGTTGTTCGGGCATCCCTGTGGCGCCGAGCAATCCACACCGTAGAAGCCGGGGAGGCACGCGCAGGCCCCGTTGAGGCACACGCCGGCGCCGCTGCAGGCGTTCGGGCACGGCTCTCCCTTGCTGCAATCGTCGCCGCTGGTGCCGGCCTCGCAGAAGCACTTGCCGTAGTGGCAGACCCCGTACCCGCTGCAGTCGTTGGGACACTTCGGGGGAGCCGAGCAGTCCTCGCCGCCGTAGAACGGCTCGCAGAAGCACTTACCCAGCGCGCACACACCGTTGCCGCTGCAGTCGTTCGGGCACTTCGCGTCTTTGCCGCAGTCGTCGCCGCTGAAGCCCGGCTCGCAGAAGCACTTGCCCAGCACGCAGACGCCCTTGCCGCCACAGTCGCCGGGGCACTTCGCCTCGGTCGCACAGTCGTCGCCGGCAAAGCCCGGCTCGCAGAAGCACTTGCCGAGTGAGCACAGGCCCTTCCCGCTGCAGTCGCTCGGGCATTTGGCCTCGGCGCCGCAGTCCATGCCGCTGAAGCCGGGCTCGCAGAAGCACTTACCCATGGTGCAGACGCCCTTGCCGCTGCAATCAGCAGGACACGCGATCGGCAGGCTGCAGTCCTTACCCTCGTAGCCGGGCAGGCAGAAGCAATGCCCGTAGGCGCACACACCATGCTCGGCGCAGCCGGTAGCACACATCGTAATGTCGGTGCATTTGGACCCCTCGTAGCCGGGCTGGCAGAAGCACTTGCCGTAGGCGCAGACGCCGTTCTTGGCGCAATCGTCGCCACAGCCCGTGGCGGTGCCGCAGTCGAGGCCCTCGTAGCCGGGGTCGCAGAAGCACCGACCATGCGCGCAGACCCCGTTCCCGTTGCAGTCCCCCGGGCACGGCACCGGCTGCATGCAATCGACCCCTTGCCAGCCTGCCTGACAGACGCAGAAACCCACGACGCAGGTGCCCTTGTCACCGCACTTGCTGGCGCAGGCCTTGGGGGCACCGCAGTCGGCGCCCTCGTAGCCCGGCTGGCAGAAGCACTGGCCGTGCGCGCAGGTCCCCCTGCCCTTGCAGTCCGCCGGGCATGCCACCGGCTTGCCGCAGTCGAGCCCCTCGTATCCCGGGCGGCAGAAGCACTTGCCGTACGCGCACACGCCGCGCTGGCTGCACTCGGCTGGGCAGGCAATGGGCTGCTCGCACGCGCCGCCCTCGAAGCCGGGGTAACAGAAACACTTGCCTCGGTCACAGACCCCGTGGCCGCCGCAGTCCGCCTTGCACTGCTGATCGACGACCTCCGCTCCGGCCGGCGCCCCAAGGTCGGCGGCGACCTGGGTGTCCTTCGCGCTGGCAGGGGCTGCCGTCTCGCAGGCGGTGGACAGAAGAAGAACGGCCCACAGGGCGGCCAGCAGTCGTGTTCCCATCGAGTTCTCCGCTTCGATCAAGGAGGACCTTCGGCGCCCTTCGCCCCCCTTGGTCAACCCAGGCGGAACCGAACGCGTCGGGGACTCTAACCGCTGGACGGCGTCAGCAAAAGGTTCGCGCCCGGGGTCGCGTGGTTCTCCCGTCCGGACCTGGGGCGGACGGGTGGAGGGGCCCAGGCGGAGTTGACGCGGCGAGTGGCCGCGCGGGGGACCATCACCGCCGGACGCGGAGCAGCAGCGCCCGGTCCGAGGCTCCCCGTCCCTCGGCGTCGAGCGCCACCCAGCGGTCCTCCGCCACGAGGGCACGCGCCGCGGCGTATCGCTCTTGGACGACGTGCGCGGGGCCCATCGAGGGGCCCTTCACCGCAGCGGCGAGCAGCACCGCCCCGTCCTCGCGTCCGTGGCGTAGCCACCACTCTCCCAGCAGTCCCAGCGCCGCGGACCACCACACCCGCGGGAGCCTCGAGCCAACGCCCTCCTCGACGGCCTCGGCGCAGACAGGCGCGGGGTCTGCGCCCGTCGCGGCAAGAGCCTCTCCGAGCCGGCAGAGCGCGAGGCAGGCGAACGCGCGGTCGTCACACGCCCGGCACTCGGCCAGAGCGCGCTCGAGTTGTTCCCGGGCTTCACTCGGGTAGCCCGAGGCCAGGAGGACCTCGCCGAGGTGCACCATCGGTCGGGACCGGCCGCGACCGTGCGAACGCAGCTCGAACGCGCGGGACAGCTCGGCCTTCGCTTCGTCCCACCGACCCGCGTTCGCGAAGACGGCCCCGCGAACAGCCATCCCGAACCCGGCGAGGAACGACCCCCGATCGCCCATGAGGGCCAGCGCTTCGTCCACCAAGGCACCGGCGGCCGCGTTGCGCCCCGTTCTGAGGGCCGCGATCGCGCCTTGGATCAGCGCCGCGACTCTGAGCTCGCCCTCCACACCCGACCCCGGCGAACCGTCGGGGTAGTCGAGGCCTGCGCCCGCCCCGAGCAGCGCGATCGCGTGGCCGGTCGGCGACCCACGGAGCGCCTCCGACGCGAGCCGGAGCGCCGTCTCGAGCTCCAGGAAGTGATTGGTGCTGTCGAGCCAGCGGTAGAGAGGCCACGCCGCGCCTGCAAGGGCCGCTTCATCCCCGGCGCGCGCGCGGTCCGCCCAGGCCGCCAGGAAGTCCTCGTGGTCGGCACCGAACTGGCGTCGTCCGGCGTCCTCGCCCTCGGCGTCCATCAGCTCCACCGAGGCCCGGATGCGGCCCAGGAACCAGCGAGCGTGACGGGCGGAGACCTCGCTCGCGTCGGAGCGTGCCGCCAGGCGGGCGCGCGCCGACTGCCGAACCAGCGGGTGGATGTCGAAGCGCGCGGTGCTCGCCGCCACGCGATGCCGGTGGAGGAGCGAGGCATCCACCAGCTGCGACAGCGTCGCCAGGTCCGCGCCGGCCACGGCTGCGGCCGTCGCACGGTCCACGGGGCCGACGCAGCAGCCCAGCGCCTCGAGCGCGCCCCGCGCTGGACCCGACAGCAGCCGCCAACTGGCCTCGAGCGCGACCTCGACGCTGCGGTGCCGCGCGGGCACGTCCCGGTCGAGAGCCACGAGCACCCCCCCGGAGCCGAGCTCACCTAGAACCTCAGCGGGGTCGAGGACACGGAGCCAGGCGGTGGCGAGCTCGATGGCCAAGGGGTTTCCACCCACGCCGCGGCACAGCGCCGCGAGGTCGTCGCGGTCCTTTGGCTCGGGCTCCCATCCCGGCCGAGCCCGGCGCGCCTGCTGCAGCGCCAGCTGCCCCGCCTCCGAGGCCCCGAGCTCCACTCCACTTGGCGGCGTGGACATCGGCGGGATCGCGAGCGCCACCTCGGCCCTCAGCCCGAGACGGACCCGGGTGGTGACGAGCAGCCTCAGCGCCGGACATGCGGTGACCCAGCGCCACAGCGCCTCGGCCAGCCCAGGCAGATGCTCAGCGTTGTCGAGCACCGCCAGGAGCTCTCCCTCGGTTCGTTCCGCGAGCTCGCCCCACGGGTCCGCCCGCCCGCCTAGCGCCGTCCCCAGCGCCGTCGCGATGGCCGCTGGGACGGCGTCGAGCAGGTCCACAGGCTCCAGAAAGACCAACGCCACCCGACCCGGCTGTCGGCGGGCCACCTCCACAGCCACTCGGGTCTTGCCGGCGCCACCGGGCCCCGTGAGCGACACGACCCGCGCCGCGCCCAGCGCCTCCACCACCGAGGCCACGACATCCGGGCGACCCACGAACGGGGTGAGCTCGATCGCCGGCGCAACCCGGGGCTCCGCAGAGGGCGCCACGGCCCACGCGTAGCCAAGGCCCGCCACGGTCACGAGCAGCAGCGGCGCGTGGGGGTCGACCTCGAGCTTCTGCCTGAGGCGTCCGATGGTCGTGAAGACCGTCCGTGAGAGCACGCCCGGTCGGTATCCCCACACCGCCTGCTCGAGCTCGTCGCGCCCCACAGGGGACCCGTGGCGCTCTATCAAATATCGGGTGAGTCGAAGCTCGATGTCGGTCAGGTGGCTGGTTCCGTCGGGGCCGTCGACGCGTCCGTCCCGAAGGTTGAGCGTGCGGGACGATCCGAGGTCGATGACTTCGCGCATGTCGTCAGTATGCCGCGCCTCGGGTCGTTCGGTCCGGTGCACAGCCGTTCACAGCCGTTCACGACGGTGTGGACAGTCGTGAGCGGCGCGAGGGCGCGATCACGGCGACGCTGCGAAGCACACCGCTGTCAGGAGTCAGCCCATGTCCAACGCTCTCGCACCAGCCGCCCTCACCGCCCCCGCCGCCCTCACCACCGTGCCAAAAGCCCCGCCGCTCGGCGCCGTGCGGTTTGGACAGCGCGTCCAACGCGCCGTCCAAGCCCTGGTGAACCGGATGGGACCTCCGCAGTTCGTGCTGATGGACCTCGTCGCTCAACGCTGGCGCGCCGACGCGCTCGGCGCCCTCGTCCGGCTCGGCGTGGCCGACGCGCTCGGTGACGGCCCGAAGGACGTGGACTCCCTAGCGAAGTCGCTCAGGCTGCACGCGCCCTCCCTGTATCGGGTGCTCCGGGCTTTGGCGCGGGACGGCCTGTTGACCGAGCAAGACCGGCGTTTCGGTCTGACGGCGGTCACCGAGCCGCTGAGCAGACGCCACCCGAGCTCGATGGCCAACATCGTCTCGGAGCTGTCGAGCGCCCGAAACGCGCACCTGTGGGCGCGGCTAGGCGACGTGGTCCGCACGGGAGACGGCGCGTGGCCCTCGTTCGCCGACGGCGACCTCTGGTCCTGGCTGGACGCACATCCGGAAGAACACGCCGCCTTCCACGGCGCTATGCGCGAGCTCACGCGGGAGGGGGCGCCAGCGTACGCGCGGGCGTTCGACTTCGGCGCGCATGGGTCCGTGGCCGATCTCGGTGGCGGGACGGGGTATCTGCTCGCGGCGATCCTCGCCGTACACCCCAAGGTGCGAGGCGTGCTCGTGGACGAGGCGTCGGTCGTCGCGGGCGCCGGACCGGTGCTCGCGGAGTTTGGCGTGCGGGACCGGTGCGAGGTGGTCGCGGGCGACGTGGTCGGCGGCGACGTGCCTCGAGGGCTCGACGTGTACGTTGCGAAGAACCTCGCGCACGGCTTCTCCGACGAGCGGCTGACACCAGTACTCGCGCGTTGGCGCGCCGCGATGCGGCCGGACTCCACCCTGGTACTCATCGACGTCGTCGTGCCCCCCGCCGGCCCGTACCTCGGCTTCCTGGACCTCCAGATGATGATCGCGAGCAACGGGGGCCTCGAACGCACGCCGGAACAGTTCGAGGCGGTCCTGGGGAAGGCGGGCTTTCGGCTCGAGCGCGTCGTGCCCACGCCCGGGCCGATGTCGCTCATCGTAGCGCGCCCGGCCTGACGGGTCGCCCCCCGGACCCCCGCGAGCCCCCCGCCGCGAACCCAAGCAGTGACTCAGCGCCCGGAGGCCGCGAGGTGCCCGAAGCCATTAGCGGCCAACGCGAAGCAGCCCAGGATCACGGCGGCTGAGACGAAGCCCAGCACGGTCCCGACCCGCTCGACCCCCGCCATCCGGCGCACCTTGTGCTCCGGGAACGACGCACCGAAGAAGAAGCCCGCGAGGAGGCCCCCGAAGTGCGCGGTGTGGCTCACGGGGATGAAGAGCCCGAGGAACGTGTTTGTGGCGATCCAGAGCAGGTCCTGCCGGAGCGCGTGGCGGTCGCCCGAGCGCCAGGCGTCCCCGAGGCCCACGCCGCCGAGGCCGAAGAGGCCGGCAGACGCACCCGCTACCACCAGCCCGCCCGAGGGCGCGAACCCGTAGGCCGCCACCATGCCGGCCACGCCCGTCCCGAGGAAGATGGCCAGCGTGAGGCCCGCGCCGTAGACGGCCTGACGCAGGGGGATCAGCTGGGCGAGCGACATGCCGTTGAAGACGAGGTGGATCACCCCGAAGTGGAGGAAGTTGGCGGTGACGAAGCGCCAGTACTCCCGGTCCAGGACCGCGTCCGACCGGGCCCACCGCGTGACGCCCCCGAGGCGCCACGTGATGTCGTTGGCGGTGTTCATGAAGGCGGAGAGCATCGGCGAGCCGCCCTTCACCGCGGAGACGACGCCCAGGCCGAAGAGCGCCACCATGCCCAACAACAGCAGGGGAGCGAGCGGCGCCGGCCCCTCGTCTCTGTCTTGGGACTTCGGGAACAGGCCGGCGAAGAACGCCTTGAGCTCGTCCTTGGGCGTATCGCAGTGCGGGCAGACCGTGGCTCCCTGCGGGATCCACTTCCCACACGCGTGGCAGTTCGGGGGGCGTGTCATGCGGCGAGCCTTCCCGCACCCGAGCCGTCTGTCAAAGCGCTCGGCAGCCGCACTGCACGCCCTCTCCCGCAGCGTCGGGAAGAGAGTCGTGACTTTTCCCGCTAAAGGCTCAAGAGTCCGGCGGAACCACGCCGCCCGGAGCTTCGGACCCGGGCACCGACACGCGGGGGGTGGACGCTCCGCCGCAACACAGCAGAGGACCTGGGCACCATGCGTCTCCGCGCCGCCGTTCTCGTCTGGCTCTTGGCAACCGTGGGTTGCTCCGACTGGCTTCGCGGGCCCGCCGGAGGCTTCGAGTCACCGGACGTCCCATCGTTCGCCGATCCCTCACGTCACGCCGTGCCCGTGGCCGTCCCCGACGCGCCGGCCGCGAGCGCCCAGACCGCCCTGCTCGGCCACGCCCGCGCCGCGCGCCACCACGGCGCAGCACCTCAGAAGGCGCCGGTGGTGCCGGGCGAGCCCCCGCCGATCCGCCGCCCCGAGCCGGAGGCCACTCCCGATCCGGAGACCCTGCCCACGCGGGACGGCCCCGACGACGAGGCCGTGTTGCCGGAGGTCCCGGTCACACCGGAGGCAGAGGCAGCGCTGTGGCTCGAGTCCGCGGCCCTGGTGACGCCCGGCTGCCTCCTGAACGACACGGTCCCGGCGCTCGCGTTACCCTCACCGGAGGCCCTGGTCTCGCTGCTCACCACCCAACCCCGAGGCTTCGCAGGCGTGGCGCGCGAGGCGCTCGTCTGCCTCCTGCGCGTCCCTCGTGCCGCCAACGCCGAGGTCTTCGGCGCGTCCGCGTTCCTCCCCTCCGCGCTGTCGCTCCGCGCAAGCCTCGCCGGAGACGAGCGCCTCCTCGGCGTGGTGGCGGCCGTGGTGGCCACTCAAGAGCCGGCGGGACAGGGGGTGCTCGTGGCCGCGCTGGACGAGCGCGACGACGGGTGGACCGTTCGAGAGACGATCTACCTCCCATGGGCGGGCGGCGACGCCACCCACAAGCTCCACGCGATCTCGGAGTCGCGGCTCCTCTCGAAGAAGCGCACGAGCCTCTCGGTGAAGCAGCGCGACCGCTACCTCATGACCGAGCACCTGGTCGCGTTCACCACGCTCGACGCCTTCGTGGAGTTGGGGCGGTTCACGGTGCTGGACGAGACCGAGGGCCGCTCGCTCCGCGCGACCGTGGACGCTGCGGGCAAGGGGTATCCCCGCGCCGTGGACTACCGCGTCCTCGATGCCTCGACCACCGCCCAGTGGCGCATCGAGCGATGGGCCACCTCCGCCGAGCATCCCTATACCCTCGAGACGAAGGACGAGGGGCCCCTCAACCTCGACGGCGCCGCTGAGCTGCTGCTGGCCGGGCGAGCGGGCGACGCGGCGTGGGTCTATGACGCGCTGGCCAAGGAAGACCGGCAGAGCGCCGACGCCCTCGCGCTCGGCGCCCGCATCGAGGCCGCCCGGAGTCGCCACCGGAAGGCGCTGCAGCTCTGGAAGAAGGCGGCGGACCACCCCGACGCGCAAGCGAGCGTCTTCCGGGAGTACGGGCAGTACCTCAGCGGGCAGAAGAAGAAGAAGGACGCCGTGAAGGCGCTGAAGACGTACCTCGAGCGCGCCCCCGAGGCCGCGGACCGGACAGAGGTGGAGGACGAGCTCCGCGCCCTGGGGGCCAAGCTGCCGCCGGCTGAGGCCGCCCCGGGGCCGCCCCCTTGACCGAGCTGCTCGGCCCCGAGGCGAGCGTCCGTCCCGGACCCCCGTCATTTGGGAAGCGCCTCGCTGCGGCTCTCGCCCGCGGCATCGCGCTCGCGAAGCGGGTCTACCGCGTCTTCGATGAGAGCAACGGGCTCCTGCACGCTGGCGGCATCGCGTTCTTCGGGATCCTGTCCATCCTGCCGTTCAGTCTCCTGGCGGTGAGCCTAGTTGCGCGGATCCTGGCGAGGATGCCGATGGAGTTCGAGCAGACCGTTGGTGCCGACGCCATCATGACGCGGCTTCGCCACGCGATCCCGTTCCTCGACGACAAGCTCGGCGACCTCATCGCCACGCTCGCCGCGCGACCCGCGCCCCTGGGCATCCTGAGTGTGCTCACGCTCGTCTACGCCGCCTCCGCGGGCTTCAACGCCGCCTCCGACGGCGTCAACGCGGCCCTCGGCACGGAGCGGCAGCGTCGCTTCTTCGTGACCAAGTTGCTGGTCGCCGCGCTCGTCATCCTGTCGATCGGCGGCCTCCTCCTCTGGTCCACGCTGATCAACGTGCTCGCCGCGGTGGCCGCGCAGGTGGACGTGGCCCTCCCGCGCTGGCTGCTCACGGGCTCGGCGGTGGAGTTCCTGGTGGAGCTCGTCACCCTGGCGGCCGGTCACACCCTCATCGTGAGGGTCATGGCCACCGAGAGATGTCCCCCGCGCGTGCGGTGGCTCGGCAGCTTCGCCTTCGCCGGCTGCTTCACGGTGGCGCGGATGGTGCTGGGCCTCTACCTGAGCGAGATCGCCACCTACGACCAGTACTACGGGCCCGCCGGCGCGTTCGTCGGCTTGAACCTCTGGATGTATGTTGTCAGCATCCTGCTGATCGGCAGCTGCGTCCTCATCCGGGTCCTCTCCGAGGCCCGACCGGAGCCCTCCTGATGCACGAAGACGACGAGTTCGCGTTCGCACGCCTCATGGGCAACCTGGGCGTACGACCCACGGGGCCCGTCCCGAAGCGCGACCCGCTGAAGCGCCAGACGTCGGCGGCTGCTGACAACGCCGCTGAAGAGGAGTTCGAGGCGGCGATGTCGAGCACCCGGGTCGTGCTGGACAAGGACGCCCAAAAGGGCCCGATCGCCGAGTCGAAGGGCGCCCGAAAGGTCACCTACACCGACCGGGCCGCCCCCTCGGTCGGCGCCACCACAGACCTCAGGACCCCCGGCACCGTCCGTCCCGAGTCCATCGAGCGCGACCTCCGCGCGTTCCTGGCCGCTTGCTACACGGACCAGATCCGAGCGGCGCTGGTGGTCACGGGCCCCTCCGAGGTCCGCCGCGTGGTAGAGCGCGTGCTCACCATCGAGCAGCGGGGCTACGCCGAGCGCTGGGGCGAAGCGCCACCCAGCCTCGGGGGCAACAACGCCATCCTCATCGAGGTCGTGCGGCGCGCTACCGCCGAGCCGCCGAAAGGCGCGGGCCTTCGGGCTCCACCGCGCACCGGTGGGCGCTCCTGACGCCCTCCATGAGGGCGAGGAGCGCCGTGGGGACGCAGCCCAGCAGCGGCGCCACCCACAGCAGCGCCGTAGGGAGCGCATCGGCGCCGAGCGCCGCGCCGAGGCCCGGGACGAGCGGCAAGAACAGCTGAAGCAGCCCAGAGATCCCCACGACGAGGGCGAGCCGCCGCGTGGGCAGGTGAATGGCCGACCACTCCCCAGCCGGCAGGAGCGAGCGGAAGAGCTGCGAGAAGACGAGCGTCATGAACGTGAGCGCCCGCGCGCCGTCCTCGCCCAGGCGAGACAACGCGATGAAATAGGTGGACCCTGTCACCGCGGTCTCGAGCGCGGCGATGAGGGCCACGCGTCGCCACGCAGCCCCGGTCAGTATCGGCGTGCCCGGCAGACGCGGGGGCCGGGCAAGTACGCCCTTGGCGGGCGGGTCCATCACGAGCATCAGGCCGGGGAGCCCGTCGGTGACGAGGTTCACCCAGAGCAGCTGCACCGGGAGCAACGGCATGGGCACCCCGACGGCGCCCGCGATGAACATCAGGAGCAGCTCGCCGACGTTGCCCCCCAGCAGATAGATGACGGTCTTCTGGATGTTGTCGTAGACCCCCCGCCCCTCCTCGATGCCAGCCACGATGCTGGCGTAGTTGTCGTCAGCGAGGACGATGGCGGACGCGCGGCGGGTGACCTCGGTCCCGGCCTTGCCCATCGCGATCCCCACGTGCGCTTCCTGCAGCGCTGGCGCGTCGTTCACGCCATCGCCGGTCATGGCCACTACCTCCCCCTTTGCGACCAGGGCGCGAACAAGCGTCAGCTTGTCCTCGGGAGTGGCGCGCGCCTTCACGATCTCGGTCGGGTCGTCGCCTGGCCCCACGAGACCCAGCTCCCGCGCGATGGCCGTGGCGGTCCGCTGGTGGTCACCGGTGATCATGATCGTGCGGACGCCCGCGGAGCGCGCCGCGGCGATTGCGGCGCGCGCTTCGGCTCGCGGCGGATCAGCGATCCCCACGAAGCCCGCGAAGCGCAGCTCCTGGTCATCCAGCTCGTCCTTAGCGTTGTCTCGGACCCCGACCGCGAGGACGCGCAGCCCGCGCTCCGCCATGGCGTCGAGCTCCGCGTGGGCCCCTTCCGGAACGTCGACGCAGAGGCCCAGGACCGTCTCGGGCGCCCCCTTGACGATGAGCTGGTTGCCCTCGCCCTTCCGACGGAGCACACCCATCCGGCGCCGCTCCGTGTCGAACGGGGCCGTGGCGAGCCGGGGACGGCTGGCCTCGAGCTCTCCGAGCCGCACGCCCAGCTCGGCGAGCGCGTTCACGATGGCGATCTCGGTCGGGTCACCCACGGTGGGCGCCGACTCGTGCGCGCTGAGCTCCTCGTCGCAAGCCAGCGAGGCGAGCCTGAGAGGGTCGTTCTCGACGGACGCGGAGCCCTTGGGCCAGACGTCGCGGACCGCCATCCGGCCCGTCGTGAGCGTGCCGGTCTTGTCCGTACAGATAATCGTGGTGCAGCCGAGCGTCTCCACCGCGGGGAGGCGGCGCACAAGCACGTTGCGCCTCGAGAGGCGTTCCAGACCCACGGCCAGCGCGACCGTGACGATCGCGAGGAGCCCCTCGGGCACGGCGGCCACGGCCAGGGAGATCGCCATGACGAGCACGTCCGTCCAAGGCATGCCACGGATAGCGCCGAGCACACCGACCACCGCCACGACCCCAAGGCAGACGACGACCAGAGTGCGGCCGACCTTCTCGAGCTGGACTTTGAGCGGCGTCTCCGCGCCCTGCGACGACTCCAGAAGGCCGGCGATACGCCCGAGCTCCGTGTTGCGGCCGGTGGCGGTGACGCGCGCGTGGCCGGTCCCAGCGCCGACGTGTGTGCCCGTGAACACCTCGCCGGACCGCTCGGCGAGGGGCGTCCCTTCGGGGGTGGCCCCCACCTTCTTCTGAACAGGGACGCTCTCGCCAGTGAGGACCGACTCCGCAACCTGAAGGCGGCTGGCCTCGACCAGAACGCCGTCCGCGGCCACCACGTCGCCCGGCTCCAGCAGCAGCAGATCTCCCGGCACCACCTCGGCGGCGGGGCGCTCCTCGGGGTGGCCATCGCGCTTCACGCGCGCACGGGGCGCCGTCATGACGCTGAGCGCGTCGAGCGCGCGCTCGGCGCGGGCCTCCTGAACGGCCCCGACCACAGCGTTGAGGAGCGCGATGGCCATGATCGCGACGGCGTCCCCCACATCGCCGGCCACGACGGAGAGCACGCCCGCGACCAGCAGCAGGACGTTCATCACGCCCTTGAACTGCCGTAGGAAGATGACGAACCGCGTCGGCGGCGCCTTCGCCTCCAGCTCGTTCCGCCCGTACTCGGTGAGCCGCGCCGCCGCAGCAGCGTTGGTCAGGCCCGTGAGGTCGGGAGCGCCCGGGCTCGGGGGGGACAGGTTCGGCAGCATCACTGGCGAGGGTGCGGAGCGAGACCCCACGCCGTCAACACCCCCCAGCGCCTTCCTCCCCGCCTCGTTCAGCGCTCGACCGCGTCCCCACGAGCGGCTGCGAGGGCCGTCAGGCCTGCGGGGGCTTTGTCCGGAGGTGACTCGGCATCGAGGATCCGCCGCGCCTGTCATACGAACACCCGGTTGACCCAGGTCACATACCCACGCACCTCGGACACGGTGGCCGTTCTCGGGCGCCGTTGACCCTGCGCCGAGGCTCGGCCAGACTCCGCCGCATGAAACACCGTTGGCTGGTCTTCGCCGCTGCGTTTTCCATGGGTTGTGCTGCCGCTCGCCGCGGCGGTGGAAACACGGCGGCGGCCGGGGACTCCTGCACCGCCAAGGAAGCGGACGGAGACGAGCAGCTCTGCACCGCCTCGAGGGAACAGACGCTCGAGTGCAAGTCACAGGGCACTGGGTACGTGTGGAAGGTCGACAAGGACTGCGCCGCGCTCGGCCAGACCTGCTCGGGCGGCGTCTGCGTGGAGAAGAGCGCGGCGCCCGACACGAAGTCTGGGGGGAAAGACTCGAGCACCAGTACCGGCTGCCCGGACTTCTCCGGCTCGTGGGAGTTCGAGCACCACTGTGAAGCCGAGTACGTCGGCACCACGGTGAGCGTGTCCCAGTCGGGTTGTAAGGTCACGTTCAGCGGGGGGGGCCTCACATCGGCGTCGGGCACAATCTCGGCCGAGGCGCAGACCCTCTCGGTCACGGGCACTTCTTCGAACGGTCCGATTAGTTGTGTTGGCACTTATGAGAACAAGGACAGCGGCGTGACCGGGCTCGAGCTCGACTGCCCGTCGTGCAATATCGAGGTGAAGCGGCCCTGACGCCTCGCCACATCCCCGTTGACAGGTGGCGCCCGCTGCGCAACTAAGTGTTGCTATGACGCACTTCAACCCTCGCATCACCCGCCCGCTCTCTGCAGCCAGCCTCCTGCTCGTGGCCTCCGCCGCCCTCCTGGGCGCGAAGAGCTGCGGCGGGCCCAAGCCAACGCCGCCGCCTCAGTGCACGGTCCCGAAGGACTGCGCGGGACTTCCGCACGTCGACTGCGAGGGCGCGTGGAGCTGCAGCGAGACTGCTCAGTGCGAGTGGAGTTGTGGCGCCCCCGGGACGATCGGATGCGCCTCAAACACCGAGTGCGGCGAAGGCTTGGTCTGCTCCGTCGAGTGCCCCGTCTGCATCACCACGCCGTGCCCCTGCATCGGGAGCTGCGTGAAGCCCACGCTGCCGCCCATCCCGGAGCCGTACACGTGCATGACGGACGCTGACTGCGGCCTCGGGTTCTGCGCCATCGATTACTGCACGAAGATCGCCTGTCAGCCCGGCCTCCCCTGCCCTATCTGCTACGGGACGTGCAAGGACCAGCCACCCGTCTGTGAGTTCGACGAAGACTGTGCGCCAGGTCAATCCTGTGTCCTCGGGCCCTGCCCGCTGGCGCCTTGCGTCTTCGACCCCGCCACCGGCGAGGCGATCTGCCCGAAGTGTTATGGCACGTGTGAAAACGACCCCACGCCCACCTGCATGAAGACCGGCTGCTCCGGGCAGATCTGCGCCAACCACGACGTGTTCTCGATCTGCGACTGGAAGCCCGAGTATGCGTGTTATGCGTCGGCGATCTGCGAGGCCCAGCCCAGCGGAGAGTGCGGCTTCACGCCCACGGCCGACCTGCTCGAGTGTCTCGGGGGAGAGGGCGAATGAGCCCGGACACCCGTAGGACAGCGACCCTCGTGGCGGCGTTCGGGCGCTCGGCGGGCGCCTGCAGACGCGCAGCGCTCGTGCTCGGGACACTGGGCGCGCTCGGAGCGTGCGAGACCAGCGAAGCCGAAGTAGAGCTCAACGCGGGGCAGGCTGACGCGACGGGCGACGCGCTCGCCCTGGGCGACGCGCTGTCCGGGCCGGACGCGAGTGCGAGCGATACCCTCGACGACCTCGCCGGGATGCCGTCCGACGTCGAATGGACTATCGACACGCCCTCAGGGGCACTCGACGTCTGGGGCTCCGGCGACCTGCCGTGGATGGGGGACGTCGACCCGGAAGTATGGACCAGCGACACGGGGCATTGGGGTGCGGACGCTGCGCCCCTCGACGACGTGTACTGGCTGCCCGACGCGCCGGGCTCGGACGTGATCGGCTGGGACGACTGGGCCAGCTGGGGCGACCTCTTGGAGCCTGATGACATCGCGTCGTGGGCGGAGACGGCCGGCGCCGACGCGGACCCAGGCACACCCGAGGTCGAGGACGTGGGGCTCCCCCCGGAGGGACCGGCGCGCTTCCGTCTCACCTCGCTCCACTTTGCCTCACCGCCGCTGTGCTTCGGCACCCCCTGTCTGGATGTCACCGCGGCGGCCAACGGCATCCTCGACGGCCTCTTCTCGGACGCCGAGGCGCCAGCAGACGTCCTCCTCACGCTCGATCTAGCGATGCAGCCGGTCCCCGCTCAGCTGGGCGGCGCGTCGTGCGCACGCGACGTCACGGGCGCCGTCCTCGGCTGCGGCCTGGACCTCTCCTCGCCTCCAGACACGTTCGAGCTGGTCTCGATGGGGGTGGGGGGCTCGTGCCTCGGCGTCCCCGGGAAGTGCCTCTTCACCCCGATACCGCTCCCCTCGCTCGCCTTCGAGCTCGCCGGTTACCTCGTCGGTGTCACCGAGGCCAAGGTGGGCCTCCGCCACGACGGACCGCTCGTCATCCCCGAGGGGATCCTCGAGGGCTTCCTGCCGGAGAAGACCGCGCAAGCCCTGGCGTTCGACACCGGCTTCGTCGGCGTGCTGTCCGTGGCCGAGCTGCTCGCGGAGGCGCCCTCCGACGTGGTGAATGGGCAGTTCGGGTGGTGGGTTCGCCTGGAGTTCAAGGCCGTCGGCGTGCCGGGCCTCGACGCCACGGTGCCCTGAGCCAACGCCCGCTCAGATCGTCAGCACTCGCAATGCCGCGGTGAGGGGCGTCTCGACCCCCGCGCCCACCGTGGCCGCCGCAGCCTTGATGAGCTCGGCTCGGCCGCGCTCCCCGTAGAAACGTTCGAGCGCCCCGTCGCGCACCAGCGCTCGGAACCACGCCACCTCTTGGGAGCGCCGTCGCGCGTCGAACGCGCCGGATGCGCGCGCGTCGTCCACGCGCCCCATCACCGTAGACCAGAGCGCGGCCACGCCCTCGCCCGTGGCCCCGGAGTACACGGGCACTTCGGTGTCTTCACGGTGCAGGAGGCGAAGCGCGGCCACGTAGTCCCGGGCGCTCCTCCGCGCCGCGGCGGCGTCGAGGTCGGCTTTACCCACCGCCAGGAGGTCGGCCACCTCGATGAGCCCCTTCTTGATGCCCTGGAGGTCGTCGCCCGCGTTCGGCAGCAGCAGGACGACGAAGACGTCGACCATGTCGGCCACCGACACCTCCGACTGCCCCACGCCCACGGTCTCGACCAGGATCACGTCGAAGCCCGCGGCCTCCACCGCGCGGATGGCGTGGCGTGTCTTCCGGTGTACGCCGCCGAGCGTTCCCCCCGACGGGGTCGGTCGGATGAACGCGCCCGTCTCGCGCGCGAGCCGAGGCATGCGGGTCTTGTCGCCCAGGATGGAGCCGCCATGCCGTGGGCTCGACGGATCGATGGCGAGCACTGCGACGCGGTGGCCCCGCCCGAGGAGCTCGAGGCCCAGCGCTTCGATGAGCGTGGACTTGCCGACCCCCGGCACACCGGTGAGACCGACACGCACGGTCGGTCGGCCCTTCGGTGCGCTGCCGAGCAGCTCGAGGAGGCGGGCCGCATCAGGGGCTCGTCGCTCGGACTCGAGCAGCGTGATCGCCTGCCCAAGCGCCGCCCGCGACCCCGCGAGGACCCCCTTCGCCAGCGCCTCCGGCTCAGCCTTCACGGAGTGCGTCGAGGAGCTGGGCGGCGGCGTGGGTGATCACGGTGCCCGGACCGAACACCAGCGCTACGCCCATCGCCGTGAGCAACGGGACGTGCTCCGGCGGTACGACGCCGCCCACGACCACGCGGATATCGGGGCGACCCTCGGCGCCCAGCGCCGCGATGAGCTCCGGAACGAGCGTGAGGTGGCCCGCGGCCAGCGAGCTCACCCCCACGACGTGCACGTCGTTCTCCACGGCCTGCCGCGCCGTCTCCGCCGGGGTCTGGAACAAGGGCCCAATGTCGACGTCGAAGCCGAGGTCGCTGAAGGCTGTGGCGATCACCTTCTGCCCTCGGTCGTGCCCGTCCTGCCCCATCTTCGCCACGAGGATCCGCGGCCGCCTGCCCTCGCGGTCCGCGAACGCGAGCACGCGCTCCCGGACGGCGTCTACGTCACCGCTAGCCCCGCCCGCTTGTACCTCGCCCACATAGACCCCCGAGATCGACCGGATCACCGCCTCATGCCGCCCGAAGACCCGCTCGAGCGAGAGGCTGATCTCTCCCACAGTCGCGCCAGCGCGCGCCGCGTCTACGGAGAGACTCAAGAGATTCCCCTGCTCCCGAGCGCCTTGCTCCAGCGCCAGGAGCGCGGCTTCGCATCGCACGCCGTCGCGGCTCCGGCGGTGGGCCTCGAGGCGCGCGAGCTGTGTGGCGCGCACGGCGGAGTTGTCGACCTCGAACAGCGGGATGGGCGGCTCGTCGGCCCGCCGCATCGCGTTCACCCCCACGATCGTCTGGCGCCCGGAGTCGATCCGGGCCTGCGTGCGAGCCGCCGCCTCTTCGATGCGCAGCTTCGGGAGGCCCTGCTCGATCGCCCGCGCCATTCCGCCCAGCGACTCCACCTCGTCGAGATGCAGCCGCGCCCGAGCGACCAGATCCCGGGTGAGCCCCTCGACCACGTCGCTCCCGCCGAAGAGGTCGATGGTGCGGCAGAGCCCGGTCTCCTGCTGGAGGATGAGCTGGGTGTT
>SXOO01000209.1 GCA_005776725.1 Pseudomonadota bacterium | reverse complement strand
GATGCCGCCGTTCGAGATCGTGAAGGTGCCTCCCTGCAGCTCGTCGAGGCCGATCCGGTTCTCCAGCGCGCGCTTGCCGAAGTCGGCGATGGTCTTCTCCACGTCCGCGAAGCTCAGCGTCTCGGCGTTGCGGATGATCGGAACAACGAGGCCGCGCCCGCCGCCCACGGCCACGCCGATGTCGTAGTAGTGCTTGTAGACGATCGCGTCGTCGCGGACCTCGGCGTTGATCGACGGCACCGCCTTCAGTCCCTCGATCGCGGCCTGCACGAAGAAGCTCATGACGCCGAGCTTCACGCCGTGCTTCGCCAGGAAGGACTCCTGGTGACGCTTGCGGAGCGCCATCACCGGGCCCATGTCGATCTCGTTGAACGTGGTGAGGAGCGCGGCGTTCGCTTGGGCGGAGACGAGGCGCTCGGCGATCGTCTTCCGGATCCGCGTCATGGGCACCAGCTCCTCCTGGCGGCTCCCGGCGGACATGACCTTCACGGGCGCGGGCGGAGACGCCGCGGGCGCGGCCGCGGGCTTGGCCGCGCGCTGGACGTCTTCCTTGAGCACTCGTCCACCCGGGCCGCTCCCGGCCACCGTGGCGGTGTCGATGCCGCTGACCGCGGCGAGGCGCGCCGCGGAGGGCATGACCACAGGCTCGGCCTTGGGCGGCGCATCGGGCGGCGCGGCGCTCGTGGCCCCCACTGCGCCCGGCTCGAAGACGGCGACGACGTCGCCCACACGCGCGACGGTCCCCGAGGCCAGCACTTGCTGGACCAGCACCCCGGCTGCGGGCGCCGCCACCTCCAGGTTGGCCTTGTCCGTCTCGATCTCGACCAGCGTGGTGTCACCCGCGACCGCGGTGCCCGCGGCGACGCGCCAAGTGCCCACGGTGACCTCGGTGATGGACTCTCCTGCGGACGGGATACGGATCTCGACGGGCATTCGCGTTGTACTCCCAGACGGTGCGACTGAGGGGGGCGCCGGCAAGCCGACGGGGCGCGGAGTCTCCCCCAACTCTCAGTGAGGTGCAATGTTCGGCTGTGGGGGTCCGGAGGGCTCGAGGCGACCGAGCGTGGGGGCCGCGGCGCCCGTCAGCGGCACTGACCTGCTGAGTTCACGCACTGGCGCGGCAGGTAGAACTGCTCCGGATCGTCGGTGATCGCCTGACACTTGTAGCCCTCGGGGCAGGCGGCATCGACCGTACAGGCCACGCCGCAAGCGCTGGCGCCGCCGTAGCCGAGGCAGAGGTTGCCTCCGGCGCCGCAATCGCCGTCGCCGCTGCACGGGGTGCAGGCGGCCTTTCCGCCGTGGGGGTTCAGCTTCGGGCCGTTGTCCACCCCGTGGACCCCGTAGTGGACCGTCTTGAACTCGTCGGTGTTCACGCCGGCGAGCAGGGCGTTCCAGCTGAGGGGGAAGTGGTTCCCGGCGTCGTCCGTGAGCGTGAGCCAGAACACCATCTCCCACAGCACCTGATACCCCACCGAGAACGGGGTGGTGTTCACCGTGGTAATGATGTTGAGATTGTCGAATGACTTCGCGGGGTTCTTCATTAGGTCGTCGACGTAGGTGCGGTAGGTCCGGCAGCCGTCGAGGACGAAGATCTGGTACTTCGACGCCATCTCCACCGTGGCGAACTCGGCGGGCGTGAGCTCCAGCTTCGGCTGGTAGTCCAGGATGAAGCCCGCGCCCTCGCCCGCGTGACCGCTGTAGATCACGATGTCGCGCTTCGCGAGGCTCTCCTTCATCACGGTGCGCAGCTCTTCCTCGCGCTCGGCCGGCACGAGGTCCGAGTGGTAGACCCACACGTTCACTGCGACAGGCTTGCCCTCGACCACGAGCGTCCTCGTGAACGCGGGAGACTCGATGGCGAGCGTGTCGTAGCTGGTGACGGCCTCGTTCTTGAAGCCGTTCTCGAGGAGCGTCTCGACCATCCACTTCGCCGTCTCGATGTCGTGGCGCTCCTTGTTGTAGTCGCCACCGAAGTGCACGCCGATGTCGAGGCTGCCGTCGCGGAAGAGCTCGTCGTAGCGGGGGAAGCTGTCGGTGGACGGCGTGCTGCGCACCGAGACCTCGACGGTCTCGCCCGTGGGGGCCGGCCACTCCTTCACCTCCACGCTGAACTTCCCAGACGGCGACAGCGCCTGGATGAGCTCCGTGTGGCCGATCAGCTCGAACGTGAACGCGAACCGCGCGCGCCCGTCCTCGAGCACCTCGGGCGCCTCGGTGGTCCCCGGGTCGCGCTTCACATAGATGAAGTACTCGGCCTCTTCGCCGGTCTTCTCCCCGTTCTTTGGCGCGACCACCGTCTTGATGTGGTCCTGGATGGTGCGCACGACCAGCGACTCCCGAGTGGCCACGAGCGACGTGAGGCGCTGGTCTCTCGCCTCTCCGACGAGCGCCGCGAAGTCCTCCGGGAGGGCCACGTGCGCCACGCCGCTCAGGAGGTACTCCTGCGCGTTGGTGCTGTAGTAGTTGTCGGCCTTGCCGGGGTCGGGGAGCGCGTGGACGGAGTGCGCCGACGGCGTCACCACGTCGGGCGACGCCGACCCGCACCCGAGGACCAGCCCCAGGCTGGCCAGGAGAACCGCGGGGCGCCTCATGGCTCGAGCGCCGCGTCGATGATGCGGTTCTGCTCGATCCGATGCGCGCCCGGGGAGCCGGTGGCCGGGCTGGCCGCGGGCGATCGGGCGATGGAGCGGAGCGGGAAGGCGCCGAGGCGCTCACCGAAGCGGTACCGGAGGTACCACCAGGCGCCATTGTTGCGCGGCTCCTCCTGCACCCAGACCACGTCCGTCCCCTCCGAGTATCCGGCCAGCGCCTCGAAGAGGGTTGCGTCCGGCAGCGGGTAGAGCTGTTCGAGCCGGATGATGGCTACGTCGGTGATCCCGCGCTTCTCTCGCGCCTCGTGCAGGTCGTAGAAGACCTTGCCCGAGCAGAGGATCACCCGGCGGATGGCGCTCCTGGGCGTGCCGAGGTCGTCTGGGAGGATGCGCTGAAACCGCCCCTCGGCCAGCTCGTCCAGCGTGGACACGGCCTTCGGGTGGCGCAGCAGGCTCTTGGGTGACATCACCACCAGCGGCTTCCGCAGCGGGCGGACCACCTGACGGCGCAGGAGGTGGAAGATCTGGGCCGGCGTGGTGGGGTTGGTGACCTGGATGTTGTCTTCGGCCGACAGCATCAGGAAACGCTCGAGCCGCGCGCTGGAGTGCTCGGGGCCCTGGCCCTCGAAGCCGTGCGGGAGCAGGAGTACCAGGCCTGACAGACGCCGCCACTTGTCTTCGGCGGACACGATGAACTGGTCGATGATGACCTGAGCGCAGTTCGCGAAGTCGCCGAATTGCGCCTCCCAGGCCACGAGTCCGTCCGGCCAGTCGAGGCTATAACCCCACTCGAAGCCGAGCGGCCCGATCTCCGACAGCGGGCTGTCGTAGACCTCGAACGGGGCAACGGCGCGCTCGCCCGGCCCACCGAGCGAGAGGTGTTGCAGCGGCTGGTATGTGTCGCCCGTCTTGTAGTCGTGCAGCACGGCGTGGCGGTGGCTGAAGGTGCCGCGTCCGGCGTCCTGACCTGAGAGCCGCACGCGGTGCCCATCGGTGAGGAGGGTGGCGTACGCGAGCAGCTCGGCCTGGCCCCAGTCCAGCGGCTTCTCGCCCGCAGCCATCTCGAGGCGGGTCTCGAAGAGCTTCTCGATCTTCGGGTGGGGAGTGAACCCCGACGGGACCAGGGTCTGCTGCCGCAACAGCGCGGCGAGGCGCTCACGCGGCACGCCGGTGATCGGCTCTGGCACGTCGGCGTCGCGTCCGCCCTTGTAGGGAGCCCACAGGCCGGCGCCGAACGGGGCGACGGGCTTGTAGTTCGGGTCCTTCGCCTGGAGCAGCTCCTCTTCGAGCTCCTGCTTGCGCTTCGTGGCCAGCTCTTCGCACTCGTCGCGCTTCAAGCTGCCCAGCTTCAGCAGGTTGTCCATGTAGCCTTCGCGCACGGTCTTCCGGGCTCGGATCGCGCGGTACATGACCGGCTGCGTGAACGCCGGATCGTCTCCCTCGTTGTGACCGTACTTGCGGTAGCAGTACATATCGATGATCACGTCTCTCTGGAACTCTCGGCGGAACTCGACCGCCAGCTCCAGCACGGCCTCGACCGCCTCGGGGTCTTCGCCGGTGACGTGGAAGATCGGGACCTGCAGCAGCTTCGCGATGTCTGTGGCGTACGGCGTGGAGCGCGAGGACTCCGGCGGCGTGGTGAAGCCCACCTGGTTGTTGACCACGATGTGGACCGTGCCGCCGATGGTGTAGCCCGTGAGGGCGCCCATGTTCAGCGTCTCTTGGACCACGCCTTCGCCGGCGAACGCGGCGTCGCCGTGGATGAGGATCCCGAGGGCCTTCTCGCGACGGCTGTCGCCGATCCGGTCTTGCTTCGCCCGCACACGGCCCATGACCACCGGGTCTACGTATTCGAGGTGGCTGGGGTTGAAGCAGAGCGACAGGTGCACCTTCTGCCCGTCGGGCAGCGTCACATCCGCGCTGTGACCCATGTGGTACTTCACGTCGCCTCGACCGAGCTGCTTCTCCGGCTCGGCGTCGGCGAACTCCCGGAAGATGTCGCGCGGGTGTTTGCCGAGAATGTTCGAGAGGACGTTGAGGCGGCCGCGGAGGGCCATGCCGACCACGATTTGCTGTACGCCGGCGCTGGCTGAGCGGTGGATGAGGCTGTCGAGCAGCGGGATCAGCGTCTCGCCGCCTTCGAGGGAGAACCGCTTAGCGCCCTGGAACTTCTTCTGGAGGAAGTCCTCGAAGAGCTCGGCGTCCGTGAGCTTGGTGAGGATGCGCAGCTGCTTGACGCGGCTCAGCGGCAGGCGGTTTTGCGTGCGCTCCATCCGCTCCTGGAGCCAGTTCTTCATGCGCAGATCGTCGATGTGCATGAACTGCACGCCGACCTTCCGGCAGTACGTGGCCTGGAGGCGGTCGAGGATCTGGCGAAGGGTGAGCGGCGCACCGCCAGCGATAGTGCGGGCGGAGAAGGTGTGGTCGAGGTCCTCGGGGTAGAGCGCGTAGTGTTCGAGCTCGAGCTCGGGGTGCACGCGCTTGGGCATACCCAGCGGGTCGAGGTCTGCCAGCATGTGGCCGCGGACGCGATAGGCCCGAACCAGCTGGTCCACCTTGTCTTGCCGTGCGGCGAGGTCTCCGTTGCCCGCTTTCCCGTTCGTGTAGGCCGGTGAGAAGATCGAGCGAGGCGCCAACGTGGGGCCGATGGTGCGGGGCCCATGCCCGTTCTCTGTGCGCTCGAACAGGGTGCGGAAGTCGGCAGGGACGGCGTCGGGCGCCACCAGATACTGCTCGTAAAGCGCTTCGATGACGGCGAGGTTCTCGGGGCCGAACGACAGGGGACCGGACGATGTGCTCACGCGCAACCTTCTGCCCGCGACGGAGCGGGCCGGGCGCTGTCTTACCAGAACACGTTTCCAAGTCCAGACGCACGTTCTTGGGCGCCCGGGTGACGCTTGCTGCGTTCCCAGCCGTCTCGTTCGGCTGTGGTCAGGAGCGCCCGCAGGCGCGGATGGCGGCTTCGGCGATGATCGCTTGAAGGCACTGGAGCAGCGTGAGGGCTGCGAGCCGCGGTGGACCCTTGGGTGTGAGCGCACCCAGGGTGAGCGGCTCACGGGAATCGGGGGTCGGCACGCGAATGAGCTCACCGTGGTTGAGCTGGCAGTGCACCGCCAGCTCCGGCAGGAGGCCGGCGAAGGGTCCGTCCAGGATGAGCTGTGTGGCTGCGCAGAGTGTGTCGACGGTGGGCCCCGGGCGTCCTCCTTGCGGCGGTGCGCAGGCGCGGCCGAGCGGGTGGGTCTCTGTGGCCAGGCAGTCCAAGGTCACGAACGAGGTCTCGGTGATCGCTCGCTCGTAGGGCGCGGCGAGGAGCGGGCTGCGCGGATTACAGACGAGGCTCGTCTCCGTGGTCCCGAGCGCGTGGTGTCGAAACGGCTTACCCGCGACGTCGCCCACCACGAGACCCACGTCAAGCCGCCCGTTGAGCAGCTCGACCCGCATCTGCTCAGGGGTAAGCGTGAAACACCGGACGTCGATGCCGGGGCGCCTGGCTACGAGCTCTACGACCGCGCTGGGGAGCGCGAAGATCGAGAACACCTCCGTGGCCCCGACGGTGAGCGTCCCGGTCGCCGTGTCCGTGAGGCCCTCGATCTCCGAGCGCAGGGTCTCGAGGCCTTCGAAGAGCCCCTCGCAGTGCCGCTGCACGATACGGCCGGCCTCGGTGACGGTGACCTCGCGCGTGGTGCGCTCGAGCAGCGGCGTCTGAAGCTCGTCCTCCAGGCGGCGCAGCGCCTTGCTGACCGCGGAGCGAGAGATGTGCACGCGCTCGGCAGCGCGCGCGAAGCTCCGCGTGACTGCGACGGCGTGAAAGTAGCGGAGATCGGTGATTTCCATGGCGGGTCTTGGGTCCAGCGTAGCACGCCCGTCGGACCCGCATTGGTGACCAGATCTCACCAAAACCAGTGAATTCGTATCGCTTGTTGGCGGCGATCTCCGGCCCCTAGACTTCGCTCAGACTCAAGGAGGAACTCAATGAATCTAAGGGCTTTCGTAGTGTCGTTCATCGCCGCCTCGGCGGTGGCGTGCTCTCTCACCGTGGAACCCCCGGCGCTGTCGAGCGTCGCGGACACCCCGCCCTCGGAGGAGGCCGACGCGCCGGCGCCTCTGGAGCCGCCGATGACGGCCCCGGAGGAAGCGGCTGAGCGGCCTCCCGAAGTGGCCGCCGAGGAGCCTCCTGGCGCCGTCCCGCTGCCGAGTCCCGAGGTCGCACCGCAGCCTGCCGAGCCCATGCGGGTGTCGGCGCTCGCGGCCGGCGCGGCTCACGTCTGCGCGCTCTCGGTGGACGGGCAGGTCACGTGCTGGGGCGCCAACGACTCCGGGCAGCTCGGCTACGGACACCCCTGGGCGATCGGCGATGATGAGCCGCCGTCCGACGCGGGCCCGGTCGACGTGGGTGGCTCTGTGGTCTCGTTGGCGGCGGGCGCGCGGCACACGTGCGCGCTGCTCGAGAACAACCGGATCCGCTGCTGGGGCTTCGGCGGAGACCTCGCGCTCGGTCGGGGGGATGGACACCCCGAGACGATTGGTGATGACGAGTCACCCGGCGCCCTGGGCGACGCCATCATCTACGCGGGCTCAGCGTTCGAGGCGCTAGCCGCCGGCGACCACCACAGCTGCGTCTTGACCGCCTCTGGCCGCATCAAGTGCTGGGGCGACTCACCCGCTGGGGCGCTGGGTTATGGCTTCGCCACGAAGACCGGCGGGTGGCTCGGCGAGGTCCCCTTGGGGTCGGTCGTGGCCTCTTCCATCGCCACCGGGTGCGACCACACCTGCGTCATCGTCGACGCGGGGGCTGTGCGGTGTTGGGGGGCCGCGCCGGCGCTCGGGTACGGGGGGCTGGCCGACGTGGGCGACAACGAGCTGCCCGCGGAGCTGGGCGAGGTGGCGCTTGGCGAGCCGGTCGTCGAGCTGGCCGCGGGCCAGAAGCACACGTGCGCCCTCACCGCGCAAGGGGCGGTGCGGTGCTGGGGCATGGGCGGCTATGGGGCCCTTGGCGCCGGCACCACCCACTCGACGCCGAACGCTGCGACGGCCGCGATCGTAGCGCTCGGCGAGGTGGTCACCTCGATCACGGGCGGTGACCGCCACACCTGCGCGCTCACGCTGTCGGGCGCCGTTCGCTGCTGGGGCGACGGGGCCTCCGGCGCTCTCGGCTACGGCAACGTCAAGCGAATCGGCGACGACGAGTCCCCCGCGGCAGCCGGTGTGGTCCAGCTCGGGGAACGGGCCGTTCAGGTCGAGGCCGGCAACGGGTTCACGTGCGCGCTCCTCGAGTCCGGCACTGTGCGCTGCTGGGGCGAGGGCGACTCGGGCCGGCTCGGCACCGGCACAGACGCCGACGTCGGCGACGACGAGCTGCCCCTGTCGGTGCCGCCGGTCGAGGTATTTCTGCCATGAGCGCCGCGGGCCCGTCGGCGCTCGTGGGGGGGACCGCTCCTGGCCCGGGGAGCGTGCGCGGTCTCCCGGTGCTGAGGACGGCCAGCGTCCTGGTCTTGGCGCTGGTCGGAGGCTGCGCCGAGGGGCTGCGGGGCAACGAAGCGCCCACGGCGGCGACCTGGCAGATGCTGGGCGCCGTCGACTGGACGGTGGCCGCGGGCCGCGAGCGCTTCATCTGCGGAATCACCACGGTGTCTGACGACGTGTTCGTACGGCGCCTGGAGCCCATCGGCTCGCCCGGGTCGCACCACGTGCTGGCCACGCTCGCCGTGGGGGGCGAGGACGGCTCGTTCGACTGCACCGCTGGCACGCTCAGCGACTCGCTCCTGTTCGCGTCGGGCGTGAACTCGGGGCCGCTGGAGCTCCCGGAGGGCGTGGCGATGGCCGTCCCGGCCGGCACACGCGTGCTCACCAACGCGCACGTGCTGAACCTGACCAACGCGCCCTTGTCCGGGACGTCGGGCGTCCGGGCGGAGACGGTGCCGGCAGACGACGTGTTGGTGGAGGCCGAGATGATCCTGGCGGGTACCACCCGCTTCTCCCTTCCGGCGCACATGGAGTCCTCGGCGTCCGGGCGGTGCCGGTTCCGGGAAGACGCCACGGTCACCCATCTCTGGCCGCACATGCACCTCCTCGGCGTCCACATGCGCGTGACCCACCACGGTCGCGACGGCGCCCGGATCCTCCTGGACACGCCCTTCCAGTTCGACGCGCAGGGCCACCACCGCGTGGGCCCCGTGGAGGTACTGGCGGGCGACAGCCTCGAGGTGACGTGTACGTGGAACAACGGGAGCGGGCAGGTAGTGGGCTTCGGCGACAGCACGCTGGACGAGATGTGCTTCGCGGGTGTGGTGCGGTTTCCGGCGGCGCACGAGGGCCTCTACTGCGAAGAGATCCCGAGCCCATGACGCGCGCGCCGCGCCGATGCGCCACCCTCAGCGCGGCGGGATGTCGATCTGGTACTCCTTGATCTTGTAGAGCAGGGCGCGGTGCGAGATCTCCAGGAGGCGGGCTGCCGCCGTCCGGTTTCCCCCCGTGGCGTGCAGCGCGCGGGTGATCAGCTCCTCCTCGATGACCCGGGTGGTCTTCTTGATCGACAGCTCGCCGGAGTCGAGCGCGAGCCTCACCCGATCGGCGGTGGCCACCATGCCCTCGGGAAGGACATCCCGGGTGATCGTGTCGCCGTCCGAGAACACCGCCGCCCGCTCGATCGTGTTCTCCAGCTCCCGCACATTCCCGGGCCATGGGTAGCTCGTCAGCAGCTTGAGCGCCTCGGGATCGATGCGGCGAATGGGCTTGCCCAGGCGCTCGGTGGACTGCCGCATGAAGTGCTCCACGAGGAGCGGGATGTCCTCCGGGCGCTCCCGGAGCGACGGCATCACGATCGGGAGCACGTTCAGCCGGTAGAACAGGTCCTGGCGGAAGCGCTTGGCGTCCACCTCCTCGGACAGGGTCCGGATCGTGGCCGCCACGATCCGCACGTCCACCTTGAAGGACTTCGTGTCGCCCACGCGGCGCACCTCCGCCTCCAGAATCACGCGCAGCAGCGTCACCAGGAGCGGGAGAGGGAGCTCACCGATCGCGGCGAGGAAGAG
>SXOO01000208.1 GCA_005776725.1 Pseudomonadota bacterium | reverse complement strand
CGATCCGGCCTCGGCCCCACAGCGGCTCGAAGAGGAAGTTACCGAACCGGAGGCACAGGAGGTTCTGGACCGTCTCCTTACCCAGGTCGTGGTCGATGCGAAAGACCTGGCGCTCCGTGAAGTGTTCAGCGACCTGGTCGTTGATGGCGCGGGCAGACGCCAGGTCCTTGCCGATGGGCTTCTCGATCACCACCCGGGTCGTGGGATCAATGAACCCGACCTTGCCGAGCGATTGGCAGATCGGACCGAACAGCTTCGGCGGCGTCGCGAGGTAGTGGATCCGCGGGCGCGCCTCGCGGAAGTCCGGGGCGAGCCCCCCGAGCTGGGCGGGGTCGGCTGCGTCGAGCTCGCGGTAGATCATCCGGCCCAGGAAACGTACGGCGACCGCTTCGTCGTACTCCTCGGCGGTGGTGCCGCTGCGAATCGCTTGCGCCATCATCGTGCGGAACTCCTCGTCGGTCATCGGCTTCCGGCCGACGCCGACGAGGCGGGAAGCCTCCGCGATGTGACCATCTCGGTAGAGCTCGTAGAGCGATGGGACGAGCTTCCGTTGGGCGAGGTCGCCGTTGGCGCCGTAGACGACGAAGTCGAGCGCGTCGGTGGCGGTTGGGGTGGGCGTCATCCAGGGTCCTTTTTGTCAGGGAGAAGCAGCCTATCCGCCCGACGCCACTCACGCGAGTATTCGTGGAGCATGCGGGCGCGGAGCCGCGTTGACGTGTCCGTCGCCGGGGTCTAGACTCTGCGTCCCTCAGGACGCTCTTAGTGCATTGATATCATTGAGGGTGTCCCGGGCTGCGCCGGCGCGTACGTTCGCGCTGCGCCGGTAGAAGCCTCCTTGCACCCTCTCGCTCGCGCGGGAGGCCGAGATTCGATGACCTGCGGTGCGTAGTTGGCTCCTGGTCCTCTGTTTCGCCGCCTGCGCCACGCATCAGGTGGAGCCCGCGCCGCCGCCCCGGGTGGCGCTGCCTGCGGCGTTCTCGGCGCTCGGTGAGGCCCCACGGACCGACCGCTGGTGGGGCCACTTCGACGACGCCGTGTTGTCCGCGCGGGTCGAGCGGGCCCTCTCGCACAACTTCGACGTAGCAGCCGCCTGGGCGCGGGTCGAACAAGCCGAGGCCCTGAGCCTGGCCGCGGGCGCCACCGGGCGTCCCACGCTCCAGCTCGACGCGGGATCGTCGCTGTCCGCGCTGGTCCACGCGCCGTCCGGCAACCTGCTCGGCGCGCCCGGCGGCGAGGTCACCCAGCACCAGGCCGTCGCCGGGTTCGCTTGGGAGCTGGATCTCTTCGGGAAGGGCCGGGCCCAGCGGGCCGCAGCCTCGCTGGACACCCTGGCGGCGGTCGACGACGTTCACGCCGCCGCAGAGACAGTGGCCGGAGGCATCGTGGCGGCCTGGTGCAGCCTGGCGGCCGAGGCCGAGGCCGAGCGCCTCCTGGATCGCCAGCTCGAGGCCGCTCAGCGGGTCCAGCGTGCAGTGACGCTGCGCTTCGGCCAGGGCTCGGCGTCCAGCGCCGACGTGCTCCAGCAGCGCCAGCAGCTCGCTGCGCTCGAGGCCCAGCGGCCGGGGATTCAGGGGCGGCGGCAGGTCCTCGAACACCAGGTGCTCACGCTGTCTGGCGAGGCGGCCGGGCGGCTCGGGGAAACGCCGAATCAGCTCCCGGTGCTTCGCCCGCTCCCGTCGCTGGGCGTGCCGTCCGAGCTGCTCACCCGGCGGGCAGATGTGCGGGCGGCCTTCCGGCGCGTGGTCTCCGCGGACGAGCGCACCGCAGTCGCCGTTGCGGAGACGCTCCCCACCTTCCGCCTGTCGCTCGGCCTCGGCTTCTCAGCGAAGGCGCTGTCAGACCTCTTTCAGCAAGTCCTCGTGAGCCTCGGAGGGGCCATGTCGTACGCGGCCGTAGACGGCGGCAGACGCGACGCCGAGGTCGAGAGGACGCGCGCCGTGCGGGCGGAGCGCCTCGCGGCGTTGGGGCGGGTGGTGTCCACGGCCTTCCGAGAGGTGGAGGACGCGCTAGCAAACGAACGCGCGGCCGAGGAGTCCGTGCGGCTCATAGACCGCCAACTGGAGCACGGGCGCGCGGCGCTCGCTGACGCAGAGCGTCGTTTCCTGGCGGGGCAGGGCGACTTCGTGCAGCTCCTCAGCGCGCAGCTGCAGCTGATGAGCGCCGAGTCCGCACGGCTCGCTGCCGCCAGGTCTCGGCTGATCTCGCGGGTGCAACTGCATCAGGCGCTCGGCGGCGGGTTCTCGCTGGAGAGAGGCGACCGATGAACGTCCTCAAGGGCTTCGTGCGGCTGCTGTTGGTGGCGGGCATCGTGGCTCTCGGGCTTCTCGCCGCGAAGCGGCTCGTGGAGATGAAGAAGGAGCCGCCCACGGCCCCGCCGGTCGACCGGCGACCGCTCGTGCGCGTGACGTCCCTGGCCACAGAGGACGTGCGCCTCGAGGTGAGCGGCGCGGGCACAGTGATCGCGGCGGACACCTGGGTGGTGCGGCCGCAGGTCGCAGGGCGCCTCGTCTCGGTGGCGGCGTCACTCGAGCTTGGGCACGTGGTCACGGCGGGCGCGGAGCTCTTGAAGATCGACGCTTCGGACTACGAGTTGGCCGTTCGCGCCGCCGAGGCGACCCACGCCCGCGCCAAGGCGGAGCTGTCGGTGGAGGCGGGGAAGCGTCGACTGGCCGAGCGGGAGCTGGCGCTGCTGGCCTCTGAGCTCCCCGTCGACCCGGACGACCGCGCCATCGCGCTGCGCAGTCCGCAGCTCGCGGCCGGGAAGGCCACCATCCAGTCGGCCCAGGTCTCCGTGGAGCGCGCACAAGCGGACCTGGCTCGGACCACCGTCGTCAGTCCCTTCGACGGCCTCGTGATCAAGGAGTCCGCTACGGTCGGGCAGGTCGTGTCGGCGCAAGCCGAGGTGGCCACCCTGGTGCGCGCGGATGTCTTCTGGGTGGAGGCGTCGTTCCCCGCGTCATCCCTGGCCGAGATTCAGGCCGCCGTCGGAGCCACCGTGCGCGTGATCCTGGGCGTGGACCCACCCTCGGAGCGCACCGGCACGCTTCTGCGCCTCACGGGGCAGGTGGACCCGCAGGGGCGGCTGTTCCGCGCGCTGGTCGAGGTGAAGGACCCCCTGGCCTTGAAGACGCCCGGCGCTCTGCCGCTGCCGCTCGGCGCCTGGGTGCGGGTGGAGGTTCCCGGCAGGACGTTGCCGGCGGCGATCCGGGTGCCACGGCGCCTCCTCCATGGCGGGGACCGCCTGGCCGTGGTCCGCGACGGCAAGCTCGCCGTCCAGGAGCTCACGGTCATCCGGCGTGAAGACGACGCGGTCGTGGTCTCGGCGGGTGTGTCGCCCGCGGATCGCGTCCTGGAGAGCCGCCTGCAGACGGTGGTGCCGGGGCTCGCCGTCCGCGTCGAGGGCGAGGAGCCAGCTGGACCTGCGGCGCCGCAACCGAAGGCCGACCCGCCGGCGTCCCCGAAGTGAGCGACTCTCTGAGCCGCGGCCACCTCCGGGCCGGACCGGTCCGGTGGATGGTGGACCACCCGGTCGCCGCCAAGATCCTGATGCTGGCGCTGCTCGGCGGGGGTCTCTTCGTGGTCCCGCGCATGCGGACGGAGGTGTTCCCCGAGTTCGAGCTCGACGTGGTCAACGTCAGCCTGCCCTACCCAGGCGCCAGCCCCGAGGAGGTCGAGACCGGCGTCCTGCAGGCCGTGGAGGAAGCTGTCCGGGGTCTCGACGGCGTGAAGAAGGTCACCTCGGTGGCCATCGAGGGGCAGGGCAGCGTCCGCATCGAGCTGGTCGAGGGCTCGAACGGCGAACGCGCCCGTGGCGACATAGAGAGCGCCATCAACCGGATCGGGTCCTTCCCGCGGGACGCCGAGCGCGCCGTAGTAACGCTGCTGGTCAACCGGCGGCAGGTCATCTCGCTGGTCCTCTCCGGCAGGGTTGGAGAGGACGCGCTGCGCGGGATCGCCGAGAGAGCGCGGGCGGACCTGGTGGGCATCCCGGGGATCACCCAGGTCGACCTGCTCGGGGCGCGCCGCCCCGAGGTGCGTGTGGAGGTCCCAGAGCGCGCGCTGCGACAGAGTGGGCTCACGCTCGAGCGGGTGGCGCGGGAGATCGCGGCCACGTCCGTCGACGTCCCCGCGGGGGCGCTGCGCACGGTCAACGGCGACATCCTGGTGCGCACCAAGGAGAAGCGGGTCACAGCGGCCGACTTCGCTATGGTGCCGGTGCTCGCAGGGGCGGGTGTTGCCGTCTCGGTAGACGACGTGGGCGACGTCAAGGAGACCTACGAGGACCAGGACAAGTACGCCACCTTCAACGACGTGCCGGCCCTTCGGCTGCAGGTCTATCGCACGGGCGAGTCCAAGCCGGAGGAGATCTCCACGGCCGTACGCGCCTACGCGGCCGGGCTCGCAGCCGAGCTCTCGCCGGCTGTGGAGGTGGGGATCTGGGACGACCAGTCGAAGACGCTCGAGGCTCGCCAGGACCTCCTCTTCGAGGACGCCTGCATCGGCCTGCTGCTCATCGTCCTGGTCATGGGATTGTTCCTCGACCTTCGCGTGGCGCTTTGGGTCGCGGTGGGCATCCCCACCTCCTTCCTCGGCGGCGTGCTCCTCCTGCCCCTGTTCGGCGTCTCGATTAATATGGTGTCGCTGTTCGCGTTCTTGATCGTCTCCGGGCTGGTGGTGGACGACGCCATCGTCATCGCCGAGAACGTCTTCTATCACCGCCAGCAGGGGCGCTCGATGCGCGAAGCGGCCGTCCTGGGCGTGAGGGAGGTGGCCGCGCCGGTGGTGTTCTCCGTGCTCACCACCATGACCGCGTTCGTGCCGATCCTGTTCGTCCCCGGGACCAGCGGGAAGATCTTCTATGCCATCCCGGTCATCGTGATCTCAGTGCTGTTCGTGGCGCTGATCGACACGATGTTCATCCTCCCGAACCACCTCGCCCACCTCTCGGAGAAGCCCTCGCGGGGCCTCGTGGGCATGCTCGTCCGTGGGCAAGCGAAGGTGCTCGGGGCGTACGACTGGCTCATCGAGCGCACCTACGCGCCGGTGGCCCGATGGGTGGTCCGCGAGCGCTACATCACCGCGGCGCTCGGCGTGGCCTTGCTCATCGCGTCGTTCGGGTGGATCGGCGGCGGCCACATCAAGTTCACCTTCTTCCCGAAGACGGAACAAGACGTCGTGCTCGCGTCGATCGCGTTGCCCTTCGGGGCCCCGGTCACGGAGACCGAGGCGGTCCGGCAGCGCGTGGTACAGGCGGCGCTCTCCGCGGCCGAGGAGCACGGCGGGCGGCAGATCATCGTTGGGGTCTACGCTGACGTTGGATTTTCCTTGCCTCAACGCGGCGCTGGCGGTGGCGGGGGCGGAGGGCTCGTCGGTCCCCACATGTCCAACGTCTTCGTACAGCTCGTGCCCAGCGAGCTGCGAAGCGTCAGCTCGGCGGACTTCGTCACTACCTGGCGCAAGAAGACCGGCAGCGTCGCCGGCGTGGATACGTTGGTGTTCAACGCGAGCTTCGGCGGGCCCGGGTCGTCGGCTGCGATCAACGTCCAGCTGGCCCACCCGAGCATCGCCGTCCTCGAGGAGGCCGGGCAGGACCTGGCCGCCCGCCTGGCCGAGCTCGACGGCGTGCGGGACATAGACGACGGCTTCCAACAGGGAAAGGCGCAGTTCGATCTCACCCTGCGGCCCGAAGCGCGCGCCCTGGGCATCACGGCCACGGAGCTGGCGCGGCAGGTGCGGTCGGCCTTCTTCGGCGCCGAGGCCGCGCGTGAACAGCGAGGGCGCGACGAGGTGCGCGTAATGGTCAGCCTTCCCCGACCCGAGCGCGACAGCGAGCACGACTTGTCCACGATGATGCTTCGAACGCCGGCGGGCGGGGAGATTCCCTTGCTCGAGGCGGCCGAGGTGGAGCGTGGCTCCGCCTACACGCAGATCCGGCGGCGCGACGGGAAGCGAGTGGCCGACGTGACTGCGGACGTCGACCCGGCCCGCGCCAACGCCAACGAGGTGTTGGCGTCGCTGGCGAAGGGCGTCCTGCCGGGCCTCATGCAGAGACATCCAGGCCTCACCTGGACCTATGGGGGCGAGCGCGAGTCCCAGAACGAGACGCTCGCGACCCTGCGCTTCGGCTTCAGCGTGGCGCTCGTGGCGATCTTCGTCCTGTTGGCGATCCCGCTCCGCAACCTCATCCAGCCAGCGATCGTGATGAGCGCCATCCCCTTCGGGGTGGTGGGCGCGCTGATCGGGCATTGGGCGCACGGCTTCGACCTCTCGATCATCTCCGTCATGGGGCTGGTGGCGCTCACCGGCGTGGTGGTGAACGACTCCCTGGTCCTGGTCGACGCCGGCAACGAGGCCGTGGAGCGCGGCATGACGCCCGCTCAGGCGTTCGCGTGGGCCGGGGTGCGTCGCTTCCGGCCCATCGTGCTCAACTCACTCACGGCGTTCTTCGGGCTCATCCCGATGATCTACGAGACCTCGCCGCAGGCGCGTTTCCTGATCCCCATGGCTCTGTCGCTCGGCTACGGCGTGATGTTCTCCACCTTCACCACGCTGGTCCTCGTCCCCGCGTTCTCCATGATCGTCGAGGACGTGCGGGCCGCGTGGCGGTGGGTGCTGGGCCAGCCCGAGCGCTCGACATCGACCGCGGTTCAGGGCGTGGACACCACCTCGCCTTAACCCGGGCGCGCGCGGCGGATCTCCGCGCCGCCGGGAGCAGCAGGCTCCACCAGGCGCTCCGGGAGACCGAAGTCGACGCAGCGCTTTGTTCGGAGCGCGCGCGCTGCTCGGAGCGCCTCGAGCGCGGCGATCACCTGTGCATCGCCGGCGGCCGCGCGTTGTGCGTCGTTGACGCGGCGCGACGCCATCGCGTGCGCCATCCCTTCGTAGGCCTGCTGGTGGGCGCGTCGGTAGGCGTCGCGGATCTCGAGCGCGTCGGGCGTGCCCGCTGGGACCGTGCCGAGACGAATGATCAGGGCGTGCTGAAGGTCGATGATCGCTCGGAGCGCGTCGTCGAGCTCTTTGGCGGTGGCGGCGCCGACATCCCGCTTCGCGGACCACGCGACGTAGAGCTCGGCGGGGAGGTCCTCGCCGTTGGGGCGTTGCGCGGCGTCCAGCTTGATGAGCGAACGCGCCAGGGCGTCGACCTCAGGATCGGGCAGCTGCCGGCAACCCGGATGAACGAGCGATGGGAGGATCGCGAAGAGGATGGCACACATGAGTCTCTGCACCCCGCCGTTCTCCGGTCGCCCAGGCCGGGCGTCAAGTTGGCAAGCCATTCGAGCGTGTCGAGGTATGCTGCGCGGCGTGGGTCGGGCGGTCATATGGCTTCTGCTGGTGGGGTGCGCGACGGCGACGCTGGAGCCGCCTACGCCCGGGCTGCGTAAGCGCCAGACCTCGCAGTGGTCCCGAGCGATCATCGCGGTCGTCGCTCCCGGAGACCTCGTCGTGGCGCGCCTTTACGGACCCGCCGACGACGACGCGATGGCCGACTCGGCCCGGACGTTCAGCCGCGTGGGGGTGGTGGACGACGACGGTGGCGTGGTCTTCGGCACCGAGGAAGACGCGATACGCAGGACCCTGACGGGTGTGGTCCACGAGTCTCACCGACTGGTCCTCGTGCGCCTGGAGCGCCTCGATGTCGCCGCCCGGGGGCGGCTCGCCGCGCTGGTGCGGAGCCACGCGGGCGAGGCGCTCGACACGCTCGGGGTAGCCCCCGGGGAGCTCCGTGCGCGGTCCGCGGCGTTCGTGCTCTGGGCGGTGCGCGCGGTCGAGCCTCAGTGGGCCGGCGCTCCCCGCGACCCTGCCGACTGCCTCGACCTCGGAGCGCTCGTCTTCGACAGCGGGCCGCGGTATTGAAACGCCATGCGCACGCGCCTCCCGGTCATCGTCTTCACCCTCGGCGTCGTGCTCGGCTGCGAAGCCGGCGAAACGCCCGGATCGACTGACGCCGTCGCGAGCAGCGACCCGGAAGGCGGCGACACGGGGGGCGGCGACGTCGAGCCTCCAACGCCCGACGCGGGCCCTCCGCTCTCGTTTTGCGAGGACGAGACGCAGTTCCTCTACGACCCCGAGCCCGGCAAGGTGCTCGCGGTGTTCCCGGACGACTACTGGTCGGAAGACACGGAAGATGGCGTGTCTCTCGCGATCCCCGACGGGCTCGGCTGGGTGGCCGACATCCCCGGCGCCTTCGCGAGCAGCATCGCCGAGCTGAACGGGAACCCCGGCTTCGCCTGCAGCGCCCCGGTCTTCCTGCGCTTCTCGGAGAAGGTGATGTTGCCCTCGGGTGGTCCCGAGTTCCGCCTCGTGGAGCTCCCCGAGGCCGGGGCGACCGAGGCGCCGATCGACGTGCCTTTCGAGGCGCACCTCATCGACGACCAGACCACCGTGGTCCTCACGCCCCACCGCCCGCTGACGCCGCGGCGCCGGCACCTCGTGGTGGCCACCAACGACTTCCGGGCGCAGTCCGGGCAGTGCATCGCGCCCGGCCCGGTGCTGCGCGGAGTCCTGGAGGGGCGGCCGGCTCCAGCCCTGGCTCGCGTCTCCGAGCGGCTCCTGCCGGCGCTAGCGGCGGTGTTCATCCCGGTGGATCAGGTCTCGGCGGCGGCGGTGTTCACCACGCAAGACCCGGTGCAAGACGACAGGGTGGTAGCCGCCGACATCCGCTCCCGCGAATTCGCCTGGAGCAGCCGCTCGTGCCAGACGCTGGAGAGCGGCGTGCGCCACTGCGAGAACCGCTTCTCCGGGCATGACTACCGCACGCCGGGGGTCCTGCTCGAGCGGCTCTTCGCTGGCGGCACCCCACAGGAGGCGCTCGACTACCCGGTGAGCCTCTGGCTGCCGAAGGGGAGCGGGCCATTCCCCGTCCTGGTGTTCGCGCATGGGATCGGCGCCGACCGCAGCCAGGCCTCTGGCTTCGCGGAGGCGTTCGCCGGTCTCGGGCTCATGACCGTCGCGATCGACGCCGCAACTCATGGCCAGCATCCGGCGGGCTCCGGTGGCGGCGGGCAGGCCGACGTGCTGGCGTTCTTCGGGGTCGACCTCTCCTCGTTCTCGATCCGTGGGCGCGCGCTCAGAGACAACTGGCGGCAGTCGGCCTGGGACAAGCTGCAGCTGATCCGGCTGCTCGAGGCTGACCCCGACATCGACGATGACGGCGCCGTGGACGCCGACATGGAGCGGCTCGCCTACCTCGGCGTATCGCTGGGCGGCATCATGGGCCCCGAGCTCATGGCGCTCACCGACCGTGTTGGGGCGGCGGTCCTCGAGATCTGCGGGGGCTACCTCACGTCAATCATCCGCGACTCTGACCAGCTGGGCGCCTTCATCACGCTCGGCATGCCCGGCGCGAGCCCGGGCGAGGTCGAGCGCTTCCTCGCGGTGGCTCAGGTCCTCATGGACGCGGCCGACCCGGTGAACTTCTCGCGCTGGCTGTTCGAACAGAGGCTGCCCGGAACAGGCGAGCGTCCGGCGAGCGTGCTCTTTCAGGTCGCGATCGGCGACGAGGTGATCCCCAACTCCTCCAGCTGGGCGCTGGCGCGAGCGCTCGAGCTCCCCCACATCCCGCCGGTGGTTGCGCCCGTCGTGGCGGTCCCGGACGAGACCATGCCGCTGCCGGTGGTGGGTAACGCGCTCGACGGAGGGGCGACCAAGGGGCTCTTTCAGTTCGATCGCGTCACTGTGAGCCGCAATGGCAAGCCGATCGACTCGGGCCATCAGACCACCCCGGGGAGCGAGGAGTCCGTCGGTCAGGCCGTGCGCTTCTTCGAGAGCTGGTTCGAGAAGGGGACCGCCGAGATCATCGATCCCTACGCGCTCTACGGTACCCCGCCGCTGTGAGCTTCGTGGTCCACCACGACGTCGAGCTCGCGCAGCGCACCACCTTCGGCGTTGGCGGCCGGGCCCGGACCCTGGTCAGCGTGTGGGACCCTCGCGCGTTGCCTGAGGTGGTCTCGCGCTTCGGGCCGGTCCGTGTGCTCGGGGGCGGGTCCAACGTTCTCGTGGCCGACGAAGGCGTCGCCGAGACCTTGATCCACCTCCTCCCGAGCGCGCCCGAGCGCGCCGGCGGGCACTCCACCGCCGAAGCCGGGCTCACCTGCGAGGTGGAGAGTCACACCGTGCGCCTGCACGCAGCCGCTGGCATGCGCTGGGACGACGTGGTCGCGTACTCGGTGCAGCGCGGCTGGCAGGGCCTCGAGTGCCTGTCGGGGATCCCCGGCACAGTCGGCGCGGCGCCAATCCAGAATATCGGGGCCTACGGGCAGGAGGTCGCGGACGTCGTGGAGGCGGTGGAGGTCTACGATCTGGGCCACGGAAGCCCGAGGAGCTTGCCGGCCGCGGAGTGTGGCTTCGGCTACCGAACGAGCCGGTTCAAGGGCCAAGAGAGCCAACCACCGCGCGCCGGGGAGGCGGGACCGTTCGTCGTGACCGGTGTTCGCCTGCGCCTCAAGGCGGACGCCCCGGGCTGTACTCGGTACCGAGATGTCGCGGAGCGCCTGCCCGAAGGCGGCAGCGTCGCTTCGGTGCGCGCGGCCGTGCTGGAGGTCCGCTACGCGAAGGGCATGCTGGTCCACCCCGCCCTGGGCACCGATGCGCGCAGCGCCGGCTCGTTCTTCGTCAATCCAGTTGTCCCCGACGCAGTGGCGGAGCGAATCACGGCTACCCACCCAGACATCCCGTCTTGGCGCGCGTCAGCGTCCGCGGTGAAGCTGTCGGCCGCCTGGCTGATCGAGCGCGCAGGGATCGCCCGGGGGTATCGACGGGGGCGCGCGGCGATCTCCTCGCGCCACACGCTGGCGCTGACGGCGCTCGATGGCGCCACGGCGGCAGAGGTGGTGGCGCTGGGCCGGGAGGTCCGCGCGCGCGTGCTCGCGGCGTTCGGCATTTCGCTGGATCCCGAGCCGGTGCTCCTCGGCTTCTACTCGGACGTGTGGGCCTCATGAGCCGTGTCCCCCGATGGCGCCTGGCGCTGGGCATCGTGCTCATCGCCGCGGCGTTGGCGGTTCTGTGCCTCACGCTCGTCAACCCGCTCATCGGCGTGGGGTTGGTCTTCGTGGGCGTGGTTCTGGCGGTGCCGGCGGATGGCCTCAACGCCGACGGACGCACGGGGACTCGTCAGCTCAAGATCGCCGCGGCGGTCCTCGCCGTGGTGCCGAGCGTGGCGCTGGTCTTTCGCACGCTGAACTTTCGGCCGGTGGGAGAGGCCCGCGAGCTCGGGACGCTCGCTGCGGGCGAATACACCGGCGCCAGCGGCGATGTCCTTGGCCTCATCGCCGTTCGTGCGGTGCTGCGCGCCGGGCCCTCGGGCGTGAGGGTGGTGTTCGCGGAGGCGCACGCGCCTGCGGCCCTCGGGTTCCACGACTGGACGTTGCGACGGGAGGCGCGTCGGGTGCTCGAGAGCCAGGCGGTGCCCAACGACCCGGCGCCCGACAGCGAGCCGGCGACGGCCGTGGCGGTGTTGGGCGCGTTCCGCCGCGCACTCGCGGCGAGCCCCGGCCCTCCCACGGTCCCCGAGGGCGGCACCCCGGAGTCCTACTGGGGCATGTTTCCAGACGAATACGACCACTACCGGTGCAACCCGAAGCTCGCGCGCGACGGCGCCTTCGAGGGGCAGAGCAGCAACCCAAACCACCCGGCGCGAGTCCGTGTCACCTTCCTCGGGGGACGACTCACGCGCGTCGAGGTGCTGTCGGGCAAACACAGTGAGTATGGCGCGCCCGCCTTCACGGGCCTCCCGGGTCGCTTCGCAGCGGAGAATCGGGTGGATGTCGACGTCGTGGTCGGGGCCTCTCGGTCCAGCTACATCCTGAGGAGCGCGGTCTACGATGCTTGCCGCAAGGCCGGAGGGGTTCAATGAGTGAGTCGGAGTTCTCGGCGGTGGTCGAGCGCGCGGGGAGTGTCGCCGGGGAGTCGGGGCTCGTCTTCGTGGCGCCGCACGCGGAGGCGCCATTCGAGCGGGTGCTCCCGTTCCTCCGTCCCGACGCCCCGCTCGACGCAGTGCGCGCCTACGTCGAAGACTGGCACGACCTTGGGAGCGGCGAGGCGCTCGACGCCGCCCTCGCCACCTGCGGCGCCCGTGGCTTTGGCCCGGTCGTACCCCGCGGTCTCCTCGACCTGAACCGCGGGCGCGCTCGTCCAGAGGCGCAGGAGACCCTGTTCGGCAAGGGGCCGATCTCCAGCGCCATGCGGGAGTGGCTCGCCGAAGGGAGCGATGCGCGCCTCGAGTCGGCGCGGCTCGCGGCCATGGCCGAATTATCCGCAGCGACCCGCTCTGCGCGAGCGCTGGTCGAGCTTCACAGCTACGGCGATCTCGGCTCGTCCTACGACCGCGACGCGGGGGGACGGCCGGTTCGGCGGCCAGAGGCCTGCGTGGTCACCGCCACGCCGTGGGCGACGCCGAGGCCCGTTGGGCTCGCGCGCCTCATCCCCGGTGACCTCGCGTGTGCGCCCTGGCGCGCACAGCGCGTGGTGCTGGACGCGCTCGACGCCGCTGGCTTCGCCGTGGGGCCCCATCCCTACCCCCAGCAGGGGCCGTGGGCGCTCTCAGCCCGCTTCGTGGCCGCTCGGTGGTTCCGGTGGCTCGGGAGCACCGGTCGGCTGCCCGTGGCGACGGCCGCGATCCTCGCGGAGCTGGCCTGGTTGGACGAACAGGCCATCGCGATCGGTGCCCTCGAGGCGCTGCCGGGAGTGGGGGAGGTGGCGCGGCTCACGGGCGAGTGGTCACACGCAGCGGGCGACCTGGCCGCGGAGTTCACGGCCAGTCAGTCGGGCATGGGGCTCACGGTCGAGCTGCGCGTGGACAAGCAGGCGAGGGCGCCCGCCCTCGGAGAGGCCGTGGCGCGAGCGCTCGTCTCCCTGTAACGCGCGTGGGGGGGCGCGGCCTGGCAGCTCAGATCGAGAAGCTGGTGCCGCAGCCGCAGGTCTTCTGGGCCTTCGGGTTGTTGAACACGAACCCGGTGCCCACCAGGCCTCGCGACACGTCGAGGACCAGGCCGTCCACGAAGGTGTGGCTCTTGGGATCCACGAAGATGCGGGGCGCGTCCTCGCCGAACACGAGGTCCGTGTCTTTGGCCGAGTCCGCGAGCTCGACGTCGTAGGACAGGCCTGAGCACCCTCCGCCCTTCACCTTGACGCGCACGGCGACGAGCGGGACGCCCTCGCGCTCCGCCTGGTGAGCGAGGTACTGGCGGCACTCCGGTGTGAGCGTGACCATCTGAGACTCCTAGGTGACTCGTACTCTCTCGGCACGGTGGGGTACGGCCCCCAGCCCCGTGTTGCGGACGGCCGTGTCCATACTCGGCCGCCCTCTCAGAAGTCTAGCGTTCCTGGGCGCCGCGGCACCTCTGGCGACGGCTCCCCAGCGGGCGCGGGCTCGGCTTCGGGCGCGTTGGGCTCGACCACGGGCTCGACCTGCGGCTCGTCCAACGCGGCCGGGGCCGTGAGGTCCGTGACCCGGATCGAGATGGCGCTGGAGATGTCGGCGTAGTCGATCCGCTGCAACTTCCACTCGCCGCGCTCTCGGACCAGCTCGACGTTGCGCGTGGTCCCTGCGCGGTTCCCAACCTCCACCACGGCCCGGTCGGCCCCTTCTTCGACGGAGCGGAAGCGCGTGGGGCGGGACACGAGGAAGAGCGCTACTGGGCTCACCCGCACGGTGGGCACCGGGCTGCCGTCGGCGCTAGGGATCGGCGCACCGGGCTTCGGGAAGCGGCGGGTGCGCAGCATGGCGCGGCCATTGGTCTCGAGCGCGCGCGCCACCTGGTCGAGGGCTCCCTGCGTGGCTTCGCTGAGGCGCGTCCACGCGGCGTCGTCGGCGTCGGTGGCGAGGAGGCGGTAGAAGTCTTCTAACGCAGCCACCGACTCAGTCGGCGCGCTGGGGAGGGCCGCGCCCTCGAGGAGCTCGGTGATCTCGGGCGGATCGCCCACGAGAGGAAGGAGCGTGACGTTGGGGCCGCACGCGAGGAGCAGCGGCAGCAGGACGAGGCGTTTCATGGCGTGGATCCAGGTGGCGCGAGCTTCACGCCTTCGAAGGTGCCGGAGAAGCTGGGGCCCGCGCCGTTCTCCATCTCGATCTGACCGGCGTACTCGCCGTCGACGAGCTTGTCGACGTAGAGGTCTTCGGTCTCGTCGAGAAGGGTGCAGGCGCCCGAGAGGCGGAGCTGGCTGTCGAGCGCCAGGTTCCCGATGAAGTTCTCGAGGGGCACGATCAGCAGCCCGATGGTGGACTCGCAGAAGCCTGCCAGCTTGTCCTCGGTGAGGCCGAGGCCGTCGAGCACGCTGCTCGAGAAGAACGACGCGATTGACGGGCAATTCACGAACTCGAGCACGGCGTCCTTGAGGTTGTTCTGACCGGTGATGGTCTTCAGGATGAGCTCGTTCAAGACGAACAGGATGAGCTTGCCGTAGCTGACCTGGATCGTGTGCTTGTCGATGCTGAGGCGGTCGTAGTTGGCGATCTGCCCGGTGAAGTAGCCCTCGAGGACGTCCTGAGGGAACTGCGTATTGCTGAGGTCCTCCATGGAGAAGGTCATCAAGCCGCAGGTCTCGTAGTCGGGCGCGGCCGGGTCGCAGCCGAACTTCCAGGTGAGCACGATGCCGGTCCAGTACTGCGTGCCCTGGAACTGGTTGCCCTCGAGCTTGGAGATCTTGAGCGTTGAGAGGAGGTGCAGCCGGTCGATGATCTGGGTGAGGTCGTCTCCGATCGTGAAGAAGTCCTGAAGCCAGTCGGGGCTGTCGTTCTTGACCCAGTCGGTGATGATGCTGGCCAGCTCGTTCTCGAAGAGGCCGAACGCCAGGTCCGTGATGAGCTCCCCGATATAGGCCGACACCAGGGTCTTTATCTGGTCGATCAGGAACTTCCCGGGGTTGTCGAAGAGCGTCTTGATGCCGCCGATGACCTCGCCCACCGTGCCGAGGGAGCTCAACGCGTTCGAGAAGTCGAAGATGTTCTCGACGTCGTAGGTGCCCGTGGGGATCAGCGGGAGGATGTTGAGGTCGAGCGTGGTCGGGGTGGTCTCCCCTTCGAGCACGAAGACGCCATCCTTGCATCCGGCCGCAGCCAGCGCCCCGGTGGGGCTCTTGGCGGTGGCAACCACGGTGAAGTGGCTCAGGGCGGCGAGGCCGTCGAAGACCGGCGTGGCCGCCACGTCGAGGACCGTCTTCTCGAACAGCGCGCTGGAGAAGCTCATCGTGGGCGTGAACTCGCCGCACGAGAAGCCCTTCGGCATGAGCCTCACCTTGATGGTGTTGATCGCGATCGGCCCGGAGTACGCGAAGTGGACCTCGAGGGCGCCGGTGGGGCTGTCGCTCACGAACACCTGGAAGAAGGTGTCGGCGGCGCCTTCGGCCGAGAGCTTCACCGTGTACTTGATCTCGCCGGTGTGGCCGGCCCTGAAGATGTTCTCTACGAGCCCGTCTGCGGCGGTGTAGGCCGTCTTGGTGGCGAGGCTGCCGTCGCCCGTGGCCCCGTTCACGCCCTCGTTGCCGACCACCTCCCACGCGACCGGCACCTCGGCGGCGGGCGCGCCTGCGGCATAGTCCACGACCTTGGCGCGGACGGTGAACTCGGACTGGATGCCGATCGGGAGGGGAAGAGAGGTGTCGTGGAGGAGGATGATCTCGCGACCGAACTCGAACCCGTCGCTCCCTTCGACGCCGCCGGGTCCGGGGACGCCGCTGTCGTCGCCGAAGGCCGAGTCACCCTGGGAGTTTCCGCCGCCCTGACCCGCAGCGTCGGAGCGGGTTGATCCCGTGTCGCCGCAGGCGGCGAAGAAGAGAATGGCGCAGAGAGCGACGAGGCGCATGAAGGACCCCCTGGGAGACGGTCGAGTATGGCCGACCGCAGGGGGCGTCGCAAACACCTACCAGCCGGGAGGCGGGGTCGCGTAGCCGGAGGACTCCTCGAAGGGGCGGGCGGTGGTGCGCCGCCAGTCGGGATCCGGGGTGCGGTGACTGCACGCGAGGTCGATGCCGAGGCGCGCGAGCCCGCTGGCGTCGTTGTAGCGCAGCGCCACCTCGTAGCTGGGCCGCGAAGAGACCCGCTCGAAGGACACGCTGCGGACCGGCGAGTACCGGCGCTCGCCGAACTCGGTGCCAAGCCCCTGGCTCGAGCGATCGCGGGGGGCGCTCTCGGCGGACGGCGCCGCCCCGGAAGGCGCAGCGGGATCTCCGCGCTTCTCGGCCCCGCTCGTGGCCCCGTCATCCCAGTCGCCGCGGTACGGCACGTAGGGGGCGGGCGGCGGCGGCGCGTACGTGCGCTCCCGGAACGCAGCGACGCCGATGACCCCGACGTTCCGCGCGTTGCCCATCCGGGCGGCGTACGACTCGCCGACGGACGCGAAGCGGAAGGTGGCGACGTCGGCGTTCGATACACGGAAGCCGTCGATGGTCACCTCACCCCACGCCGGGATGAGGTAGCCACGCTTGGACCAGCTCGCTGGTTTTCCGTCGATCGCGTCGCGACCATCCACCGAGACGACGGCCTCGACCCGCTCTCCGGACTGGTTGCGCACGCGGATGGCGTAGCGGTCGCCATAGCTGCCGCGAACCCACACGGAGCCGCGGTGGCCGAAGGTGTCCAGGTTGCGGCCGGATTCGTCGACAAGGTCGACGACGACGGGCCCCGACTGCGCGACGGGGTTGCACGGGGCGACCGCCTGCGCGGTGGCGCAGGCGAGGCTCGAGAGGGCGAGGAGGGCGGCGGCGTGTCTCATTGGGGCCTCTTTGTGGCGGAACCTGCACTCTCAACGCGCGAGAGGACTTCGGGATCTCACTGGGCAGTATTTTTTGGTTGCTGCGGCGTGGTGATTCTTCGCGGCTAAGCCCAGCCCCCCCGCTGACCCCGGGGCCGGCCCATGGTGTCGCATCATCGGGACCCGCTGGTTCCGGTCGCGACGCTCCCTGGCGATGGCGAGTTGGACTACAGTGACCCGGGTGTGGCGCCTCCTTCTCCTCGCTCCGGCGCTCCTGTCGGCCAGCCCGCCGGTCTTCGAGGACCTCTCGGTGACCCACGGCTTCGGCGGCACGGGGTCGGGTCAGGCGGTCTACATCGCGGGTGGCGCCGCGTTCGTGGATCTGGAGCCGGACGGAGACGTCGACATCGTCCACGTCCCCCCGACCGGCCTCGTGGCCGTCTACCGGAAGGAGGCTGGGCTCAGCTGGACCCGCGACCCAATCCCCATCATCCCCGACACGCCGCCCGGGACCTGCAACGGGGTGATCCCGGCCGACATCGACGGTGACGGCGACCCCGACCTCCTCTTCACCCGGGGTGGGACGCCGGTCCTCTTCCGGAACGACGGATCGGGCTTCACCGACATCTCCGCCTTCGCCCTGCCGGGCCGGCAGATGATCACGGTGAGCGGGAGCGCGGGAGACTTTGACGCCGACGGTGACGTCGACTTGTTCATCGGGGCTTATCTCCAAGGCTCGACCTTCCCGTGGCATCGCTGCGCGAACCCGCTCCTCCTCGAGAATGACGGCGCGGGCGTGTTCGCCGAGGTGCCGCTCGAGGGCGCGGGCTGCGCGCTCGCGACCGCGATGAGTGACGTGGACGGGGACCGCGACCTGGACCTCCTCGTGATCAACGACTTCGGGGCGTTCGTGGGGCCGAACCGGCTGTGGCGCAACGACGGGCCGGGCGCGGCGGGCTGGACGTTCACGGACGTCAGCGCTGCGTCTGGCTTCGACCTCGGGATCTTCGGCATGGGCGTCGGTGTGCGCGACCTCGACGGCGACGGACTCCCAGAGCTCGCCGTCACGAACATCGGCCGAACCGTCTTGTTGCGCCGCGACGGGCCGGACGAGCCCTACGCCGACGTCACCGACGCCCTGGGCGCGCGCGTCACCTACGCGTCCAGCGGCTTTCAGGTCACCTGGGGCGCCGCTTTCGTCGACGCCAACCTGGACGGGCACTCCGATCTCATCGCCTCGGGGGGCCCCGTGCCCGCCGCGGGGTTCCTCGCCAACCCCACGGAAGCCCAGCACGTCACGTTCGAAGGCGGTCCCGACGGCTTCGCGCTCGATGCGCCGGGCTGGAGCCTCCCCGCGCCTCCCGGCAGCGGGGGACGGGGCCTCTCCGTCGGAGACCTCGACGCGGACGGGCGGCCAGACCTCGTGATCTCACACGCGTCCACGCGACTCTCCGTTTACCGAAACGTTACGAACACGCCGCCGGCGCTCCGGGTGCGGGCGCTGCCCAGACACACGCGGTGGCCGCCGGTTGGCGCGCGGGTTACCGGCGAGTGCGCCGGCGAGAGACAGGTCGTGGAGACGCAGCCTGGGGGAGCCTTTGCCGGTGCCCACGAGGCCGCCGTGTGGCTGGCGTTCGCGGCGCCGTCTTGTCGTCCGGATGCTCCGGCGCCGTCGGCGATCGAGCTCACGGTGCGGTTCCCGAGCGGCTACGTGGTCCGCGCCCAGGCTGAGCCCGGCGGCTCGATCGACGTCTCCGAGCCCGCGTGGTTGGGGGCCGCGGGCGGCAAGGTGCGCGCCACACCCGTGGACGAGCAGGGCCCGATCGCTGTGGAGCGCCTCGCGTTCACTGGAGACCCCGGCGTGGAGCTCGGGGTCCCTGAGACGAGCGGTCCGATGCTCGAGCAGGCGGTCGCGGGCGTTGGCCGTGTCGGCCTCCTGGTGGATGGAGTCCGGTGGCCTGCGACGTTGCGGCTCGGGGCGACGGGGCTGGTCTTTCCGTTCGAGTCGACGGGCGTTCGGGCGCGCGCCACCCCGCAATTGCTCTCCGAAGGGCGTGCCGCCTCGCTGGTCTTCTGGAGCGCGGAGGGGCCGCCCGCCGTGAGCCTCGGGGGAGCGCCTCTCGCGCTCGAGGTGCTCGACCCGGGTGTCTACCGCGCCGTGCTGCCGGCGGTCCCGGCGGGGCCGAGCTTGAACCTCACCGTCGCCGGGGAGCCCTGGTCGATCCCCGTCGCTGCTCGCGTCGACGCTGCGGCGTCGCGGGTCATCGCGGAGCGCCTCGTGCGTGTGGATGGCTCGGGTCTGGCTCCGACGTTCCGCGTAGAGCCCTGTGACGCCAACGGTCGCTGCGACCTGCCTGCGACGCTCCTGAGCGCGACGATCGACGGCGCAGCTGCCCCGGCGGTGGTGGTGTCGATGGGGGACGCCTACCAGCTCACGCTGAGCCAGTTGCCGCCTGACGGGTCCCAGCTGAGCATCATCGCGGCCGGCACCCCCCTCTTTCAGGGCGAGGTCCACGTAATTGGCGAGGCCGCTGACACGCTGGCCCTCGTGGACTCCGCCACGTCTCGCTGCGGCGCCGTACAGCCGGTGCTCTACGCGGACGGCGATGACGCGGTGACCTTCGCGTTCGACCTGCGCGCAGCGGACGGTCAACGCTTGCCGGTGCCGGCGTCCCTGAAGCTGGAGGGCAGCGGTGGCCTCGAAGGGATCCCCGCCTCGCTCACCGTGAGCGCGATGTGGTCCAGCCTCCGCGCTCGGACCAAGGTGGTCGGCGTTCTGGAGGCGCGCCTCGCGACGCCTACGCAGGTGCTCCCCGTCGTGTGCCGTGTGCGGGCCGTGCCGCCGGCTCCTGCGGCCGTGGATATCGGGAAGTCGTCTCTGGAGCTTCTGAGCGAGGCGTCGCTTCCGGAGGGGGCCCTCGCCCTGCTGCGCGTCACGGCTCGCACCGCTTCCGGGCGATTGGCGGGCCCAGGTCACCTCATGGCAGTGGAGACCAGCCACGGCTCTGTGCTCAGCGGCTCGTCTACGGGTACGGGCATCTCTTACTACGCCGTAAGCGCGTCGACGCCAGGCACCGCCGAGGTGACGGCGCGGATCGACGGGGTCCCGCTCTCCCAGACGGTCTCGGTGACCTTCGGGAGCCTCGTCACGCCCGACGCTGCGGGAGATGTGGTGGACGGTAACGACGCCGACACGGTCGCTAATGAGCCCGAAGTGCAGGACTCCGAGGTCTCGCCTGACGCGGTGGAGGCATCGCCCGAGATCGTGGAGGAGGAGCCCGATACGACCGCGGCCGTGGAGCCCACCGAGGTGGAGGACGCACCGACGGTGGAGTCTTCCGAGGGCGACGCTTCAGCGCCGGACCCGGCCGTCGCCGATACGAGCGTCCAGCCTGTGGAGCCTGATTCCGACGACGTGGTGGAGCCCGATCGGAGCGAGGGCGGTAACCCCGATACTCTGGGTCCATCCCCGCTTCCGGCGGATGGCCGTGACGGCGCAATGGCAGAGGCACCCGAGGTGGCGGGCTCCGACGAAGCGGGACCAGCGACGATGCCGGGTGACGGAGGCTGCTCGGCGCGCCCCGTCGGGTCGGGCGCTTGGGCGTTGGGCCTGCTGGCGGCAGTAGCCCTGCGGCTGTGGCGGCGTAGGGCTGAGCCAGACGGCGCCGAGGGGCCGGAGCGCTAACCCGCAGGGGCGGGCGGAGGAGCGCCGGGTCGGCGTCCGCGGCGGCGGGTCCGACGGCGCCGCGACCGGGGGCGATCACCACTCTGAGCGTCGCCCTCGGCGCCTTCGCCCTCGGGACCGGCGCCGTCCGGCGCGTCGTTGTCGTTGTCGTCTCCGTCAGCGTCGCCGTCGCCGCCGTCGTCACCGCCGGCTTCTGCGGGGATGGGCGGGGGAGCGTCCGACGATGTGCCGGGTGCGGAGAGACACGCGCGAGGGGTCGGAGCTTTCAACTCGGCTTGCGAGCTCGAGCGCCCCTCCCAATCAAGCAGAGGAGTCCGCACCCGTTCAGCCGTTGAAGCGATGCTGCATCACGCTGTAGTTTCGGGCACCTGCTTGCGAAACCCCGTCTTGTCGCCAGATCGCGCTCTCACGCCTCCACGAGCGGCACGCCGCAGCGCCGAGCGGCTTCGGCGAGCCGTTCGTCCAGCGTCGCCAGCGGCAGACCTTCCCGCATGGCAAGGTCGAGGTACGAGGCGTCGTAGACCGTCAAGCCGTGCTGGCGGGCGAGCGCGAGCACCTCGGTGAGCACATGCGGGGGATGATCGGGAACGACCTGGATGCCGAGGCACAGCACATTATCTCGGATTCGCGCCGCCTCCGCCTCGGTCAGCCGCCGCCGCCGCTCCGCAACCAGTAGCGTGTTGCCGAACTCCAGCGGCCAGACGGCAGGGACGATGGCTTGCTTCTCGGCCAGGTCCCCGCCCACCGCGTCCGCGTAGTTCGACTTCTCGTCGAAAGCCCAGGCAACCAAGACGGAGTTGTCGAGCACGAACCGCATCAGTCCCGGCCCTCGGCTTCCCACTCCGAAATCTCCGCCTGCGTGACGTGTCGACCCTTGCGAAACTCCCGGACGGCGGCGATGGCCTCTGGAACCGTCATCGTCCCGCGAGCAGGCGGAGGCACCAGCATGGCGACGGGCACTCCGTGGCGGGTAATCGTGATTCTCTCGCCCGCAGCGGCCCGGTCGAGCAACTCCGACAGGTGCGTCTTAGCTTCGTAGGCTCCGATCTCGTGCATGATCTGACCTCCGACCAGATGCCGACTAGATTAACGTACCACTGCGGCTCGGGCAACCCGGCGGACAGGCGACCGCCCCCGAGCTACACCTTGAACCGGAGTGCGGCGTCCCTTGCGACTACAGGGGCTTGGCCGGGCTATGCGGGTTGGCTTCTGCGGGTGGACGGTCTTGGGGCTCGTCGGTGCCTCCTGCTAAGTTAGCCGTGTGCTTCAACCACGTCGCCAGCCCCTCCGGGTGCATCTGCTCGTCGTCGCCGCTGCGGCTCTCACCCTGGTGGTGACGTCACCGGGTTGTAGTCGGAAGAAGCCGCCCGAGCCTGCCATGAAGGAGCAGCCCGTGGCCGAGACACCGAACCTCAATGGCCTCAAGCCGGCTCCCCATCCCAAGCATATCCGCATCGACCGCAACGTACTCGACGGTGACGATGCCTTTCACCCCATCGAGCCGGTGTGGTGGACGGCCAACATCTACGATGGTGAGCAGAAGTACGAGCGACGCCTAGCCGGGTTCTCCCGACCACAGAGGCTGGTGTTCGCCATCCACTGGTACCGGGCCGAGGTGAACAACGGTGGGCACCACCAGTTCTACTCCAACTCCACGGGAGTCGTGTGGCGAGACGCTCTCGCTGGCTTCGAGGAGATGGGCCTGCCCGACTACGTTGCCGTGAGCCGGGACTCCGCCCAGCTCCTTGGTGGAACCCACCCCTCGACCGGGACAAGCGGAACGAAGTCCTCGACGGGCCTGGTCCCGAGTTCGATGACAGGTTCCACGCCCTCGACACCCGCTACTATGCCCTCGAGCGCAAGCAGGACCTCGACAAGGCCCTGCTGGTCTACATGCGAGAGCACTCGAAGGACTTCGAGTTCGACGGGACCGTCATGGCCGGGTTCTGACGGTGCGGTGTGGGCTGGTCCGACGCCAGCCTTCCGGCTCGCAGAGCATCGTGCCTCCTGTTGCGTCGGGAGCGGCACGGCTCGTCCAGCCACGATGACCCGGGCCCCGTTGGGTTAGCTCCCCGCGGGGGTGTAGCGTTTTCAAGCCCCTCGGGCAGGGTTACGACCTACGCCGGGGCTGTCGAGGCGGCCCGAGCGTGAGCGCGTGGACGCCAGGCACCGCCGAGGTGACGGCGCGCATTCGACGGGGTCCCGTCCTCCCAGACGGTCTCCGTGACCCTCGGGAGCCTCGTCACGCCCGGCGCTGGGGGGATGTGATGGACGGTGACGACGCCCACACGGTCGCTAACGAGCTTGCGGATGGCGGTGACGGCGCAATGGCGGAGGCACCCGAGGCGGCGGGCTCCGACGAAGCGGGGTTAGCTACGATGGCGGGTGATGGCGGGTGGCGGAGGCTGCTCGGCGCGACCCGTCGAGTCGGGCGCTTGGGCGTTGGGCCTGCTGGTGGCAGTAGCCCTTCGGCCAACGCGGCGAGGGGCTGCGCGAGACGGCGGCTAGGCGCCCGGAGCGTTAACCCGCAGGGGCGGGCGGAGCGCCGGGTCGGCGTCCGCGGCGGCGGGTCCGACGGCGGCGCGACCGGGGTCGATCACCACTCTGAGCGTCGCCCTCGGCGCCTTCGCTCTCGGGACCGTCGCCGTCCGACGAGTCGTCGTCGTGGTCGTTGTCGTCACCGTCAGCGTCGCCGCCGTCGTCACCGCCGGCTTCTGCGGGGATGGGCGGGGGAGCGTCCGACGATGTGCCGGGCTCAGACGTGCGGCGCTTCCGCCGGCGGCGACGCTTCTTCTTTCCGGCCGCGCGCTCACCGTTCCCCGGCTCGTCCGTGGTGGTGTCGTCCGATCCCGTGTCGTCGTCGTCGTCGTCGTCCTCGTCGTCGTCCCGGTCGTCTTCGACGGGCCGCGCGGGCTTCGGCAGCGGGGGCGGGCGGGGTGCGGGGCGCTCCTGCACGCGCGCCTCAGCCTTGATGCGGTCCGCGGTGATCGGTCCGATGGGGCCCAGCTCCGCAGGCTGCTCCTCATCCGGAGGCGTCTCCTCGTCTCGTTTGAAGATCCGCCGCATCCAGTCCATGAAGCCGCGCCGGCGTCTCTCGGTGCCAGCCGCCGTCTCGCCTTCGACGCGGCTCGGCGGGGGCTCAACCGGCCCCGCTTCGACGGCGGACGTGGAAGACGTCGAAGACGCTGCTGTCGCCTCCGCTGTCGCGGTGGCCACCTCGCCGCTGGCGGGCTGTGGCTCCGCGCGGTGTTCGTGGCGCTGGTTCCGCTCCCGATGCGCGTGGCCGTGCGGCCGGCGGTCGTGTCGGTCGTGCCGGCCCCGCTTCGCGGGACGCTCCGTCGGTTCCTCTTCGTCGTCCCGGCTGAGGTCCGGCTCTTCGGCGCTGTAGTCGAAGTTGTCCTCCGCCCGCGCCTCGGCTTCGAGCAAGGCGTTGCGCTGCGCGATGGCCTCGTAGATCGCGTTGTGGTCGAGCTCGAGAGCCTCGAGGCCCTCCTCGGGGCGCGGCAGGGGCGACGACTCCTTGCGAACCACGACGTTGCGGATGAGATCGAGCAGCTGATAGAGCCGCTGCGGCTGGGCCTTGCCGCCCTTCATGATGACCACGTCGAGGGCGACGAGGTTGGCCGGCATCTCGGTGTGGCCAACGATCTCGACGACCGCGTCCACCTTCTGGCCGAGCTCCACGAGATCCCGCCGCCGGCGGTTGTGGAGCATGTTGGCCACGGAGACGGCGGTGGTGGCCCGGATGTACTTCACGTCCCGCTGGAGGCAGCCCTCTTCGATACGCCGGAGCAGGGACAACGCGGCTGACTGCGGCGCGCGGATGAGCCCTGTGCCGTCGCAGGTCTCGCAGCGGCGGGTGACCGACGTGGCGAGGCTCTTGCGAAGGCGCTGCCGCGAGAGCTCCATGAGGCCGAACTGGCTGATCCGACCGAACTTCACCTTGGACTTGTCGTCGTTGAAGGCGTTTCGCAGCGCCAGCTCGACCTGCTTGATCGCCTTGCGCTCGCGCATGTCGATGAAGTCGACCACGATCAACCCGCCGAGGTCCCGGATCCGAGCCTGACGGGCCACCTCCGCCGCCGCTTCGAGGTTGGTCTTGAGCGCGGTCTCCT
>SXOO01000207.1 GCA_005776725.1 Pseudomonadota bacterium | reverse complement strand
GTCCGCGTGGCCCGGCGTGTCGAGCAGGTTGATGGCCGAGCCGCGGTGCTCGAACTGGAGCACGGTGGACGACACCGAGATCCCGCGCTCCTGCTCGATCTTCAAGAAGTCTGACAGCGCGTGTCGTGACGCTTTGCGCGCCTTGACGGACCCAGCCAGGTGGATCGCGCCTGCGTAGAGCAGGAGCTTCTCCGTCAGCGTGGTCTGGCCCGCGTCGGGATGCGAGATGATCGCGTGGGTGCGGCGGCGGGCCGCTTCACGCTCGACGAGGGCGCCCACGACTCAGCGCGCGTCGAGGCTGCGCGCGACGATCTGCGCGATGTCGACCACCTTCACGGCGGCCTCGTTGTCGGTCTGCTTCACGCCGTCCGTGAGCATGGTGGCGCAGAACGGACACGCCGCGGCGATCTCCTTCGGGCGGAGCCCCATCGCCTCGTCCACGCGCTCTACGTTGATGCGCTTCCCCGTGTGCTCCTCGAGCCACATCCGTCCGCCGCCGGCGCCGCAGCAGAAGCCGCGTTCGCGCGAGCGGGGCATCTCTGTGATCTCGAGACCCGTAGCCTGCGCGATCACGTCCCGCGGTGCGTCGTAGACGCCGTTGTGGCGGCCGAGGTAGCACGAGTCGTGGAAGGTGATCGTGCCCTCGTTCTTCTGCGTGAGCTTGAGGCGCCCGGTGCGGATGAGCTCCGCGATGAACTCGGAGTGGTGGATCACCTCGAAGTGCCCGCCGAACTGCGGATACTCGTTCTTGATCGTGTTGAAGCAGTGCGGGCAGTGGGACAGGATCCGCGTGGCCCCGAGCGACTTCAGCGTGTCCACGTTCTGCTGCGCCAGTTGCTGGAACAGCATCTCGTTGCCGAGTCGGCGCGCCGAGTCGCCGGTGCAGGTCTCTGCGTCGCCGATGGTGGCGAACTTCACGCCGGCGGCGCGCAGCACCTGGACGAGGGCGCGGGCGGTCTTCTTCGCGGCGTCATCGAACGACCCCGCGCAGCCGACCCAGTAGAGCACCTCGAAGTCCTTGGCCTCCCCGTCTTCCCCGACGACCGGCACCCCGAGGCCCTTCGCCCAGTCCACGCGGCTGTCGCTGAGGCCCCACGGGTTGCCCTTGCGCTCCAGGTTCTTGAAGATCTGGGTGGCCTCCTTCGGGAACTTCGAAGCCATCATCACCTGGTAGCGCCGCAGCTCGACCAGCGTATCGATGTGCTCGATGTCCACTGGGCACTCGTACACGCACGCGCCGCAGGTGGTGCAGGCCCAGAGGAACTCCTCCGAGAACACCTCACTGATGATCGGGCGCAGGACGCCGTCCTGGTCGCGCTTGCCCTGGAGGAGCAGCGGGCCAGCGCGCTCGACCTCCTTGCGTAGCTCGACGTTCAGGCCCTTCGGCGTGAGCGCCTTCCCGGTGTTGTAGGCCGGGCACTGATCCTGGCAGCGACCGCACTCGGTGCACGCGTAGGTGTCGAAGATCGACTTCCACGAGAGCTGCTCGAGCGTGGAGGCGCCGAAGACCGTGTCTTCGGTCATGTTGTCGAGGTCGATCTCGGTCTTCTTGAGCGCGGCGCCCGAGCGGTGCGTGGCGTTGCCGTTGAAGAAGACGTTGAGCGGCCCCGTGATGAGGTGGAAGTGCTTGCCGCGGGGCACCCAGGTGAGGAGCGCCACGAAGAAGCCCGCGTGGAGCCAGAAGCTGACGTGGCCGAGGCCGCTCTGGACCCCTGCGGACATGCCGCTCATGCCGTTCGCGAAGGCCCGCGAGATCGGGAGGGACTCGAGCGGCGGCAGCGAGCCGATGGCCTCGCCCGCGAGGTGCTTGTTGATGAGCATCCCGTTGGTCACGAAGTACGTGAGGATGAGCCCCGAGATGCCGCAGAGCACGACCAGCGCGTCGAACTCGCTGTGTGCCTTCACGTGCGGGTTCTTCGCGATGTAGCGCTGCCACACAGCCATCGCCACGGCTACCAGCACGACGCCGCTGAAGATCTCTTGCATCCAGCCGAGCGCCGCCGTCCCACCGACCAGCGGCAGCTTGAAGTCGAAGCCGAAGAGGCCCTCGCCAACCACCTGGAGCATCACGGTCTGTAGGACCAGGAAGCCGTAGAAGAACATGACGTGCATGAGGCCGCGCCAGCCGCGCTGGAGCAGCTTCTTCTGGCCGAAGACGTTCTCGACGACGCGCTCGATGCGGAGCGGAAGCTCGTCCCACCGCACCTCTGCGCGGGCGAAACCGAGCACTCGCAGGCGGACCACCACGCCCATCGCGAAGGCCACGAGGCCGGCTGCGAGGATGGCTGCCATGATTATCGCGCTGAGGGTCATGGTCGGATTCTCCTTTGGGCGGCGTATGGTGCCGAGAGCGCGCGATCCGCGCAACCCGGTTCAGCGTGTGGCGCTGGACGGGGGCCGAGGTTCAGAACGAGTGCAGCGTGGGGCTGGTCCATCCGAGCGAGGGGCCCACGACCATCCACAGCCAGGCGAGCCCCGAGAGCAGCACGAGGGCATGCTCTGTCCGAGGGCGCCAGGTGGCGCGGGCGACCGAAGCGAGCCCGAGCAGCGCCGCGGTGAGTGTGGCGCCGAAGAGCCGGCTGTCGTTCACGAGCAGCGCTCCCCAGACGTAGTTGGACCACATGGCCCCGGTCAGAGCGGCCGCGATCGTGAGAGCCAACGCAGCATCCGCCCAGCGCTGGGCGGCCACGGGTGTGGGAGCGGCCCGGCCCCGCCCGGCGGCGATGGCCAGGAAGGACGCGACGGCGGCGGCCACGAGCACCGGCGGTGACGGGAGACGGCTGCTTGGCGATCCCACTACCGCGCGCTCCAACGAGTCGAGCTCCGCCCCAAGGCCCGCGTCTACCGTCGCGGTCCAGGGCAGCGCGAGGAAAGGGGCCAGGAGGAAGGCCGCTGCCACGTAGCCGTAGATCGTCGGGAGCGGAGCGGTCGCGGCCCGCGCGACGCGATCCCTCAGCGTGCGATAGAGCGCGTAGAGCAGAGGAGGGAGCGCCCCGAGGCGCAGCCACGCGGCGTCGCTGGTCCAGAGGCCCCGGACCACGCGGACGAGCCCGCTCCCGCCGTCCGCGGCCTGGATCGGCGTCGAGAGCGGCTCGGTGACTCCGACGACCTGGCCGGCCCCTGTGAGGAGGAGGGCCAGGGTCAAGAGGAGCGCAGAGGCCAGCGGGACCTCGGGGGTGTCCGAGAGGGCGTCTACCGCCGCGCACACGGCGTTGAGCAGGGCAGCGGACGCCAGGAGCCCGGCGAGTATGTGGAGGAAGCTCCAAGGCGTGGCGAAGGGTCCGAGCAGGAGGTCGGGGGGCTGCGCTGGCGTCAGCGCGAACAGCGCGCCGAGGAGAGCCATTGCCGCAGCAGCCCGAGGTGAGGTGAGCAGCGCCGCTGCGATAGCGCAGGGCACCGCGCCGCCCACGGCGGGTCCGCTGATGTTGAAGCTGCCGATGTTGCCGTCGCCTGCCTCGGCCATCGTGGCCACGCTGGCCGAGAACAACAGGGCCTTGCCCAGCCGCCGCGCCAGCAGGTGTGGAGACGCCAGCGCAGCCGCCGCGGCGATCATGAGAGCCGAGCCGATCATGCGGGCGGCGTCCCGCGCGCCAGCGCCTCGCGCAGCGCGGTCTCGACCCGGGTGGGGTTCGCCAGGGCGCCGAAGCCGCTCACCTCGAGCGTCTTCAGGTGCGGCCTCCATCGGACCCGATACGACGGCGCCACGGCGAGGAGCGCCGCGCCAAGCGCCAGGAGCACCAACGCCGTCGCGACCCAAGGGTCTGGAGCCGTGGAGCGCACCGCGAACCAGTACTCCGCGCGGGGCGTGACCCGCGCGGAGATCTTGGGCAGCGGCCCATCGGTCGGCACGAGCGCCAGGGGGTCGCCCCCCGCGATCGTGGCCGTCACGATCGCGCCGGACGCGTTCAGGTCGATCACGTCACCTACGCCGACCGGGGTGGTCACGACGACCGGCGCAGCGGGGTGGACCGGGTAGAGCGCGGAGAGTGTGAGCGTCGCACCGGCCACGTCCGTGGCGCGGTCGACGCCGATCAGCGTTACGCGGCACGGGGCAGCGCCAGGGCCGCACTCCGGGAGCTCCAGGTCGCGGCCCGGCTCGACGCTGGCGTCGAACGGAGAGGCGCCGATGGTGAGGCGGCAGTCCAGGGGCGAGCTCTCGGGTGCGTGGGCGATCCGGGCTCGGCAGCCCAAGGTGAACCCGGGATCCCACCGCACGCGGTGGCCCCGCTCGATGCGCTCCGCGAGGAAGTGCGCCCGCGCGACTGCGTCGTCACCGTCGAGCACTCGTATCCTCGCGCTCAGGGGGGCCTGGAGCGACCCGACCAGCAGCACCGTGGTGCCCAACGCGAGCAGCAGCCACCCTTCGGTACGGGGGCCGCGTGTCGCCTCACGGGCGCGCACCGACCAGCCCTTGCCGAGCGCTCCTCCTATTCGCTGCGCATCGGCTCCCAAGCTGGCGGCTGTGGCGCCGGCTACGTCCCCGTCTGCCGTCGCAGCCCGCTGGCTCTCCACCCACCGTCTCAGCCCTCTGCCCGCGACGCTCAACAGCATGAGGGCTGCGGTGAACTCGAAAGGCCAGGAGCGCAGCACATCGTTGAGTCCCAGCGGGACCACTACCTGGCGAACGGCCGGGGAGACAGCGCGCGCCAGCTCCTCCTCGGGCACCTGGGGCACCGATATTCCGGCTGAGAGCACCACGAGTAGGATGAGGCCGAACCAGAGAGGCGCGGCGGGCGCAGTGAGCGCATCGAAGAACGGGCGGAGGGACCTCAAGACCCGCGCGGGGTAACAGCCGCTGTCGCGCGCGTCAAGGTCTGTCTCCGGTTCGGTCTGCGTCTCAGAAGGCGTCGCTGGGCAGCCGCCCGAACGCCGCGACGAGCTCCCCTGCCAGGTACTTCGTGAACGGTCGGTCCGAGAGCGCCTTGGCTCGGAGATGGCTGTTCAAGACCGCACCATCAGCTGAGCGCTCGGCCGAGGGTCGCTGGAGGTCGAACACCATCCGGCGTACCTCGCCTTGCGTGACCCCGATAAAGGTCACCATGGTCTCGTCCACCGACTCGACGATCCCGACCATCGTGAACCAGTCGTCGGCGCGTCCGTCGTCGTCCCGGTCGAAGGTGTTGGAGAAGAAGACCAAATCGCCCCGCTCGGGCGGCGTCGAGGGCCCCGACACGAGGCCCTTGCCCTCGAGGTGATCGTGGACCGCGCGGATGACTCCTTGGCTGTCGGCGGCACGAATGTCGAGGTCCGCGGCGGCCATGAGGTGCGCCAGGAAGCGCCCTTCATCCCAGGGGGTGCGCACGCCGAGCAGCCGCTGCGCTGCCGCTAGCGCCTCCAGCGTGGCGGTGCCGTCGCCGAGGTGGCTCCCCGTGGTCTCGGGCGTGGCCTCCGCCGCCTCCGGCTTTGTTTCTTGAGCCGGCGCGTCCAAGACCGGCGACGCCGGATCGAAGGCGACCGCCTCGCGTGCCGCGTCGGCGTCTGGGCCCTCCGCGCGGCGAGGGTTGATCTCCCCGGGGATCGTGAGCGCTCGCTTCGGCTCCGGCTTCGACTCGGCCGCAGCGGCCTCCAGCACCCCTGGCTCTGTGCCTGCGGACGGGTCGCCAAGGCCCAGGTCGACGGTGGCTTTCGGCGCTCGGGGACGCTCCGGGACAGCGGCAATGTCCACCCCGCCCTCGGCACTCCCCTCAATAGGCGGGGTGTCTGTGGTGGGGGGCTCGGCTTGGCCTGCGAAGGAGAGGCCGTTAGCGGTGCTCTCGAGCTCCAGCGTGGCCACTTCGGGGGCGCCCTCAGCGGCCGGCGGTGCCGCCTTGACGGCGCGCGGCAGGGCGGCCGCGGTGAGCGCGCGACCCGTGGCTTTACGGGGCGTGCTCTCCGCGCTGGGAGCGAGTGGTCGGCGCTGGGAGCCGTCGCCGACCGAGCCGACCCTTGGGGCGTCGTCTCGCGGCGTGGCCAGGCTCGGATAGTAGTCTGCGCGTCCGGCGAGGAGCGGGTGGCTGAAGTTACGCTCCAAGGGCGCCGGCTCGGACACGTGCCGGTTCCATTGAGCACAGCCGCCAGCCAGCGCCGCGACATACGCGAAGGAGAAGCGTAGTGTTGTTGTCATCGTCTCTTCCGTTCCCCCGGTCCGCGCGGGTTGTGTCCCCCGAAGTCGAAGAACCCTAGCGGTTCCAACGGGTCCCCGCAAACTTCTCCACAGGCTGGGGTGGGCCGCGTCGGCGGCGGCACTGGCCCGGGAGGTTTCTTGCCACTTTCCGGCGAGGACGTTACTTCCCAGCGCTGAATACCGCGGGCACTGCAGCGTCCAAGGGGTGTTGCGGACTCCACGCGAGGCGAATTCATGGCGAATCACGATTTTACGCGATCGAATTGGTGTCTTGGCCTTGTCACGGGCTTCGTGCTCGGTTGCGGCGGGGGGTCGGCCTACGAACCCACCGCGAGCCTGCTTGTCAATTGGGACATCGGTGGCGCCGACTGCACCGACGTTGGCCTCGCGGAGGTGGCGATCACCCTCAGCACGGCAGACGGAGAGGTGGACACGGTCTGGGCGGCTTGTCAGATCCGACAGTACCTCTTCCGCGCCATCCCGGAGGGGGCCTACACGGTCGACATTCAAGCGTTTCCTGCGAACAGCGACGTCGCGACGCACGCTGGGGTGGTCGGTAACGTCACCGTCCGGGCGGGCGCAGAGAACGTAGCGTGTGTGGCGGGCTCCGTGGCGGGTGGCGCCCTGGCCACGTGCAGCCCGATCCACCTCGAGGAGAAGGCCGTCGACTACGCCGTGGCGTGGAAGTTCCGGAACGGCGAGCTCTGCTCCACCAACGGCGTCGATCGCGTCGAGGTCTACGTCTGGGACGAGCACAACCGCAACGTCGACTCACAGTCCTGCTCGTGCGACCTCTCGAGCGCCGAACTGGCGCCTGGCGTCCCCTCGCGCTGCATGGACGATGGCATGCACTTCCTGCTGTACGCGGGTAACTACACGCTCTCGGCCCAGGGTTGGAACCTCGACGCCGGATCCGCCACGTTCTGGGCGGACCACAAGGTGGCGGTGGATCACGTGGCCTCTCCCGGGGCGAAGCTGATCCTCGAGGATTGCTCGTCCAAGCCGAACACCAAGCTCTGCCGACTCACGCGCTGAGCGCCGGCGGCCCACGGAAGGCCTCGCCTCGCCCCACGCCCGGTTAAAACGCGTCGCGACCGGCGCCGACGTGGGCGATGAAGTCCGACAGGCTGTCCGCGAGGCGCACTGCGTCCCGAACGGCTACACGCCCCGCTGCACGCCTGGCGGAGCGCACTCGATACACCCCCCCCGGTACGCCGCCCCACTCGCCGCGTTCGTCGATGACGAAGACGGTTCCAGACGCGTCGTGCGCGAACGGAATGGCATCCAGCTCATCATGAACCCCAGCGCCCACCCACTCCGCGAGCTGCTCCGCGCGGGCTAGGTGGACCACGGCGTGCGGCAGCTGAAGCGTGCCGCCGTCGCCGAGGCGCAGCAGCGAGCGAAGGTCGTCCGGTAGAGGATGGCCCAGGGCCTCCTCGACACGCTCGAGATCCTCGTCGTCGACTGGGAATTCAGACAGCTCCAGCACGTCGGAGTGGGCCTTGGCCAGCGTCTCCATCCGCGCCGGTAAGGGCGCGCGGCGAGGCCCCGGCCCCTCTTCCGTGTTGGTCAGGGCTGGAAGCTGAACGGGTAGTTCACGACGCAGGAGCCACCTCCACTCGGCGGCTTGAACTTGAGGGCTTTCATGGCCTTGACCACGCACTCGTGGACGCTCTTGTCTGGCATGTTACCCGAGGAGCTGGCCGCAGTCACCGCCCCGCCCGAGCCGATGGTGAGTCTGACGACCACCTTGCCCTTGAGCTCGTTGTTCAGCTGCAGCTGGCGCTCGTAGCAAAAACGGATGGCGCCGGTGCGGGCGCTGATGACGCTCTTGATGTCGGCCTTGTCGCACTCCACCTGCTCCTTCGGCTCTTCGGGTGGGGGAGCGGGCTTCTCCACCTTCTCCACCGCTTTCTTCGGCTCCGGGAGCGCCACGTCGAGGACGACGAAGGCGCTCATGCACGCGCCAGCTGCCGGGTCTTCGTCGCTACAGGCCACGCCCGGGTACACCTCGCCCACGCCCGTCTGCGCCGCGGGACCGACTGCCCCAAGGGCCGCCACCACCTCGAACGCGCGCGCGGCGGTGACTTCGGGCCGCAGCTCGACCACGATCACCGCTCCCGAGCCTTCCGAGTCCCGGACCGCCTTCACGAGCTCTACGATCGCCGCGGTGTCCGTGGTCGCGAGCTCGGCAGAGACCACGCGCTCACCCTTCTTCACCACCTTGGCAGCCTCGGCGAACGCCGGCGGCACCTCGGCGGGTGCCATAGGCGCCGCCTTCGAACGGGCCGCGATGACCTTCACTGCGTCCACGCCCAGCGAGACCCGCATCGGCTCCTCCGCCCTGGACCTGGCCTCCGGCACGGCGTCGCGACCCAGGAGGACCGGCAACGTGCCCGCATCGCGCTGCACGCGCAGCTGGCCGAAGCCGGCCTGCTGCGCCGCGGCCAGTGCCGGGGCGAAGACCGAGGCGGGCACCTCTGGCGCGATGGAGGCGCCGATGACCCAAGCACCGGACGCCCGGGCCGCGTTCCGCGGGTCGCGCCCCGCCGGGGCTCCCGAGAGCGCCTCTTCGCGCTCCTTCGAGAGCCGCGCCTCTCCAGCCGCTCGGCTCAGCTTTGCCACGCCCTCCGTGTCCTTCACCGCCTCGAGGCTCTCGGCGTTCTGCGCGATCTCTCCCGGCCACGGTCGACCTGCCACCAGCTTTCCCGTAGCGAGGTCGAGGTGTGGCCGCTCAGTGAGGCTCGCGCCTTCCTTCCGCACGACAAGTGTCTCGGCCGGGAGCCAGCTCGTCCGTTCGCCCGCGATCCCTGCCCCTGGAGGCGCCGCCTCCGGATCCGAGGGGAGCGCGACGATGCCGGACGGGGGCGTGGCCGCGCTCCGGGCCAACAGGGCTGCCCGCAGGAGGGGCAGGGCGGCGCTGGGCACTGCAGCCAGAGACGCTGCGTCCGGCAGCCCGAACCACTCTGCCGGGCACTCGGCCGCCTCTGGGCCAGTCGCCGCGGCGCAGCGCCAACCTCCGCTCGCGAGCGACTTCGCTGAGGCCGACAGACCGGCCGCGCTGGTGTCCCGGAAGACCTCGGCCGCTGCTGCGAGGGACTTCGTTCGAAGCACCGTGGCGAGGCTGGCGAGGGGCGTGTCCCCGCTGGCGTGCGGCTCGAGGGCTGCTGCGTCCCAGAGCGTGACACCGGCCCGCGCCATGCGTGCCACGTCAGCCACGGCTTGCGCGGTGCCCGGCAGGGGCGCGCCGGCAGGGCCGACCAACGCGTCGAGGAGCTGCGAAGTCACCTCGGCGTCGGCGCCTTCGACCGCCTTCGTGAGCCGCGTCAACGCCTCGGCCTCCAGCAGGGCTAGCGCTTCGGCAGCGTCCGGAGCGGCTGGGGTTCCAGTCGCGTGAGCGCGAAGCTCCTTCATGATGGCGAGGGCGTCTGCAGTCGACGCCCCCGTGAGCCGAGTACGCGCGGCCGGCAGCGGCGAGGTCGGGCCGGTATCCGGACGAGCGGTCGGTCCGGCATCCTCGGCGCCTGCGTCGACCGCGACCGCCGGAGCGGCCGGGCTCGTGGCAGCCGCAGGGGCCGGCGCCGGCGTCGGCGCGGGTGCAGCGGCTACAGGAGGCGGCGTGGCGGGCGCACCCGCGGCAGGCTTCTTGTCGGCGCACCCCTGTGAGACCAGGGAACCTGCGACAAGCAGCAGCACTCGATGAACTTGCATTGGGGGCCTCGTGTGAAAGGGTGCTCCGGGAGAGGGGCCGACCTCGTGGGCCGACCTTATAGAACGGGCGTGCTGGCACGGGAAGTTCTCGCAGCGGAGCCATGTTTCCCCGCTTGACACCAATCGGCAGACCGGTACGCTGCCCATTGTGGTGCCACTCGTGCGCGATCTGCGACAGTGATCGCGCGTGCCGGCCCGCACACTGGGGGATGCGATGAGAGACAACAAGACCTTTAGGAACCTGGCTGGTGCTGGTGCGCTGCTTGCCACCGGGACCGCGAGCGCGTCGCCCTTGGCGGCGTCCGTTTCTTCGGCCCCCTTGGTCGTCGGCGGTGTGGTCGTCGGCCTCATCCTGCTGTCTGGATTCACGATGGTGCTCATCCGCTCGTTCCGGTCGATGAAGTCGTCGCAGGGCGAGACGCGGCTCGATATCGCCCGTCGGGTGGCCGGTCAGCTGGTCGGCGAGTTCGAGCTGAAGCCGTCCGTGGCGCCCCTGAAGGGCCTCGTGGACGAGCTGCGTGAGTCGGCCTCGGACGAAGAGGCTCGGGTCTACTCCGCGGCGCTGTCCCGGATCACGGGTCGGTACTTCGGTGAGGACGACGTGGCCTGGGAGGTCTGGCTCCGCCGGGACGCGGGCGGCTTCGTCGGCACGGTAGCCGCACCGGTCTCCCAGGGATCCGATAGCCGGAGCCTGCCGGTCAACGGCTAAGGCCGCCCGGTCGCTGCTGGATCTGAGAGAGGCTCTGACCTGACGGTCGGGGCCTTTCGTCTTTTAACGGCCTTTGAGCGACGGTTTCGCGCCCGTGCGGTCCTGACCGCCGGCGTAACGCCGGGCACCGGTCCGCTGGCGAGGCACCGGTCCGCTGGCGAGGCACCGGTCCGCCTGGCGAGACACCGGTCCGCCTAGCGATCAACGCCGTGCGACGGCGGCCAGCGAAGACTCCAATGGGGCACCCCTAGCGGCCTTCACCCAGCCCGATGGCTGGGCGCCGGGCCTGCGCGGCCGTCGCCTGCGTCTTGGGTTATCTCTCTTGTGCGCTGCGCCCCGTCGTACCAGCGTGCCTCCGCCAAGGCTGCCCGTAGCAAGCGCGCGTGGCATCCGACCGCGCACCGCCGCCCCGTGGTGGTGCGCCTTAGTCGGCTGCCGCGTAGACGATGCGGACCCGATGGTTGTGCGTGTCCGCAATGTAGAGGTTCCCGGCGCTATCTAGCGCAACGCCGTAGGGTCGATTGAGGAGCGCCGCTGTCGGCGCCCCGCCGTCCCCCCCGAAGCTGCGCTTGCCGCACTGCCCCGCATAGGTGTCGATGGTCCCCCCGCGCACCACGCGCACGCAGGAGTTCTGCGTGTCGGCGATATACAGCGTGTCGTCCTGCGCAACGGCCACGTCGACGGGGCCCTTGAGCAGCGCCTGGTCGGCGGGGCCGCCGTCACCTGCGTAACCGCCCGCGTAGTTGGGATCGTAGTCCGCGGGACCCGAGCCGGCGAACGTGCGGATCATGCCGTCTGGCGAGACAGCCCGGACTCGGTGGTTGAACGTGTCGGTGAAGTACACCGTGTCGTCGCTGCCGATCTCCAGCCGGCCCGAGGGTGGCGCTTGTTGACCCGACGACTGGCTCATGAAGGCCCCGACTGCCGGGCCACCGTCGCCGCCGAAGCCCTGGGGGTAGACGCCCACCGAGAGACAGGCGGGGTTGACGTCTCCGTTTGCCAGACGGCTTTCTTCAGGGGTGGGGGCCGCGGGGTCGTCGGGGACGCGGCAGAACTTCGCCGGCTTGCCCTCGGGCACGACGCGCTCGAAGCCCGGAGGGATATAGTCCGACGGAGGGCCCGCGATGGTGTTGATCGTGCCGTCCGACTCGATGCGTCTGATGCGCTGATTCGCCTGATCCGAGATGACCATGCGGCCTTTGCTGTCGAAGTCCACGGCCACTGGCAGGTCGAGCAACGCCTTCGCGGCGGGGCCGCCGTCGCCACCCCACGACCGAAGGCCGTTGCCGCAGATGGTGCGCAGCTGGTTCGACTGGAGATCGAGCTCCAGCACCTTCGAGTTGTGCCACGCCGAGACGATCAGCTTCCCATCGGGCGCGAACGCGACGTGCGTGGGGTGGTTGAGTGAGGCCCCCAGCGCCGGCCCATCGGGCGCGTCGCCCAAGTAGCCTGTGCCAACCAGGGTCTCGACCACGCCGTTGTCGATGACCCGGATCCGGTGGTTGTTCCAGTCGGCGATGTAGAGCCGTCCGTCGTCGCCGACGGTCACGTCCTGTGGGAGATAGAGCGGCACCGACGTCGGGAGCTCCCCATCGTGGCCAAGGCCAGCGATGCCGCTACCCGCCACCGTGCAGATCGTCCCCGGCGCCTCGGCGCAAGTGAACGGAGGGGCCTCTTCGGTAGTGCAGCCCAGGCTGATTGCGGCGCCCAGCGGCCAGCGGAAGTGACGCGAGATCTGACGCATGGGGTATCTCCAGAAGTCGCCGTTCCATGGGGCGATCAGACGAGGGGTTCAGTGGGTGCCGCCGGGATCCGCGACGCGCGTTCGCCGCGTGGAGCCGTCTAGGGGGACGCCAACGTAACGCGCCGCACCCGGTGATTCTCGGTGTCGGCGATGTACAAGTGACTGCCGTGGAAGGTGAAACCGCTTGGGAGATTCAGGCTCGCCAGCGCGGCTGGGCCCCCATCGCCGGCGAACGCCGCGGTGCCGTTGCCTGCGACGGTCTCGATGAGGCCTGAAGAGAGGTCCACGGCGCGTATGCGGTGATTGCCCTGGTCAGCCACGTAGAGGCGCCCGTCTGGCCCGAAGCCGATCTCTCGCGGCGTGTGGATCTGAGCGCTGACCGCCGGGCCGCCGTCGCCCGAGAAGCCGGGCACACCGGTCCCTGCGATTGTGCTCACCACCTGCGCCCGGAGGTCGACCTTTCGAATCCGCTGATTCAGCTGATCGGCGAGGTAGATCACCTCGTCGTCTCCGGGGGAGAGCGCGATCCCTCCGCCCGGCGGGGGGTTGGAACCGGTCGGCTGGTTGAACCGCGCCTCCAGCGGGGCGCCGCCTTCGCCGTCGTAGCCCCCCTCAGGGAGCGGCGATCCCGGCACCACCACGCGCTTTCCGGCGACCGTCGTAATGAAGCCGTCAGCATCGATCAGCCGAATGACCTGATTCCTTTGATCCATGATGAACAGGCCGCCATCGGAGCGCAGGGCGATGGAGATGGGCTGATTCAGCCGGGCCTTCGTCGCAGGGCCCCCGTCTCCGTGATAGCCCGGGTCGCCGCCACACGTGACAAGAACTTTGCCAGTCGTGGGATCGTAGCGCCGCATCTTGTGGTTGTGCCACGACGCCAGGAGCATGGACCCGTCGTGAAGCTCCACGAGCTGCGTCGGGTGGTTCAGGGTGACGGTGTCGCCATCAGCGCCCGGCGCGATGAGATCGGACCGATCCGCCGGGCCATCCCCGACGAAGCCGTCACCGATCACGGTGAGGAAGGTCCCGTCGGCCATCACCTCGCGGACCGGCGTGGTTGTTCCAGTCGAGCACGTAGGTCTTGCCGCTCGAAGCAAACGTGATGTCGACGAGCCAGGACATCCACGAGGCTGTGAGAGCAAGGCCGTCACCGTTGAACCCCGCGTCCCCCGTGCCAGCCCAGGTGCAGATCGTGCCTGGCTCGTCGGAGCACGAACTCTGCGCGGTCTCGGTGGACTCTCTGCACGCGAGCGAGGCGGCAACCGTGCATAGCAGCACACCCGTTCCCCGGTCGAGCGACGGGACAGTACGCCCCAAGGTCTGTGATCCGAATGCCATGCGCGTGTCCTATTGGGCTCCGCGTGCTCGAGCCTGCTGCGTCCGAGCAGGAAGCGTGCCGGGGCCGCGCTCTCGCGCCCTCGACGGGTGCGCCCGAACGCCCCCCGCGCGCGTACCCCCTCTGCCCCGTAGATACGATCCGCGACATATCGTGCATCGCCCACGACGGGGCGCGAGCGGATCCGGTCGGTCAGCGGGCCTCGAGCCGGAGCACGACCCCGTTCATCGGCGCCGGATACGAGAGGAGAGAGCCCCCAACCGCCCAGAGCGCCGAGCTGCCGTCCCCCCAGACCGAGTGAAGCACCGTGTCGAAGGACTCGACCGGGACCCAAGGCTCCTCCACGCGACCGGGGCCGGCCATCTCCACCACACGCGGGCCTCCGCCGACTGCGACCACCGGCTGGCCCGGAGCGGTGAAGACCCCGAACAACCCGGGTCCGGGCTCGACGGTGTCCACGACCCCCCAGCGGGTGCCGTCGTAGTGCAGGACCACCCCCTGGTCCACCCCGCCCACGGCGTAGACGTCGGTCGCGGAGCGCCCCCACAAGGACGTGAGCGCCTTGTCCGTGGGCACCTCGTCACGTGTCCAGACGCCGCCTGACCACCGCAGCACGGTGCCGGCCGTGCCCACCGCGAAGACGTCGTCCGCGGTGAAGCCATAGATCTTGAACAGCGCGCTCGGCAGCAGCGCGGCGGGGATCCCATCGACTGGCGACAACCCCTCTCGGTTACCGCGCAACACCACGGCCTGACCGCCGTTCGGATCGCCGCCGACCGCCCAGACGTCGTCCCCGGACGCTCCCCAGAGCCCGTAGAGGGTGCGATCGCTCAATGGGGTCCCGCCCCATGCGACCGGTACGGGCCGCCAGCCGGACCCGTCGTTGTGGAGCGCCACGCCCTGCTCCCCGACGGCGTAGACATCGTCCCGTCCGAAACCGTAGACCCACCAGAGGAGCCCATGCGCCGCCACCGGCGCCGGCTGCCACGCGCCATCGCGTCGTTCGAGGATCAGCCCGCGACCCGCTTGGCCGCCAACCGCCCAGACCTCGCCGGACTCGGTGCCCCAGATGGACATGAGGGCGCCGTCCGCGTGCTGGTACTCAACCTGCCACTCGTTCCTGACGACGGACGGGTGGCTCCCCGACTCCGCGCACGCACCAAGGAGCGCGACACACGTGAGAAGTGCACGACGACTCATTTCGAGCTCCTCACGGTGGGTACGCCCAGGCGCTTCATGAGGCTTCTGAGCGTGGACGGCTTCAGGTCCAGGAGCTGAGCAGCGCCCCGTGGGCCCTCGATGCGCCCTTGCGTGTGCTCAATCACCTGCTCCACGTAGCGGCGCTCGAGCTGGTCAAGCGTGGGCCACTCGTTCGGCGCTCTAGCGCTCAGAGCCCGGGGCTCGGGGGACAGGTCCGAGAGCTCGAGCGCATCTCCGGACTCGAAGACCGCAGCGCGAAGCAGGACGCTCTCGAGCTCGCGGATGTTCCCCGGCCAAGGGTGACGGCGCACGCGCTCCCATCCCTCCGGCGACAGGCCCAGCGCCCGACCGGTTCGGAGCGACTGCTCTCGTAGCGTGAGCGCGACGAGTCCTGGCAGATCCTCGGGGCGCTCCCTGAGGGACGGAACGCGGATCGGGATGACCGCGAGGCGATAGAAGAGGTCTTGCCGGAAGCTGCCCTGCTGGGCTGCCGTGTGCAGGTCTCGATTCGTCGCGGCGACCACGCGCACATCGGCGTTGAGTGACTGCCCGCCGCCCACGCGCTCGAACTCGCCGTCCTGCAGGACCCGCAGCAGCTTCGGCTGGACTCCCAGAGGTGCTTCGCCGACCTCGTC
>SXOO01000206.1 GCA_005776725.1 Pseudomonadota bacterium | reverse complement strand
TCGAGAGCCAGGGCGTCTCTCCCCTGCCCGAGGCGCAGCTCGACCGGTTCCTGTTCAAGGTGACGATGCCGTTGCCCTCGCGGGACGAGGAGCGCGCGATCGTGGCGCAGCACGGGCACCGCACCGCCACGCCGCCGCTCGAGTCCTTCGGGCTCAGTGTGGTGGCCACCCGGGAGCAGCTGGCCGCCGCCCGAGCCGTCGTGGAGCAGGTGACGCTCTCATCCGCGCTGGTGGATTACGTGGTCGATCTGGTCCGCCGCACCCGCGAGGACCCCGCCGTGGCCTCGGGGGCGTCGCCCCGCGCCGGCGCTATGCTGGCTTCGGCGTCGCGGGCGCTCGCGGCGCTGCGCGGCCGGACCTACGTGGTGCCAGACGACGTGAAGGAGCTGGCGGGTCACACGCTGCGACACCGCCTGCTGCTGTCGGCAGCCGCGGAGGTCGAGGGCCTCACCACGGCCCGGGTGCTCGACCGTATCGTGGCCGCGGTGCCGGTCCCCCGGTGATCCCGATCGAGGTCGAGGACGAGGCGCCCATTCGGAGCGCCGATACCGGCGCGGGCTCGTGGGTCGTTCGCCCCACCCGGCGCGCCGTCTGGGCGCTGTTACCCGGCCTCCTCCTCGCCGCGCTTCCCGCTATGGTCCACGCGGGGCTCTGGGGCGCCTACGCCGCGTACTGGGCCGTGTTCGCGGCGGTACTGGGCGTCGAGCTCTCGCGCTTGCCCTCGCGCCGCGGCGTCGGCGCCACGGTGAGCGTTCCGGCCACGGTGGGCCTCGGCGAGGAGGTCGTGGTAGCGGTGGTGCTCCGCGGCGTCCCGAGAGGCGGGCATTTCGCGCTCGAGCTCCGGCCGCCGCTCGCGATACCACGCGGAGAGACTCTCCACGCGCCCTCCGAAGACGCGCCCACTAAGGTGAGCTGCGCCACCCTCCGTCGCGGGACGGGCGCGGTGGAGGCGGTCTGGGTGCGCGTAAGCTCGTCGCTCGGCTTCATGGCCCTGGAGCTCCGCCTCCCCGTGTCGGACGTGGAGGTCGCCGTGATCCCCAGCGTCCGGCGCATGCGCGAATCCGCGCTCCGCTTCTTCTCGGACGCATCGCGCGAGGTGGGCGTGAAGGTCGAGAAGCACCGCGGCGACGGCAGCGAGTTCTACTCGCTCATGGAGTTCCAGCCGGGTCTCGACCACCGCCGCATCGACTGGAAGTCGTCGGCCCGCCACGGGAAGCTCCTGGTGCGCCTGAACCGGGTCGAGCGCAACCACCACGTCGTGCTCGTGGTGGACACCGGGCGAACGATGGCCGAGCCGATCAGCCCCGCCCGAGACGGCACGCCGCCGGTCCCGCGCCTCGACCACGCGATCGACGCAGCGCTGCTGCTCGGCTGGATCTCGGTGCGCGCGGGCGATCGCGTGAGCCTCGTGGCGTACGACGACGAGCCGCGGCTCGCGCTCGAGGCGCGCTCCGGCGTCACCGGATTCTCTCAGCTAGTTGCTGCCACGGCGCGCCTCGCCTACTCGGCCGCCGAGACCAACCACACCGTGGGTCTCACCGCGCTCCTCGGGAGGCTGAAGCGCCGCTCGCTCGTGATCGTGCTCACCGACTTCACGGACTCGGTCACAGCCGAGCTCATGGTTCAGAACCTCGGACGGCTCGCGGCCCGCCATCTCGTGCTCTTCGTGGGGCTCCAGAACCCGGCCCTCTCGGCGCTCACCGACGCCACGCCGTCCACGCACGAAGCCCTGGCCGGCGCCGTCGTGGCGCACTCTCACCTCCTCGATCGGCAGCGAGTGCTGCGCCGTCTCCAGCAGGCGGGGGTGAGCACCGTGGACCTCCCCGCGCATGCCGTAGGGCCGGCGGCGGTGAATCGGTACCTCGACCTCAAGCGGCGTGAGCGGATCGGATGAGCACGCTGCATTCGGTGAAGTTCCGCGCAGAGCGTGAGGACGGCTGGCGGCACCTCGAGGCGCTCGTGGAGGCCGCCGAGCAGCGCGGCCTCGACTCGCTCACCGCAGAGCAGCTCCACCTCCTCCCGATCCTCTACCGCATGACGGTCTCTTCCCTCTCCGTCGCACGGGCCACCTCCCTCGAGCGCGGCCTCCCGGAGTACCTCGAGCGCCTCTCCGCCCGTGCGCACCTCGTGCTCCATCGGCCGCGAGTCGGCTTGTGGCGCGGGCTCGCCCAGGCGCTCACAGAGACCCTCCCCAACGCGCTGCGCGAGGCGCGCGGTCTGATCGGGCTCACGCTGTTCACCCTGGTGCTCGGTGTCCTTGTCGGACACGGGCTGGTCGCCGCCGATCCTGCCGAGTACGACAGCTTCGTGCCCGAAGCGCTCGCCAATGGTCGAGGACCGACCAGCTCAACCGAGTCGCTCCGCGCGGTGCTGTACTCCAAGGAGTCTCTGACCGAGACGCTGGTCTCGTTCGCCGCCTTCCTCTTCGCGCACAACTCCCAGATCGCGCTCGGCTGTATCTCGCTCGGGATCCTGGCCGGTGTGCCGGTGCTGCTCCTGGCGTTCTCGAACGGCCTCACGGTGGGCGCCTTCTCGGCGCTGTACGCGTCTCGGGGCCTCCTCGGCGATGTGTGGCTGTGGCTCCTCCCCCACGGCGTGACGGAGCTCCTCGCTATCGCGGTCGCAGGGGCGGCGGGCCTCGGCCTCGCAGCCGGTTGGCTCTTCCCCGGCCCCCACTCCCGGAGTGACGCGCTCAGGCTCGCCGGCCGGCGCGCCGCACGCCTCGCCGCAGCTGCAGTGGTGATGCTCTTCTTCGCGGCATTGATCGAAGGGATCGTCCGGCAGACGGTGACCGATCCCTGGGTGCGGGCCGGGATCATCGCGGTCACTGCCATCTTCTGGGCCGTGGTGATCGTCCGCGGCCCAACGCGGCGGGTCCCCGCATGAGGCGGACCGTGACGATCTACACCAGTGAGCACGTCCCGCTCGCCTGGGAGCTGGCCGCCTGGCCCGAGCGGGTGACGGCGTTCTTCCTCGACTTCCTGGCCCAGCTCCTCCTGCTCTTGGGGCCGCTCATCCTGCTGGCGCTCGTGAGCCAGGGGGCGCTGTTCAACGCGCTGGGCGTGGTCTTCGGGTTCGTGATGCGCAACTTCTACTTCACCCTGGCTGAGCTGAGAGGCAACGGCCAGACGTGGGGGAAGCGGCGATGCGGTCTCCAGGTGATCGCGGCCGACGGTGGCCCCCTCGAGCCAGGCATGGTGTTTGCGCGCAACCTCACCCGGGAGCTTGAGTGTTACGTGCCCCTCAGCGCAGCCGCCAGCGGCTCGGGCACCATGTCCGTCCTGTTATTTCTGTGGTTCGTGGCGGCAGGTCTCGTCCCGCTCTTCTCGCGCACCGGCCAGCGTCTCGGCGACATGATCGCAGGCACCCTCGTGGTGTGCGTGCCCAAACCCTCGCTGCTCCCCGACGTGGCCAAGAGCCTTCAGCTCAAGGCCACACGCCACTTCACCGCCGATCAGCTCTCGGTGTACGGCATCAAGGAGCTGCACGTCTTGGACGAGCTGCTGCAGAGGGCCCGCGAGAAGGACCAGTCCGAGGGCCTCGCTGTCGTCGCCAGCCGAATCCGCAAGAAGATCGGGTGGGACCCGGCGGACATGTCGCCGCCCCTCGACTTCCTGACCGAGTTCTACGAGGCCCAACGCGCGCATCTGGAGACCCGGCTGCTGTTCGGCGAGCGGCGGGAGTCGAAGCGGCAGGACAAGCCAACCTGAGGCGGCCGCGTCGCCCGGCGCCGACCTACTGGACGGTCACATTCAGGGTGTAAGCGCCCCACTCCTTCTCGGCTTCGCCGTCGAGCACGATCCAGTACTTGCCGCCCTGGACGCCCTGCACCGTCGCGGTCCCCGTGGCGCTGCACGTGAGCGGGAAGCCCGTCGCGCAGTCCGAGGCCTTGATGTAGATAATGGGCTTGAACGCCGCAGTGACCGACGCCGTGATCGACTGCCCCGTGCCGGCGGTGACCTCGTAGACCACGTCGGGGCCACCGGTCTTGGCGGCCGGACAGAGGCCCTTGTAGTCGTCGAGAGCATACAAGCTCGAGCTGGTGTGCGACGCCGTTCCCGTCCCGCTGAGGGTGAGCACGAAGGGCACCGCGCAGGTGTCGTGCGTGGGAAGCGGTGCCGGGACGGTGGACACAGCGAGGGAGAAGTCGCCCTTCGCCCCCGCGGCGTCGGAGTCGACCCAGAGGTAGTAGGTGCCGGGATCCAGCGGGTGGGTGCTCAGCTCGGAGCCCGCGGCGCAGTAGACCGCCGAGGTCGCGGTGCAGCTGGTCTTGGTGAGGTAGAGCTTGGCCGAGAACGGCGCCACGAGCACCGCGTTGATGAGCGAGCGAACCGGGATCTCGACCTTGTAGACCACGTCGGGTCCCCCCGCGCCGCCGCAGCCCGCGATGGAGTGATCGTCGGTGGCCCGGGTCTTACCCATGGTGTCCTCGGTGGTGCCGCTCACGACCACCGGCGCGGTGGCCGCGTCCAGCGCGATAGCGCCAGCGCAGGTGTCGTTGGCGGGCGGCTTGGACGCAGTGAACGGGTAGAGCACGTAGATGTAGCTCTTGAGGTCGCCACCGGCGCCGCCCGTCTCCTTGAGGTCGATGCGGTGTTCGCCCAGGGTCCAGTTGACCACGTTCGTGAGGTCGAGCGGGCCCGTGCTCCAGGCGTCCGTCCCGGTAGCGCCCCACCGCTTGTTCGTAGCGTCCCAGTGTGGGGCGCCCTTCGCGTTGGGATCGCCCACCGACGGGGTGATGTTGACGCCGTCCACGGAGATCTCCACGCCCGTGGCGAAGCTCTGGTTCACGATGCCAGCGACCGGCGTCTTCTGGAAGACCCAGCCCTCGCCGCCCGCACCGCCATACCAACCCGCATAGCCAGGGCTTCGCGCCCCCCCCTTGGCTTCGACCGTCCCGTCTACGTCGATGACATCGGCGTAGAGCGCCACGGAGCCGCCTGCGCCAGCACCCCCGCCGCCATAGTGGCACGAGTTGTTCCCTCCGGCCTGCTGGCCCGAAGCGCTGACCCGCCCGCCGCTCTCGACGATGATGGTCTTCGCCCCGAGCACCACGAGGCCGCCGCCGACACCGCCACCGGAGGAGCACGTGCCGCCGCCGGCCCCACCCATATGCAGCTGTTTCGCGTCGGCGGTGCCCTTCGCGGCCCCGCCCTTGCCGGCCTGGTAGCTGCCGTTGGTGTAGCCCGCCTCGCCCGCGGTCTTGTTGCCGCCGCCGCCGCCCCCGGTGTTGCGGTCGCCACAGTAGCTGCAGTTCTGTCCCCAAGAGCCCCCGCCGCCGGAGCAATAAGCGTCAGTCCCGCCCTTCCACTCCGTCGCGTTGCACTCGTTCATCCCCTGCGCCCCATACGAGCTGTAGCAACACGACGTGGCGGCATAGCCGAAGGCATCGGCGTGAATCGCGCCGCCGGTCTTCACCGAGATGTTCTGCGCGCGAACGTAGACGATCCCGCCTACGTTGCCGTCGTAGGACTGCTCTGGGTAGACGCGCCCCCCGTTCACGACCTCGAGGATGTTGTAGGACGCGGCCTTGACCACCTGCGCGCGTGGCGTACCCGCGTTACCGGAGCTCGTATTGGAGACGTAGGTGTTCTCCAGGGGGCGGGCGAGCGACAGCGCGTTCCCGGTGACCGCCTTGATGGCGTTCAGCTCCCAGGTCCCGGAGGGTGTGGCAGCGCCGGCGGCCGCGACGGTCTGGTGGATGAGGATGTGGTCGCCCGTGTTGAAGATCGCGGGGTTGCTGATCTGCAGCGAGGTCTCGCCCTTGTTCCCGGACGCCCCGCCAGAGGCCTTGTTGGCGACGTAGCTGTTGGACACGATGAGGTTGTTGGACGAGCTGAACCCGCTGCTCTGACCGCCGTACATCCACATGATCACCTTCGGCTTGGTGGGGTTCATGAGGTGCACGTACTCGGTTGCCACGCCGTACGAGGGCAGGCCCCACTGGCTCACGTAGGGGATGACCGTGCCGTTGCCCTCGTTGACGTTGCTGGCGCCGCCGGTGCCGACCAGCGCCTTCAAGCGCTCGATCGCCGACTGCACGTTCGTGGCGCCGAGCTTCGTGACGCTGTCGTCGAACGTGACGTCGGCCGCCTCGATCGCACCCGCCGCGAGGTGGTCCGCCGAGATACAGCCGGTGCACTCCACGTCCTTCGCGAGCAAGGCAACCGCGGCGTCGCCGCCTGCTGTGGCCGCGGCGGCGTAGGGAAAGGCGACCTGGCTGGCGTCCACGCACGCGACACAGTCGAGCCCCCCCGCGAGGGACGCAGTCAGCGCCCGGAACGCGTACGGGTCGGTCTCCAGCGGCGTCCGCGGAAGCTCGGGCTGACCCGCGATCGTGACCCCCAGCCACAGCGCGGCGTTGCTCGCGAACACGGCTGCGGAGAGCGTGGTGGTGGCGCCGATCCGCTCTTGGAAGAGGCCGCCGGAGACCACGGTGGCCGGGTGCGCCTCGGAGTAGACCGGGCTCCCACCAGTGGACGCCGCGTACAGGGCGAAGGTGAGGTCGAAGGTGCCGTCGAGCGCGTTCCCGCTGTTATCGCGGAGCACGCCCTCGACCATCAGGTGGTTCTGGGCAAACGCCGGGGCAGACAACGCGCACCAAAGCGCCACGACTCGAATGAAACGACCCATGATGACTCCCTCCTCACGCGGTCGACCCCTCGCCGGGGTGGACCGAACGGGTGCGCAGACCCGAATCCCCTACCTAGAGTTCAGCTGCCACCGCTACCAGAGCTCGAGGGCCTCGAGGATCGCCCCGAAGCGTGCCTTGGTGCTGGTCCCGTTCGCCGGTCCGCCCACGGTGGGCGTGACTACGAGACGGGCGCTGATGAGACTCGACTCGACCACCTTGCTCACCGAGACGAACCGCACGCTGGCGGTCCCCCCGCCCACACAGATTCCCGCCGAGCAGATCTGCCCGTTCGCCTCGCAGGGCTCGCCACCGCCGCAGACGCCGGCCGTGCAGACCGCGTTGGCCGTGCACGCGCTTCCGTCCACGCAGGGCAGGCCGTTGCTCGCGTTCGCGAGCTTGCACCCGGCGGTTGGGTCGCAGGTGTTGGTGGTGCACTCGTTGCCGTCGGAGCACTTCGAAGCGTCCGGGATGTGGAGCGCCTTGTCCGTGGCCTCGTCGCAGGTGTCGATGGTGCAGTCCACCGAGTCGGCGAGCAGGGGCGGAGTCCCCGGCACGCAGCCCGCCGTGAGGCTGCACTGCTCGAAGCCGTTGCACCACTTGCCGTCCGTGCACGGCGCGTTGTTCGGCGCGTGGGTGCAGCCCTCCGAGGGGGAGCACGCGTCCACTGTGCATGAGATACCGTCATTGCACTGCAACGCCACACCCGGCACGCAGCCCGTGATGGGGTTGCAGAGCTCGACGCCATCACACGCGTTGCCGTTGTTACACGCCAGGGCGGTGCCGGCGCAGGAGCCGCCTCCGCACGTGTCGTCGGTGGTGCAGGCGCTGCCGTCGTCGCACGACGTACCGACCAGAGGCGCGTAACCGCAGCCGCCGACCGGGCTGCAGGTGTCGGCGGTGCAGGGGTTGTTGTCATTGCACACCACCGCCTGCTTGCCGATGCAGATGCCAGCTTCGCAGGCGTCGTTCTTGGTGCACGCGTTGCCGTCGTCGCAGAGCTTGAACCCGGCCACCTTCTCGTAGATACAGCCGATGGCCGTGTCACAGAGGTCGTTCGTACACGGCTCCCCGTCCTGGCAGACCGTCGCGATGCCGGAGCACTTCCCGGCGCTGCAGCTGTCTGCCTGGGTGCAGGCGTTCGCGTCGCTGCAGACCACGCCGTTCGGCCCGATCACGGTGCTGCACGTGCCTGTGGACGGCTCGCAGAGCGTCGAGGCACACGAAGTCGACAACCCAGGCGTAACGGCGCAGCTGATCAAGGTTCCCGGCTTCACCGCGCAGGTCTTCTTGCCGCCCGAGAGCTCGCAGAAGAGGGTGCCGTTACAGAGGTCACCATCCTCGAAGTCCTTGCAGTCGGCGTCCACCTCGCAGTCGCAGCCGCCGGAGCCGCCGACACACTCGCCGTCCTGACACGTGTCTTCGTCGGTGCAGGCGTTGCCGTCGCTGCAGACCCCGCCGTTGGGGACGGCCTTGTTGCCACAGCCGGTCTCGACGTCGCAGGAGTCGACCGTGCAGGGGTTCTCGTCGTCGCAATCAGCGAACGAGCCCTCGCATGTCCCAGCGACGCAGACGTCGCCGCTGGTGCACGCGTTGCCGTCGTCGCAGACGCCGCCGATGTTCGTGGAGGTGCAGCCCGTAGCGGCTGCGCACGAGTCCGCAGTGCACGGGTTCCCGTCAGAGCAGGGGGCCTGCTTGCCCGGCAAACAGACCCCGCCGGAGCAGGTGTCGTCGGCCGTGCAGGCGTTGTTGTCCGAGCACGCGAGCGTGTTGGGCACAGCCTGGCAACCCTGGGTGGGCGAACAGGCGTCCGTGGTGCAGGGGTTCTGATCGTTGCAGTTGAGGAACGCGCCGGCGCACAGCCCGCCGCTGCAAGCGTCGCTGGTGGTGCACGGGTTGGCGTCGTTGCAGACGGCCGCGTTGTACGTGTAGATGCAGCCGGAGCTTGGGTCGCAGACGTCATCCGTGCAGCTGTTGGCGTCGTCGCAGGCTTTCTCGTCGGTCTTGAGATCGCAGTCATTGTCGATGCCGTCGCACACCTCGGTGGCGAACGGGTAGACCAGCTTCTGCCGCGGCTCGCAGTCGAGCTCGTCCGGGGAGCTGTCCCCGTCATCGTCGGCGTCGCAGAGGTCGCCCTGCTTGTCTCCGTCCAGGTCCAGCTGATCGGCGTTGGAGACCAATGGACAGTTGTCTTCCTCGTTGGACCAGCCGTCGCCGTCGGTGTCGCCGTCGACGCAGTCGGCGATCTTGTCGAGGTCTTTGTCCGTGAAACCCTCGTCGATCGAGCCGTCGCAGTCGTCGTCCCCGCCGTTGCAGAGCTCGGCCTGCGGAGGCGTGCCGTCGCACTTGGGCGTGCCGCCGATGCAGAGTACGGTGCCCTGGCAGGTGCCGAACTGATTCGTGATCGGGCAGCTCCCGGTCACGCCGTCGTCCGGCGTGCCGTTGCAGTCGTCGTCGAGGCCGTTGCAGCTCTCGGCCGCGGGCGTCTTGGCGTCGCACGCCGTGAGCCCCGCCGCCTCGCAGCGCCGCGCCCCGGAGCAGGAACCGTACTCGTTCGAGACAGCACAGGTGGTCTCCGCGCTCAACGCGGTATGGAGCGTGGCGCACTCGCACTCGCCGTCTGACAGCACGCACTGCCCCGCGGCGCAGGTGGTGCCATCGGGGCAGGAGGTGGTCTCGTCGCACGCGACGCCGCAGAACCGCCCGCTGTCCCCGTAATCCACGCACTGATCCTTGCCCTCGAAGCCGGGCGTGGCGCAGTCCCCGTCGTCCTTGCAGGGGCGACAGAAGTAGACCGTGCGCTGCACGCACACGAACTCGCCATCGCCGCCGCCGCCCGGCTGCTCCACGTCGGCGCAGGTCCAGCCGTCCGGACAATCCGAGACGCAGTGCTCCGCGCACACGGGGCCCTTGTCTGACGTGAGGCAGTAGCCTGACTCGCAGTCGTCGCCATTGGCGCAGGGACAATACGCGCCCTTGAGTGCCCCTTCGCAGCCCACGGGGGCGATGAGGTCGGGTTCGACGTTGATGTCCGGCACCACGACGGGGACGTCGGGATCGGGGGGGCTGGTCTCGGCCGCGGCGCCGGGCGTGTCGCCGTTGACGGCGGTGTCCTCGGCTACGGTGTTTCCGTCGCCGACGGGCGTGGCCGTGTCTTCGGCGGGCGTGGTGGTCCCGCCGCCCGGCGCAGCGGGCTCCGAAGAGCACGCAGCCAGGAGCACGACGAGGAGGGCGGCAGCGCGGACGGGCCGGTACCGAGAACCCTGGGAATTGAGGCGCGCGCGGTCCTGAGTCATCACTGCACCGTCACGTCGAGGGTGTAGGGGCCCCACTCTTTCTCGGCCTCGCCGTCGACCACCAGCCAGTAGGTGCCGCCGGCGAGGCCCGAGACAGACAGCGTACCGGTCCCGCTACAAGAGAGCGGCACGCCCTGAGACCCACACTTCGAGGTGTAGAGGTAGAGGATCGGCTTGAAAGCGTGGTCCTTCAGGGTGGCGGTGAGCGTGGCGCCCGTGCCGGCCGTGAACTGGTAGACCACGTCGGGGCCGCCGGACTTCGCCGCCGGACAGAGGCCCTTGAGGTTGTCGAGCGCGTAGAGGGTGGTGCCGCTGTGAACCGCCTTCCCGGTGGGTCCGAACACGAGCTCGAAGGGGTTCGCGCAGGTGTCGTTGGGGGGTAGCGGCGCAGGCGTCGCGGAGACCGCGAGGGAGAAGTCGCCCTTGGCCTGCGCGGCGTCGGAGTCGAGCCAGAGGTAGTAGGTGCCGGCGTCCAGCGGGTTCGTGGTGAACTGCTGATCAGCGCAGTAGACGAGGTTGCCCGTGCTGCAGTCGCCCCCCAACACGTAGAGCTTGGGCGAGAAGGGCGCGGTGGCCACGGCCGAGAGCAGCGAACGCGCGCCGAGGTCGACCTTGTAGACCACGTCCGGGCCCCCGACCCCGCCGCAGCCCGCCACAGAGCTGTCGTCGATGGCCCTGACCTTGCCCATGACGTCCTCCGTGGACCCGGAGGTGACCACCGGCCCCGCGGATAGGTCGAGGGTGACGGGGGTGGTGCAGGTGTCGTTGGCGGGCGGCTTCGAGGCAGTGAACGGGTGGATGACGTAGAGGTAGCTCTTGAGGTCGCCGCCGGCGCCCCCAATCTCCTTGTACTCGAGGCGGTGTTCACCCAACGTCCAGTTGGCCACGTTGGAGAGGTCCAGCGGCCCGGTCGTCCAGGCCTCGGTGCCCGTGGCGCCCCACCGCTTGTTCGTTGCGTCCCAGTGGGGAGTCCCCTTGGCGTTGGGATCGCCAACAGAGGGGGTCACGTTGACGCCGTCCACCCAGATCTCCACGCCCGTCGCGTACGTCTGGTTGACCACGCCGGTGACGGGCTGCTTCAAGATGACCCAGCCCTCGCCACCGTCGCCACCGTGGGGGCCGTTCTTCTCGCCGGTGCCGGCCTTGGCTTCGACCGTGCCGTTGTTCGAGAGCGTTCCGGCGTAGAGCGCGACGGTCCCGCCGGCCCCACCGCCGCGGCCACTGTAGCAGCTCTGTCCGCCGTTCTGGGTCTGTCCGTTCGCCCGGACCTTCGCGCCCGACTCGAGGATGACCGTGGCCCCGCCGAGCACGACCAGCCCACCACCGGCGCCGCCGCTGCCGTTCCGCGACCCGCCGCCGGCGCCTCCGAAGTGCAGGGTGTTGCCGTTCAAGTCACCCTTCGCGGCGCCACCCTTGCCGGACTGACTACCTCCGTTGCCGTTCTGGCCCGCCGTCTTGTTGCCGCCTCCGCCCGAGCCGTTGCTGGTGCAGCAGCAGCCGGAGTCGCCGCCTCCGCCGCCGGAGCAGTTGGCGTCCGAGTGCCCGTACGAGGTGGTGGAGTTGCACTCGGACCAGCCCTGGGCGCCGACGTTCTGGGGGCCGTAGCAGCAGGAACCCGCGCCTTGGAAGCCGTAGTTGTCGGCGTGGATCGTGCCGCCGTTTCGCACGGTGATTGACTGGGCCCGGATGTAGACGATGCCCCCCATGTTGCCGTCGAACGCGCGCTCGGGGTAGACGTTCCCGTTGCTACCCACCTCGAAGAGGTTGAACGACGCCGCCTTGACCACCTGGGCGCGCGGCACCCCGTGGTTGCCGCTCATGTCCGAGGCATAGGAGTTGATCAGCGGCTTGGCGAGGATCAACGCCGATCCGGTAACGCCCTTCACGGCGTTGGTCTCCCACTTGCCGGCGCCCGAGCCGTTGCCCCCGGAACCGACCGTCTGGTGGATGAGGATGTGATCACCCACGCCGAAGGTGGCGGGCACCTGGACCTGAAGGACGGACTCGCCGGCGGTGCCCACCGCGCCCCCGCTGTAGCGGTTGGGCGCGTAGTTCGTGATCACCGCCAGATTGTTCGACGCCGTGAAGCTGGTCGCCTGGCCACCGTAGAGATACAGGGTGACCTTCGGCTTGGTCGGGTTCAGCAGGTGGACATACTCGGTGGCGACCCCGTAGCTCGGCAGGCCCCACTGATTGGTGTATTCGCGCACCACGCCTGCGCCTTCGTTGACATGTCCGCCGCCCCCGCCGCCCGCGTCGAGCAGCGCCTTCAGCTTCTCGATGGCGCCCTGCACGTTGGTGGCGCCCAGCTTCGCGACCGTGTCGACGAAGGTGACGGCGCTCGCCGTGACCGCGCCCGCCGCGAGGAAGGTGGCTTCGATGCACCCCGTGCAGGTGAGGTCCTTCGCCAAGAGCGCGACGGCGGCGTCCCCGCCAGGGGTCGCGGCGGCGGCGTACGAGAAGGATACGTGGGCAGCGTCGATGCACCCGGTGCAAGAGAGCCCGCCAGCGCTCGCCGCGGTGAGCGCCCGGAAAGCGAAGGGATCGGTCTCGAGGGGGGTGCGGGGCAGCTCGGGCTGGCCCGCGAGCGTGACGCCGAGCCAAAGCCCCTCGGTGCCCGCGAAGATCGTGGCTGAGAGCGGCGTGGTCTCGCCGAGGCGCGCCTGGAACAGGCCGCTCGAGACCGACTCCGACCCGTGGGCCTCGGTCCACACCGGGCTCCCCCCGGTGGCTGCCGTGTAGAGCGAGAACGTGAGGTTGAACGCACCGTCGAGCGGGTTGCCGGCGTTGTCGCGGAGGACGCCCTCGACCATGAGGTGGTTCGCGGCGAGGGCCGGGGACGTGAGCGCCGCGGCGGCGAGTGACACGGCCAGGCACAGGAACGGGACTCGCACGGGAAAACCTCCAGTAGGAGCGGGGCGCTTCGGGCGAGTGTTTCACGATGTCACCTCGGCTTTCAAGCGCTTGACCGGTGTTCCGTCGGTTCACTAGGCTGCAGGCAATGCGTTCAACCAAAAATCGAGGCCGGACTCTCAGGCCAGCGGCCCAGTGGCGCCCGGGTGGCGGCTGGCTTCGGGTGTGCGCGCCGGTCCTCGCGGTGTGCTGGCTGCTCGGATGCAGCGCAGATTCGGTGGTCGCAGGCGCTGGTGACGCCAGCGCTGACACGGGTCCGCTCACCTTCGACACGGTCGAGAAGCCGCCGGAGGATGCCACGCCAGGCGCCGGCGCCGACACCGGCGCCGATGACGTTGCGCCCCTCGTCTGCGAAGGCCCCATCCTTCCGGCGCTCTGCCCTTGCACCGACGACGCCCAATGCGAGACCGCCTGCGTCACCGCGCGCGAGGGCCGGGTGTGCGTCGGCTCCTGTGGGCTCGGTGACCCCTGCCCCACTGGCTGGGGCTGCGTCACGCTCAGCGCGCCAGGGGGCGAGCTGGTCACAGCCTGCGTCGACCGGCTGCAGCACCTGTGCCGCCCCTGCGACGCCAACAGCGAGTGCTCCGTGCCGGGCTCCGAAGGCGCCGACCGCTGCGTAGACCATGCGGGCGACGGCAGCTTCTGCGGCGTGGCGTGCGCCGCCGGATGCCCCACCGGCACCGTCTGCGACGATGGGCAGTGCGTCCCCGAGAGCTTCGAGTGCGAGTGCACCACGGCCTTCGAGGGCACGAGCACAGCGTGCTCCGTGACGAACGCGGCAGGCACCTGCCAGGGCACCCGCCGCTGCGAGAGCGGCGTACTCACGGCGTGCGACGCCGAAACGCCGGAGCCCGAACGGTGCAACGGCGCAGACGACGACTGCGACGGTCTCACCGACGAGCACGTTGGAGGAGCCTGCGTCATCGGGAACGCGTTCGGCAGTTGCCCGGGCGTGGTCGTGTGCGACCCGAGCGACCGCTGCGATGGCCCCACCCCCGCCGAAGACGTGTGCAACGGGGCGGACGACGACTGCTCGGGCGTAGTGGACGACGGCGCGGCCGACACCGATCTCGACCAGCTCGCCGACTGCGTTGACCCGGACGACGAGAACGACGGCTGGGGCGACGAAGAGGACGTGTGCCCCACGGTCGCCGATCCCGATCAGAAGGACACGGACGGCGACGGGCTGGGCGACGCCTGCGACCCCGACGACGACAACGACGAAGCGCTCGATGAAGACGACTGCGCGCCGAAGCAGCCAAAGGTCGGGCCCGGGGCGCAGGAGGCCTGCGACGGCGTCGACAACGACTGCGACCTCGAGACCGACGAGGCGGCGTGCGACGACGGCTCCTCGTGCACCGACGACGTGTGCGATCCCGCCGACGGCTGCTCGTACCTGCAGATCGTGGGCGCTTGCGACGACGGTGATCCCTGCACCAGCGGGGACAACTGCAGCACAGGGACGTGCGCCGGCGATGGCCTCGGGTGCAACGACCAAAACCCGTGCACCTCCGATAGCTGCGCGGCGGGCGTCGGCTGCCTCAGCACCCCGAACAGCCTCCCGTGCAGCGACGGCGACGCCTGCACCGAGGGAGATCTCTGCGCAGGCGGCGCATGCCAGCCCGGCGGGGCTACGGCGTGTAATGACGGCGCGCCCTGCACCATCGACGGCTGCCAGCCGGGGATCGGATGTACCACCGTGCCCGGGGCGGGCCCTTGCGATGACGGCAACGCCTGCACCGAGGACGACCTCTGCGCCGGCGCCACCTGCTCGGGTAGCTTCGTGAGCTGCGTCGACGGAAACCCGTGCACAAAAGACAGCTGCGACCCGGTCTCGGGCTGCGTGAACGCGCCCGCGCCAGACGGCGGCGTCTGCTCGGACGGCACCCCGTGTACCACCGGCGACGCGTGCGCAAGTGGGCAGTGCGTCGGTGAGGACGCGGGACTCTGTGCTTGTAGCGTCGACGCGGACTGCGCCGACCTCGAGGATGGAGATCTCTGCAACGGCACGCTGTTCTGCGACAAGTCCAAGCCCTCTTGGGTGTGCGCGATCAAGGCGTCCACCGTCATCACCTGTCCCCTTGGGGCGGGGGTCTCGCCCGGCTGCGCCGCGGCGACCTGCGAGCCCACGACCGGCGAATGCTCCGTGGTCCTCGCGCCGGCCGACACGCCGTGCGCCGACGGCTCCTCGTGCACACACTCCGAGCGGTGCACGAGCGGCCAGTGCGTCGGCGTCCCCGTGGTCTGCGACGATCATCTGCAGTGCACGACAGACGCATGCCAGCACGGCGTGGGCTGCGTGTATACACCGCTCACGGGCGCCGCATGCGACGACGGTGACCAGTGCACCGTTGGCGATCTGTGCAGCGGCGGCTTCTGCGAGGGCGCGCCGCGCCTCTGCACTGACAACAACCCCTGCACCGCAGACGCGTGCGAGCCGGCGGCGGGCTGCGTCGCGCTCCCGATCAGCGGCGGCACGTGCAACGACGACTCTCTCTGCACCTCGGGCGACGTCTGTGTCTCCGGCTCGTGTGTCGGTGCCACCGTGAGCTGCGGCGACGGCAACCTCTGCAACGGGCTCGAGTCCTGCTCACCGGCCAAGGGCTGCGTGCCCGGCGCGCCGCTCGCCTGCGGCGACGGGGTCCCCTGTACGGTGGACACCTGCCACCCCGGCGTCGGCTGCTTGCGCGAACCCAGCGACGCCGCCTGTGCCGACGGCCACCCCTGCACGATCGACAAATGCGACAACACGCTCGGATGCATAAGAACACCCGACCACACGGTATGTGCAGATAACAACCCCTGCACCACCAACACTTGCGTCATCGGGACGGGCTGCACCGCGGCCCCGATCAGCAGCTGCGGCGTGGCCGCGTCGATCACCGTACGGTTCTCCTCGGTGGCCACGACGGTGGAGGGCGCTCAGGGCAGCGCCGCGCTCCACGTCACGCCATCTGCGGGCGGACCGAGCAACACACAGAACACCCGGCTGCGCCTTGGCGGCCTCGTCACTCACCACTCCCTCGAAGGTGTCCCATGAACCACCGCGCGCTCCTGTTCACCCTGCTGCTCGCCGCTTCACCGGCGGTGGCTGCGCCGCACCTGATGGTCGAGGGGATCCTGCGAGACAACTCGGGGAACCCGCTCGACGGGGCCTTCGACCTCACGTTCTCGCTCTACGCGGCGGCGTCCGGCGGGGACGCGGTGTGGAGCGAGTCTCACGCGGATGCCGACGTCACCAGCGGCCTCTTCCAGGCGCGCCTCGGCGAGACCACGCCGCTCTCAGCCACGGTCTTCGCGGGCGCCGACGGCCTCTGGTTGGGCGTCACGCTCGCCGGCCAGCCCGAGCTGCCCCGCACCCCGCTCGAGACCGATCCCTTCGCCTTCCGCGCGCTCACCGCTGCGACGGCCGGCGGGCTCTCGTGCACCGGGTGCATCGACGCGGGCCACGTGGCCTTCCCCTACGCCGCCGCGGCCAGCGCCGGGGGCGACGCGTCCGTGGCGCTGCTGGCGAAGGACCTCGACTGCACCGGGTGTATCGAGGCGGATTACCTCGCAGCCGGCGCGGTCTCCGCGGCCGCCGTCACCTTCGACGACACGGTCGCGAAGCTCTCGGCCACCAACGTCCAGGCTGCCCTGGAGAAGCTGAAGACCCTGGTGGACGCGGCCTCCACCGGAGGCTCGGGAGGCCACGTGAACGAAGGCAACGGACAGGTCGCTTCGTCCACCGCCGATCAGTGGGCCCTCTCCCCGTTCGCCACGGTGAAGACCTTCGTCCACCTCTTCCTCCCAGGGGTGAAGCCGAAGGTGCTCGCTTACCTCTACGGCAACTCCACTACGAGCCTCGCCACGGGCAACAACCTCGCGGTGGCCTACGCGTTCACGCCCAACCAGTACTCCGCGAACGTCACGGGCAAGGCGGGTGAGGCGGTGCTCCAGGTCGGCTCGCCGTCAGTGTTCACTCCGGGCTCGCACATCCTGATCCACCAGTCGGTCGGAACCGGCGGCAACGGCACCGCCGCGGGGGCTTGGGAGCTCAACGCCGTGAAGTCCGTGGAGGGCTCCACCGTGCAGCTCGTGAAGGTGCTCGCGCGCGACTACGTCGACGGCGGCCCTTCCTCGGGGCAAGCGCAGGCGGTGGTCGCTGCGTCGTACAACAACCTCGAGGTCCTGAGCGGCGGCGTCATCTCCCCGTCGAAGACCCTCTCGAACGGCGCCGAGTCGGGCGGCATCGTCTACATCCGGGCGCAGACCGTGACCGTGCGGAACGGCGGCAAGATCCACGCGAACGGCGTGGGCTACGAGAACAACGGCGCCCACTGCCCGGGGTCCTCGGGCTCCGAGTGCAACGGCAACAGCCTGTCGACGCCCAGCGGAGGCACCCCCAACTGCTCCGGCGGCGGGGGCAGCAGCAACTCGTACTGCGCCGGCGGTGGCGGCGGCAACAAGACCGCAGGCGGCAACGGCACCCTCGGCAGTAGCTGCACCCAGTCACAGCAAGGCAAGGGCGGGACGGCCAAGGGCACCGCGGATGCAGCCACGCTGCATTTCGGCGGCGGCGGCGGCAACGCGACCAACTGGTGCAGCGGCTCCACAGGGGGCGGCATCATCGTGATCGGGGCCTCCACCATCACCGTGGAGCCCGGCGGCACCATCCAGGCGAACGGCGGCAACTCCGGGTCGTGGAACGTGGGCAGCGGCGCCGGCGGGACCATCGCGCTCTTCTCGGACTCGATCACGAACAACGGCCTCCTGGAGGCCGCGCCGGGCACGATCATGAGCTACAACACCCAGAGCACGGGATACGCGCGCCCGGGCGTGGGTGGCGAGGGGTGGATCTACCAGAAGCCCGTGATCCCGGGCATCGTGAACGAGAGCTACCCCAAGTGGGTGCAGCTATGGGTCGACGGCGTCAACGTCACCCCCTCGATCGGCGACCCGAACGGGCGCGGCTCGCCCCACTTCAGCGCCGTCCAGAAGGCGTGGGGCGAGACCGGCCTCGCCGGCTGGTCCTCGGGACCGCTCGACCTCTCCAACGTCGCCAACTGGACGTTGGGAGAGCACGCCGTAGAGCTGCGGGAGACGGGCGGCGCGGGCGGCGACCTCAAGAGCTACGTGTACGTGCTGTATCCGTTCACGGCCAGCGCTCCGCCAGCCAACGACAAGTGCCTGTCGCCGTCGGTCATCGACCCCAACGCGGCGCCCGTGGTGCTGTCGGGGACCACCGAGGACTTCATGGGCAAGACCCTGGCCAAGGACGACTCGAACCTCGCCGGGTGCGGAGGGGCTGGCGGGCCCGACGTGGTCTACCAGTTCACGCTGGCGGCGCGGTCGCTGGTCTCCGTGGCACTGGTCGCGCCCTTCTCCGCCAAGCTCTACCTCACCAACGGGAGCTGCGCCAACGGCACCAAGGTCTGGTGCGCTGACAAGGACTTCACCACCGATCCGCTGGAGCCCGGCACTTACTGGCTGTGGGTCGACTCGGACGCTGCGGCCGCGAGGGGCAACTTCACGCTGGGGGTCTCGACCCAGGCAGCTCCGCTGCCCACCGCGGACACCTGCGCCTCGGCCACCAAGCTAGTCATCGGTGCCAACGGGGTGGCGAGCCTCACCGGTGCCACCAACCTGTACGCGCTCGATCAATACAAGGGCCTCTGTCCGTCCGCGCAGAGCGGCGGGCCCGACGTGGTCTACGAGTTCGACGCCGGGACGGGCCAGACCCTCACCGTCAACGTTACGAACGCCAACTTCGCCCCAATTGTGTACGTGTATACGTTCGCGTGCGGCGCTGGCGGTGTGCCGCTCACCTGCTCGGCCGGCACGCAGAGCGGCGGCGTGCATTCGGCGTCGGTCACGCTGCCCGGGCTCGCCGGGGGCAAGTACTGGCTCGTCGTCGATGGCCAGGGAGAGAAGCAGTGGGGTACCTTCAACCTCTCGGTACAGCTGCAGTGACGTGGCGCGGCGAGGGCTGGCAACACCGGTGTCCGAGCAGGATCGGGCGCCTCTTGGCGGTCCTCTCGGCGGCAGCCTGCGCCGCTGAGGAGACTGACGACGGGCTCGGCCTCGTCGCGCCTGACACGCAGCAGGACTACGAGGTCTTCGTCATCGGCAGCGGGGACGCCGGGAGCGACACGGGGAGCAAGGACGTCACGGTCGTGGCCGACACGCCGGCCACCGACGCGCCGAGCCCGCCCGACGCCACCGCCGACCTCGACGTGCCCACTGGTGATGTCGATGATGTCGATGTTGACGACGTCGCTGTAGAGCCCGACGTGCCGGATGTCCCGACCGCGGGCGTGCGAGGGCGCGTGGTGGTCTCGGGGGCCGGCATCCCCGACGTGGCCGTCCGGGCGCTGGGCGTGCCCGGAACGGACATCACGGACGGCGACGGACGCTTCCTCTTGGACGCGGTGCCTGCGGGCCCCGCCGTCTTGCTCGCGGGCCCCACACCGGCTGGGCTCGCAGCGGCGCTGGAAATCGAGGTGGCCGCCACGGGCGTGACGGAAGCGGGCGATCTGGTGCTGGTGGCCGGAGGCATGGTGAAGGGAACCGTGCTCGCGGGCGGGGCAGCCTCTCAGGCCGGCGCGCTGGTGGAGCTGGTGGGCACCGGGACCGAGACCACCAGCGGGGCGTCTGGCGCCTTTCAGCTGGGACCGATCGCGCCGCACTGCTACACGCTCAAGGTCTCACGCCCGGGCTACGCCACGGTGGAGAAGGGCGTCTGCGTCGAGTCGGCCGTGGCCACCGACGTGGGCGTCGTGGTCCTGCCCGCGGGGTGCAAGCCCAGCTGCGACGCGATGGCGTGTGGCGATGACGGCTGTGGCGCCTCGTGCGGCGAGTGCCCCGTAGACAACGAGTGCGCGCTGGGAGTCTGTGTGGCGCCGGCCGTCTGCGGCAACGCCACCTGTGATCCCGGGGAGACGTGCGCTGACTGCGCGGACTGTGTATGCCCCGCGCCGGCGGTGTGCCTGTCCGGGGCATGCTGCCTCCCGAGCTGCGTGGACCAGGAGTGCGGAGACGACGGTTGCGGTGGCTCGTGCGGGGACTGCAAGCTCCCCCTCACCTGCAACGAGCTGGGGCTCTGCGCCTTGGAGGGAGGGGCCTGCGGCGACGCGATCTGCTCCGCCATCAAGCTCGAGAACTGCAAGACCTGCTCAGAAGACTGCATCTGTCCGGGCGCGTCGCATTGCAAGCTGGACACCGGCACCTGCTGCACCCCGTTCTGCGGTGCCAACAAGTGCGGAGACAACGGCTGCGGCGGGAGCTGTGGCACCTGCGACCCGCTAACGTGCGTGGCCGGGCAATGCAAGCTGGTCTGTGCCGACATCCCGGTGCCTGGCACCCTGCCTCGCATGCCGGACCTCGTGCCCCCTCCGGCGCTCGAGTCCATCCCGGCCGGCGGTCTGGCCGACGACTACCTCATCGACACCACGAACAATCTCAAGGTGGGGGTGCGCCGGTCCACGGGCGGCGTGATCCTGGGCCTCGGGCCCGTGGAGGACGGCGCGGGGCTCGGCCCGGGCAACGTGCTCGACGCCGCGCCGGGCCGCGGTGTGCGAGTGGCCGTGGGCGATTCGTACCGGGAGTTTCAGGGATGCGCCGCGTCGGCCGGCTGCGGCGGCGCCACGCCCAGCTGCCCCGCCACGCGCGCCTTCTCCGGATGGCACCCAGTGCTCGGCCCCAACGAGTGCGCCACGCTGCCAACCCTCGAGACCTTCACCGCGGAGAACGCCCGGATCGAGACCGGCCTCCTCCTCCTCCAATTCAACCCGGACTGGGCGGACCCGGGATGCGCCAGCTCCGGCTGCCTCGACACCGCGAAGTCGGGGCTTCAGTCGGACCTCCGTTATCGCCAGTCCGTGCGGATGGTCGCCGCTGGCGGCCTCACCGCCGTGGAGCTCTCGATGACCCTGCAGAACGTAGGCACCCAGGCGCATGGGGCGCTCCCCGCAGAGCTCCCGATGGTGCACGGCAACCACGCGGGCGCTCACCCGATGGTCCAGGTGGTCGACGCGAACGGCACCACTATCGCGATCAACAAGCCCCAGCCGGACGGCAGCATGATCGCTACATTCGAGAGCCCCGGCGGCTTCGTGGCGATCCAGGATGCCACCCGAAGCCACGGCGTGGGGCTCCTCGTCGAGAGCGGCTTCACCACGTTCCGGGCGGTCTGGCGCGACACGGGCCTCATCGGCGTGGCGTCCATCCCGCCGGTGGCCCTCGCGCCCTCCGGCGCCGCGGGTTCTTCGGTGTCGGCGCGCGTGTATCTCTTGCACGGCGACTTCGCCACGGTGTCAGCCGCCGCAGCGGCGATCCGTAAGCAGCTGCCGCCATTTGGCGCGCTGCAGGCGCCAGCGCTGGACGCGGTGGTCACCGGGACGCTCAGCGTGAGCGGCTGGGTGGCTGACAGCGACGGGATCGAGGGCCTCACGCTCCTCATCGACGGCAAGCCGGTGGCCACCAGCCACCTCGAGGCGGGGATCGCCGCCCCCGACGCGTGCGCGGCGCTGGCGGGCGGCAGCCAGTGTAGCGCCGTCTCGTTCCACGGCACCGCGAGCCTCAAGGGGCTCACGCCTTGCGCCCACCGGGTGTCGGTGCTCGCCACGGACAGCCTCGGTAACACGGCAGAGATCGGCGCAGCTCGCTTCACCGCGGCGAAGGGGACGCCGTGCCTCGACGAGGTCTCTTGCGAGGACGGCTCCGGGTGCACCCTCGATCAGTGCGACAACCTGCTCGGCTGCGTCTCCGGGCCCAAGCTCAACGGGGACATCGAGGCGTGTAACAGCGTAGACGACGACTGCGACGGGTTCACTGACGAGGTGCCCGCCACCGGGTGCACGCAGTACTACGCAGACGGCGACCTCGACGGGGAGGGCACGGGCGCGCCCGAGTGCCTCTGCGCGCCAGAGTACCCCTACCTGGCTTCCAGCGCCGGGGACTGCAACGACGGCAACAACGAGCAGAACTCGTACTCGCTGGAGAAGTGCAACGGCGTAGACGACGACTGCGACGGCCAGACGGACGAGGGCGAGGCGGTCGGGTGTGCGGTGTATTGGCAGGACGGCGACAACGACGGCTTCGGGGACGGTGTGGGCGTGTGCGCCTGCGCCTCGCCGGGCCCGGAGTGGGACGCCCCTGCGGGCGGAGACTGCAACGACAAGAACCCCGACTCGTATCCCGGTGCTCTGGAGATCTGCAACGCGGCGGACGACAACTGCGACGACGTCGTCGACGGGCCCTCCGTCTGTCCGCCCGGCACGCAGCCTGTCTTCCGCTTCCTCTGGTCGTCGGGTGCAGACCTCGACTCGGCGTTCTCGGTGAACCCGACCGGCTTCCCAGGCTGGACCTCGGAGGGGTCGACCTTCGTGGTCTACACGGAAGGGGGACCCGGACGCGTAGGGCTCTACCAGTCGTACTGCGCCACCTGCACAGACTACCGCCTGCACGCGGCGGGGCAGCAGCTGCCCGAAGGCTTCACTGGCGGGTCGCTCCTGGGTTATTGCGCCACGAGCTCGGGCGGGGGCACACCGCGGACCCTGGTGCGCCTCATCAACGACGCAGCCACGGACCACACGGCCACTGCGTCATCCAGCGAAGCGACGGCGCTGCTCAGCAAAGGCTACAAGGCGGACGGCATCCTCTGTTACGTCCCTTGAGCGTCCCCTGGGGGTCCCTCGGGGAAGGTCAGAGACCCGCGCCCCACCGCCACACGGCCTTGAGATCGCGCGCCGTGCTCCCCACGATGACCCGATCCCCCACGACCACCGGCGGCCCGTGGATGGTGCCACCCACCGGGAACTCCATCCGCACCTCGCCCGTCGCCGCGTCCAGCCCGTAGAGCACGCCGGCCGTGGTCCCGATGTAGACGGTGTCGTCCGGCCCCTCGGCCACCGCCGCGTAGGTGAAGCCGCCGAGCTTGGTGTTCCAGAGCGTGGTGCCGTCGTCGGCGTCGAGCTTGTAGAGGCGCTTGTCGGTGGACGCGGCGTAGATCGCCTGGTCGGACGAGAGCACGATCGCGCCCCAGAACTGCCCATCGAGCTGGTGCGCCCAGAGGGGCCCGCCCGACTTCGTGACCGAGTAGATCCACCCGTCGTTCGACCCAAAGGTGATCGCGCCGTTCGGGCCCACCACCGGCGCGCTCCAGACCTGCTCACCCGTGGGCACGGCCCAGGCCAACACCCCGTCTTTGAGCGCATAGAACGTGTGGTCCTGGCAGCCCACCAGCACCAGCCCGTCCGACGTGACGGCAGGCCGAGCGCTCAGGAAGTCAGGGAGCTTGTGGGTCCACACCGTCCCGCCGTTGACGCCTTCGAGGAGGCGCACGTTGCCGTCGAAGGTGGCGACCGCGAGCCGGTCTCCGCCCACTGAGGGGCTGGCCGCAACGGGGGACGCGAGCTCCAAGGTCCAGAGCGGGTTGCCGCTGAAGCCGAGCGCGGCGAGGCGGCCCGTGAGCGTGCCGACGTAGATCCGCTGGTGGTCCGCGTCCACCGCGGGCGACACGTTGACGTCGCTCCCGGCGCTCCACACCCACGACTGGGTGCCGTCGGCAGCGACGGCGTACACCTTGTCGTCCTGGTTCCCGAAGACCACGCGACCGTCCGGCAGGGCGACCGGGCCGCTCCAGATCTCGCCCAAGGTCTTGAATACCCACGCGCCCCGCGTGTGGACCTCGACGTCATGCGTGACCGTGGTGACCTGACCCAGCTGATCTTGGGCGCTGACCTCGACGTGTACGCCCTTCGGCAGCGCGTCGGGGCTCACGAGCAGAGGCCCCCACTCGGACGTGGCAGCGAACGGCGGCGTCGACAGCTCGCCCAGGAGTACGCCGTTCGCCCGGAACGTGACCTTGTCGAGGCTCTGGGTGTCTGCCAGGGAGGCGGTCATTACGAACGGGCCGTCTTCGTAGAACACGGTGGCGCCCGCCGCCGGGACCACGGACGTGAAGGACGGGGCAGTATTGTCGAAGACCACTCCCACGCTGTCGCTGGCGGTGAGGCCGAGGGTGTCGACCGTGGAGGCCGTGACGGTGTGCGGTCCATCTTTGAAGAGCGCGGTGTTCACGGAGACGCCGTAAGGCGGAATGATGTCTGTCCCGACCGTGATCCCATCGACCTGGAACTCAACGCCCACGAGCGGCCGCTGGGCCTGGACGTTCACCGGCAACTGCACGAACCCACTCAGGATCTCGTCAGCGATGACCAGCGTGAGCGCCGGTGGCACGGGGGGCACTTCGGGAACGTCGGGCACGTCAGGCTCTGGCTGGAAGAGGTCCTCCTCCACCGGCGGCACGTCTTCCGGGACCGGCTGCGTGTCCGGGGTGTCCGGGGTGTAGAGGTCGGGCTCGGGGCCCACGTCGGGCGGCGGGCTCTCCTCCACGTCCGGGCTGATGTCCTCGACCGCCTCGGGTGCGTCCAGATCCTCCGGCGGGGCCCCGAGGTCGGTGACCGGTTGCGTGTCTTGTGGTGGCTCGGTGGTGTCCTGGTCCGCGTTCAGATCGGGGATGCAGGTCCACTGGCCGGTCTGCGTGGCGACGCAGAGGAAGCCCGGGGCGCACTCGGCCTCGGCGCGGCGGCAATCGAGCGACACGACGGTGTCGTTGGGGGCGGCACACGACGCGACGAAGCAGGCGAAGACGAGAGCGCGCATCCGCGCAGGTTACGCGTTTCGCCCGGGAGTTCCACCGGTGGAGTTCAGTGTGATGGTCTCAGAAGCGCGACTGCGCGGCGTGAACCGCTGCGGGGCGGCGGGGGCCCCGGCCAAGCGCGCGGCGCGGACTCTCAGCGCGCGGCGGACAGGCGCGGCCAGGGTGCCGTGCGGAGGTAGACGTCGCCCACCAGCATGGAGCCGGTCGCGGTGGTGGCGTGCGTGGCCTCGGCGATGTTGCAGCCGCCCGCCTGCAGGGTGGACGCGGCCGCCCGCGTGGGGATCGACTCGAGCCCGACGGTGTCGAGGCCGAGCAGCTCGCCGTCGGAGACGCGCCCGTTGGTGTCGCGGTCCTGCCAGACGCGGAGGCGCTGATAGGCGGCGTCGCGTGACGTGATGTGGCCATCGCCGTCGCCGCCGGCCGAGATGTGGTCGAGGCTGGCGAGCTTGTCGAAGCCGTTGGCCGAGTGCCCGTCGATGTCGCCGAGCAGCTCGGAACCGTTCACGACGGAGCCGTCTGCGTCCACGTCAAGGACCAGGAACGCGTCATCCGGGTGGGGCCAGGCCACAGCAACGGCGTGCTCGTTGGACCAGAGGTCGAAGTTGACGCCTCGCTCGATGGGCAGGATCTCGATCCCGTCTCCGTCGAGGTCGACGACGAGCGGGTCGGAGACAGCGCACGGGACCACGCGGAACACCTTCACCGCGGCGATCGAGTACTCGTCGCCGATCCCGGCCTGCACCTGCGTGGCGAAGTCGATCTCCGCTTGGGCGAACTGGTTCTGCTCGTCCAGGGTGGGGGCGTTGTAGCCCTCGCACAGCGGGTTCGCGTCGATGGCCACGTCGACGCGGTCGTACGCGTCCTTGCGAACGGGATCCAGCAGCGACTGGTTCAGGTTGCACACGTTGATCGGCTTGGACATCGTGGGGTAGTCCGCCGTGTGCCCCTTGGACGTGAGCCAGTGGTTCATGCGCTCGGCGAACAGCTTGCGGCCCACGAGGTTGCCCTTCACGGCGGCGCTCTCGGTGGGAGTGGGCTGCGCGTTGCACGACTGCACCGCGAGCATGGCGGCTCGCAGCTCCACGCGGAGCTCCTCGATGCCGCTCTGCGCGCCCTGCTCTCGCCAGAACAGCGCCTCTTCGGGGAAGGCGCTGTTCAGCTCGTTATCGGCCGGCGCCTCGTCGAGCGCGGCGGACAGCTTGGCGTAGGCGTCGACCTTGGCGAGGTCGACGAGGTAATCGCAGGTGGCCCCCTGCGAGGCGTAGTTCGCCGCGTAGGTGACGAAGGGGCAGTCGACGAGGGGCTCGGACAGGCCCGCGTCCTCGGAGAGGCCGTCGTCGATGTTGTCTGCCGGGACGTCGTTCTCGAGCAGCACGCCGTCGATCGTGTCGGCGAAGTGAGTGCGCCCGATGTCGAGGCCGTTGAAGATCGCGTCGCGCAGCGTGTCGACCTTGGCCTGATCCTCCGGCGAGAGCTGGTCCTGGGTCTGCTCGACCGGGACTTCGGCGGGGTCAGTGGGGTCGTCTACGGGTCCCGGATCCACGGGCGTGCCCGGGTCCTCGTCGGGATCTACCTCGCCGGGGTCGGTGGGGTCGGTAGCGCCGGGGTCGGTGGGATCTTCCTCGCCGGGGTCGGTGGGGTCCGGAGCGCCGGGGTCGCCGGGGTCCGTCTCTCCGGGGTCTGCCGGGTCTCCGGGCTCCGTGGCCGCGGGATCGCCCTCGGTGGGGGTGCCCTCGGGGTCGGTGGGGCCCGTTGACTCACTGGGGACGAACGGATCGCTGCTGGGGGTGCCGTTGCCGGTATACGGCGGATCGGCCACGACCGTGGAGGTGGAGGAGGCGGGTTCGCAGGCGATCGCCAGAGCCGAAGTGGCAAGTCCGAACAAGAGCCGACGAGTACGCACAGGGGCCTCCTTGACGCCGCCAGTCGAGCTCGGTTATCGGGGCGTGAGCCACCCGAGATACACCGACGGTCACTGTGAATGAGAGCAAGGTCCGGGTAGGGCGTCAAGAGGCGCTTGGCCCGTCCACGACGCTATTTCTCGAGATTCCGAGGGGAGCGGCCCGCGACGGCCCAGAGGCTCCGGGTCACCTGCTATCGGGCTCGCGCCAACAGGCGGCGGAAGGACACGCGACCGGCCCCGTCCACGTAGGTGCTTGGGTCGAGATAGCCAAAGTAGGGCTCGCCGGCGTTTATGAATTGCTCCTCTGCGCGGCCGAACTGCCCGCGATCGAAGCCGGCGCTGAACCCGAACCGCAGGTGCCCGGGGCCCCCCACCGCGATCAGCTCGACCGGCTCCCCCCGTTCCAGGCGGACCTGGGCCGGCGCGTCGAGGTCGGCTTCGGTAAAGGTCTCTCCGGCGTACTTGAAGGTGAAGCGGCTCGCGGTGACGAGGCCGTTGCCATGACGCGGGAGATCACGGGGATGGATCGTCACTCGCCCGGTGGCGAGCTCTCCGGCGCGTGAGCCGCTGACGATGCGCAACGAGAACTCGAGCTCCGCGCGGGCGGGGAGGCGCCGCGGAGTCACGGTGATCTGAGGCTCCGGGGGCGGGCAGGCCACCACGCGCCGGGCGAACACGCCGCCCGGAGGGGCCGCGTTGGCCACGGCGGTGAAGGCGATGGCGAGGGCAAAGACGGAATGCTTGAGGTTCATCGAGGGGCTCCCAGGTTGACCCGCCCGCACGGCGGCCCCCTGGTAACGCGCGGGTGAGGAGGCGGATCTTCCCGCGTCTCTGAACTTGGCTCGGTTGGTGTTGCCTGGTCGCCTCGCCGGGGAGGCGCGGCGTGGCGAACGGATGCGGGGTTTGGGGCGCGCGCGGTCGCCGTCAGCCAGCCTACTCCACGGGCGCGAGGCGGTCAGATGAACTCGCGGGCGTCAGCGCGGCGTCTCAAAGGCCTACCGCTGCTGCTTCCAGTCTCCGCATCGGTCAAGCGCGCGCCGCGGGCCCTGAGCGCCGCCACTTCGGCCTGCAACTCCACGGTGGGCTTATCCCGAGCTTCGTCCAGCCGGACAGCGCGAGAGCCGTCACCACGCTGAGCTTCTGGAGAGTGGTCACTAAATAAAGGAACTCCTCGGCGAAGTCGTTGGGGATCGCTGGTGACCGTGGCTCGCAAGTCGCGTGCGGCGGTCGCCGCCCGCAGGACCGCGGTGATTGATTGACCTATTCCACTGGGGCGAGACGGTCGTAGCAGCAGCGGTAGGACTTCGCGTCGCCATTCGCAGCCTGGCTGAGTAGTGGATTACACTCTGAGTCGAACTCCACGAAGACGAAGGGACGCTCGGGCGTGTCCACCTCCCCCGCCCAATGCGGACCCGGCTCCTGTCCCATCACCCAAGTACAAGCGTACCGGTAGTCCATCAACTCGCACATTCGGCCGCGCTTGATGATGCACTGACTCTGCGCCAGATACCCGCTGTTCGCCATTCCAGGCTCGACATCCACACAGATGGGGCCCGCACGCGCAGCGCCGTCGGGACACTCGGTGTTGAGACTGACGGATGTGCTGACGCCCGCGAGTTCTTTCGTGAGCGCCCGGACATCCTTATCTACGGCGGCGATCTCGGCCGCATTGTCGGCGACTCCAGTCTCCGCAGCGGTCAAGCGCGCGCCACGGGCCTTGAGCGCGGCCACCTCACTCTGCAGCTCTTCGATGAGCTGAGCTTGAGCCTCCACCAGGTGCGTCCAGTCGGCCATACTGGAGGCCTGCGCCGCCAGGCCCGCCCCAAGCTCCTCCAGGATCTCCTGCAACCCACGGGTCCCGGACGTTCCGGTGACCGGATCCGCCGAGACGTTCGACGCCGTCACCGCCTCGCTGGTGCCGCCGCAGCCGGCCACCAGCACGGCTACCGCTACGGCTTCAAAGTGCCTAGCCACAGAACCTCCTCCTTGGACGACCAGACGATGTCAGCCGTGGTGGGTAGCCCAATAGCACCCGGCCGAAGTGACAGGTTAACACGGTTCCCCGCTTCGGAGCCACGCACGACCATGGCCTCGATCAGCGAGCCCGCGGACACCCGGTACTGTACGCACGAAGACCCTTGACTGCCTTTGCACAGCGCAAGAGACCCCAGGGGCTGGGCGAACGGGCATCCGAGCGGCAGCGAGGGAAGATGCAGTGAGGGCTCGCCTCCGAACATGCCCGCCATGACGCCGCAGGTGTCGACGGTCTTCGCTACGACACCGAGGTAGGCCGTGGCGCCAGCGTGTAGCACGTAGGCTCCGCTTGGGAGCTTCTCGAGGCTCGGCGCATCGGGCTGCAGCGACTGACGCATGCCCTGCTGCAGCGGAACGGACATCGTGTGGTACGTCTGGTCGTCGGGTGCCCAGCATGTACCACCCGTGGTGCACGAGCCCACGGCGCAGTTCGCAACGGACTGAGTGCACGGCTGAATCTGGTCGCCGCCCGCCACGCTCCACTGCGCGATGCGGACGATGTCGAACGCCCCTTCACCTTCGGGGACCACGGACATATCCACGTCGAAGACGTTCTGGACTTTGAAGGCCAATACCCGGATGCCGCCGTGGAGGACAAAGGGGGCGGCCGCGACGTTACCGCCTGTCGTCGGACCGAAGGGCAAATGGCCTGCGGCCACCGACAAGAGCGACGGGATGTTTGGGGGTGACACGTCGAGCGTGACGGCGGTCACGAGCGGGGGAGGCATGAGAGGCACCACCTCGAAATCAACTCTGCGCGAACCGACGTTCCCCGCCGCATCGGTCGCCTCGAATTCGAGCGCGTCCGGCCAGGACGTGGAAACCGTCCCCTGGTTATCCACGAAGTCCGCTCCTGCGACTGGAACAACCCAGTGGCCGACCGGCTCGACCGGTACGGTTCGCCAGGGGAACGCCACGACGCCGGAGCGGAAGCGATACCGCGTTGATGCGAGCATCTGTACCTCAGCCACCTCGAACTTCACAGTGAGGCCGTTATTAATACCGGCCTTCACCATGCGCGGAAGGAAGAGGCCGACCGGTGGACACCCAGGGCCGCACGCGGTCTGGGAGAAATATACTGTGGGACTCGTTGAGATGTCGTAAGTCGGCAGCGCTCCAGAGTACGAGAACTTGGCAAAGCGGTCGTCCGAAACCGTCGTCTGCAGCTGCTTGACTACCGGAAGCGTCGTGTCGCTGTACAGCCCGCCCTGAGCGGACGCGGTGTTACCCGCGTAGTCCTTACAGGTGACCGTGAGCGCGTGGTAGCCGTCGACGTTCGCCAGGCTGGCCGCCCCCGTGAACTTCGCGCCGTCGTGCGACGAGATAGTCGCTGTCTTGCTCGTGCCGGCGGCCTCGGGAGTGGCAGTAACCTCGGCGCTCCGGGGCCCGGAGTCGCCGTCGGTGGACCCGATGGCCACGGACGGCGTCCGGGTCGCGAACCACGGCTTCGTCGAGGACATCGTACAGGTCGGCGCCGTGATGTCGCGCCGGAGCTGAATCGCGAACTCGCTTGATGCGCCGCTCGTGTCCTTCGCAACGAAGGTGACAGCGGCGGGAGGTGATGGAACGGTGACGGGGAGAACCGCGAGCGCGCTGGCGCCACTCACTGCGACACACGACGCCGTTCCCTTGACACACACTGACGCCAGATTGCCCTGCGGGTCTTCGGCGGTGACGCGGACGTTCACGGTGGTGTTGGTCGTCCAGTAGATGCCGCTCGGGGCGAGCGTCGAGCTGTAAGGGACTACCCCTTTGATCACGGGGATGCTCGGGTCGTAATGCACCCTCCGGGTGACACGCGTCTCGTTGGAGGCGAGATCGACGGCGGTGTATCGCAGCTCCTGGGTCGAGGGCGGGAGCTGCATCGACGCGGTCCAAACGCCGTCGATCAGGCTGAACTGACCGATCTTCACCCCGTTGACCTCGAGGGTGGTCGACTTCAACTCCTCATTCGCCGTGAACTTCATCACCGAGGTCCCCGAGAACCACGCGTCCTGCTCCGGCCACAGAACAGCTACAGCCGGCGGGGTGCGATCGATGGTCACGATCGCTGGCGCCGACGAAGCCGAGTTGCCTACTGCGTCGGTGCACTCCGCGTGGACCGTGACCGGCCCGTCGGTTGCCGGGAGGGGGATGAGACCGCTGAACGTCGCGGGGCCACCGCCGAGCGGAGCGACCTGGGCGTCCACTCTCACGGCGACGGTGATCCCTTGGGAGCCGGCGTCGGTGGCTTTCACGCTCGTGGTCAGCGCGGCGCTCTTCACGAGGGCGCCGTCCGTCGGTGCGGACAGGCTGCAGGTAGGGGGCAGGTCGTCCACCGCCAGGGTGACAGTTCCCGCGGCGCTGTTGCCGGCGTTGTCCTCCACGATCACGTCGAAAGACGAGGGGGCCGAGAGCGCGTTGAACGTGAGCGCGGCGACGCCACTGGCCATGGACGCAGACCCGGCGCCGGGAGACCTGATGAGCGCTGTCCCGGAGTGGGCGTCACCGGCGGTGACGGTGACCGTGGCGGGGCTGGACTGGACGTAGCAGACGCCCGCGAGACACGCCGCGCCGTTCACTTTGATCTCGGCGATTACCGGGGGTGTGGAGTCAACCCTCAGCGGGTGACCGACCGGCTCGCTCTGATTCCCGGCGGCGTCGCGTGCCCTGATCCACACCACGACGTCTTCGACACCGGGCGGAGGCACGAGCGTCGCGGTCCAAAGTGAACCCTCCGTCAGGGCGGTCCACTCCTCGTGATCGAAGGACGCCTCCACCGCGACCGGGGCCCCGCTGCCCGCGACCGAGAGCGCGAAGACGCCGGGGCCGAGCCAGGTCCCGGCCGAGGGTGCTTCGACCTTCACGTCTGGGGGCGTCCGATCCACCACGACAACCTGGACTGGGGCTGACTGCTGGTTCCCGAGCGCGTCGCGGCAAATGGCGGACACGGCCAACGTCGCGTCGTCCGCGGGCAGCTGGAGGGTGCCCGTGAAGAGCCCGGGCTCACCCTCGATGAGGGCAACACCGGCCACGTCCACCGAGCCCCCGCCAACCCCTGCGTCGGTGGAGTCCACCTCGACCTGCAGCTCAAACCCGTTCACCACCACGGGCAGAGCGCCGAGCTGACAGCTGGGCCCGTCGCTGTCGCGTTGCACTGTTCGCGAAGCGGAGCCGACGAGTCCGACGTGGTCGGTCGCCTCCACCTCCACCACCGTTCCGCCGGTGACGCTCAGGTCCAACCAATACACGCCGCCCACCGAGACCTCCGCGGTACAGACCCCTGAAGCGCAAACACTGGCGACGCCGGAGCCTTCGTCGGTCGGCGTGACCGAGAGCGCGATCGACTCGCCGGAGACCCAAAGGTTATCGCCGACGACGACGGCCCCCGCCCCGCCCACGGCCTCGACCACGGGAGGGAGCAGGTCCTGCCGGAACGTCTGAAACACCGTCGTTGCGTTCCCAGCCTTGTCGTGACTCGTGACTCGTAGCCCGTGGACGCCGTGCGAGCTCTCGAACACCGCAGGTCCCGGCCCCAACGGCGCCTCGGGAGCCTCGTCCACGGCGACGGTGATGGCGGCCACCTTGCTGGGGTCGCTCGTGCTCACGACGACGTGGAGCGGTTCTGGCCCCACCCACTGCTGGTCGGCCGGATACAACACCTCGAGGCTGGGGGGAGTGCGATCGACCAGAATCACCGTGCTCGTGCTCGCCGCCGTGTTCCCGAGCGCATCGCGGCACTCGAGGCCAACCGCGTAAGGCCCGTCGACGAGCGGGAGCGGGAGGGTCGCGGTGCCGGCTGACATCTCGACCGGCGATCCGTCGGGGGGCACGATCGTTGCGACGATGCCTCCGACCCCTTCATCGGTGGCCGAGAGTTTCAGGGTGGCGCTCGCCGCGTTCGTGGGGGAGTTCCCGTCCAGAAGCAGGGCGCACGCCGGTGCCGTGGCGTCGCGCTTCAGCACGGCCGTGACCTGACCCACGTTGCCCACGCCGTCCGTTGCGACGAAGGTGAGCGCCCCGGCGGCCGAGGCCGGCAACGGGATCTCCCAGGGCAGCGAGAACGTGCAGGCGCCACCCGAGGCGCACACTGACGAGACCCCCGACTGGCTGTCGGCCGCCGTGATACGCGCGGTCACCGGCCCCGCAGGCACCCACGAGGTCAAGGAGTCGACCATGACTGATGGCAAGGCCTGGACCACGTGGATGACCGGCGACTCGCCGTCGCGGATCCACTGAACTGGGAGCGTTGTGACGTTCCCGGCCGCGTCCTCGGCGCCAAAGGCCCCGCTGAACGGGCCGTCGAGCGGCGGCGCGGTGACCACGAAGCTCCAGATCGGGCTCTCACCCATCGCCGTCCCGACGAGCTGCCCGTCGTGGGTGGTGAGCCAGACGGAGTCAGCGTCAGCCGAGATCTGAGCCGTGAACGGACCCGGTCCTACGAAGGCGCCGTCGGTGGGCGAGAGCAACTTCAGCTCGGGCGCGATGGAGTCGCGGATGACCGTCCACTCGTGGAAGGACGCGTTGCCCGCCCGATCGACCGCCTCGAGCCGCAGGAGATTGGCCCCCTCCGCGAGCTCCGCGTGCACGCTGTAGAGGTCACCCACACGCGCAACGGGCGTGGTGCTCTCCTTGGCGCTGAGGGACACTGAGAAGACGCCGGAGCCGGCGTCTTTCACGCTAACGGTGGCGTTGTACCAGGCGTCGTTGATGACGGCCTCCCCCTTGGGCGGAGCGACCTCGGGCGCCACGCGGTCTACTAAGAGCTCCAGCGTTGCGCGCCCCTCGTTGCCCGCAGCGTCCAAAGCGACAGCATCGAGGCGAAGCAGGCCCTCGGCACGGCCCTCGAGAGACACCGTGTGTTCCAGAACCGGCGCTGAGGCCGCCGCGCCGTCGAAGCTCAGCGAAGTGACGCCCACGTTGTCCGTTGCCAGGATGCTGACCAATATGTCGCTGTTGACGGGCGTGCCAGCGGGCGGGGAGGCGAAGTCGACGACTGGCGCCCGCTCGTCAAAGCGCATCGGCGGCGACAGCGCGGGATAGAGCACGCTCGCATCCGTGGACACGATCGTGGCGAACCCGTCGTCGAGACCGAGCGCCTCGGCGGTGAGCGTGCCCGCGTCGGGACGCGCCTCGAGCCACCGCACCGCGGCCGCGGCCAGACGACCGCGGCTGGTCTCGACGTCCAGAGGCACGCCGGCCGCCAGCTGCGTGCCGCTCGAGGTGCCCGTAAACTGGCCGTCTGAGATGTCGGCCTCGAGCGCTGCGAGGAGCTCGGTGAGCGATGTCCCCTGTTGCTGTGCGAGCTGCGCGAGGCCGGTCGTGAAGAGCGTGACGGAGGTGGTTGGCGCGGGCCAGACGTCTACGACGTGCGCGCCGTACGATGACGTGGTCCAGATCTCGAAGGTGGAGGACGCGACGTGCTGGCTGAAGAGGCCCGACGAGCGCTCGAGCGAGCGGCCGAGGTCGTTCCCTTGCGAGCGCGCCCAAGCGACGGCCAGCGTGGTAAGCGGAGTCACGGCCGTGAACCGTGGTGCCGACGCGGGCGAGACCTCCACATGGCTCACGAGCGCGTGCGAATTGGCGAACGAAGCCAGCCGTTCAGTGGCCGGGTCCAGGTACGTGGCCCCGCCCCCGCCCACTCGCACCAAGACTCGCCCCTGATAGTGGGCCGGTAGCTCCAGCTGAAAGTCTCCCTCGGCGTTCGTGCCCGACGTCGCCAGCGCCGGACCGACGCCGCCTTCCGGCGCGTCGAAGGCGTGGGCAGTGACCACCGCGTTGAGCACCGGCGAGCCGCACCACGCCGTGCCGACGATGGTGGTCACGGGCCCCGTATAGAGGACCTGACCATCCGGACTCAGGGAGAAGTCCGTATCGCGTGGCGTGATGTCGTCCGGCGGGACGCTGCCGCAAGCGATCAGGGACGATAATAAAGCGATACGACGGAACATCCTGCCTCCATCGGCAAGAGAGGAGACTCACTAAAGAAAAACAACTGACACCCTAAGTGAACACCACCAACAGCTCTGCGGTCAACACGTGGGCTGGCCCGGCTGGCCCAGCGGCGGGTCCGCCGCGGGACTTTCGAGGTCCCCCGACGTGCTCAGAACTCGGCGCGGATGTAGTCGTCCGTGCCGTCGTTGATGCCCTTGGCGCCCCAGGCCATGGAGAGGATCGTGGGCTTCGACGCGGGCTTCTCGCCTTGGGTCTTGAGCCACCAGTCGTACGCGTGCGAGGTCCCGGGGAGAAGCTTGAAGAAGTCGTAGAGTCCCACCCCGATCGCCGTGGTCACCCCCTCGAAGACGCCGCTGGAGGCCTGATACCGCGCGTACAGATAGTGCTCGGCCGCCGCCAGGATGGTGTCTTGGATCGAGGTGCGCTTGCGCTTGTTGAGACACTCGAACCACGCAAACTCGTTGAGCTGAACCTGCGAGAAGCCCCGCCCCGCCTTCTTGTACGCCTCGTCGATCTCCTTCTGAACCCGAGCATCCTCGGACAGCGGCGGGGCTGCGACCGGCTTCGGCGCGGGCGGCGCAGGCGGCGGAGGCGGGGGCGCGGCCTGCGGGACACGCTTGTCGAAAGCCGCGAGCAAGGTCCAGGACCTGCCCCCGGGATCGATGCGCCCGTCATTCCAGCCGAAGTTGCGCTGCTGAAACTCTACGATCGCGTAGACGAGCAGCTTGAAGGCGTCGCCGGCGGCCTTCCCGTCCGCCTTGAGCGGCGCCCGCGGTCCGCCCGAAGAGCGCGGCACCTGGTTCAAGAGGATCTGCACTTCGCGTACGTCGGCCTCCTTGTTGGTGCCCTTGGAGCCGACGGAGCCGCCGAGTGCTGGCGTGGTTGACGGGCGCCGCGGTGTGGGGCCCCCCTGCCCCTCGTACGACACGAGGCGGATCCAGGTCTTTCCGCCGGGATCGATCTTCCCGTCCTGCCATCCAAAGCACTTGAACTGGAAGGTGACGATCTGGTTGGCGGTGCGCCCCCAGTTCTTCGTGCCGGTCTTACCGTCCACCTCGAGGGGCGTCGACGGTCCACCAGCGGCGATCGGCACCCGGTTCAGCAGCTCCTGGACTGTGATGATGTCTCCGGAGCGGTTGACGCCCCCGGTCCCTACCGAAGCCACGATGCTCTTCGCCACAGCTCCCCCAGTCGCGCCGGACGCGGTGTGCGAGCGAGGTAACTGCGACACGCGGGCGCAGCGATGACCCCGATCGGAACAGGCACTTCTGCGACAGAAGCTCTCGCGCGGGCGTGTGGTATGTCAAGAGGTGCGGCACAGGCAGTATGCGCGCTCGCGAAGCGTTATGCGGGCGGTTCATTCTCGGCGAGCAGGCGCTCGCGGATGGCTGGGAGCTCGGCCAGCACCTCCGGGGAGGGGTGGGGGAACTTGAGGTCCAGGCCGCGGAGCGTCTCGACGATGATCTCGCAGACGGCGGCCTGCATGTACGGCTTCTTGTCCGCCGGGATGCTGTACCAGGGCGCGTGGGGGCGGCTCGTAGCGTTGAGCGCGTCCTGGTAGGCGCTCATGTACCTGCGCCAGTGTTGGCGCTCGTCGCAGTCGGCCTTGTTGAACTTCCAGTGCTTGTTCGGGTCGTCCAGGCGCTTGAGGAAGCGCTTGCGCTGCTTCTCCCAGGAGACGTTGAGGAAGAACTTCAGGATGATCGTGCCGTTGGCGGCCAGGTGGCGCTCCCACTCCAAGATGGAACGAAAGCGCTGATCCCAGATGCGCTCGGACGTGGGATCGGGCAGCCCCTGCCCGGCGAGGTACTCCGGGTGAACGCGCACCACCAGCACCTCTTCGTAGTGGCTGCGGTTGAAGACGCCGATGCGACCGCGCTCGGGCAGGCTGCGGTTGGTGCGCCACAAGAAGTCGTGGTCCAGCTCCTCGGCCGAGGGCTTCTTGAACGAGAACACCTGACAGCCCGCGGGGTTCACGCCGCTCACGTTTGCCGCCCGCCAGAACGATGAGGAGACGATCCGGCTGCTGCTCGGGAAGGGCGCGGATCTGCACGCCGAGGCGAACGACGGAACGACCCTGCTTCAGGTGGCGGCCCTCCGCGGCCACGTGGACCTCGTGAAGTTCCTGCTCGAGCAGGGGGCCGACCCGAATGCTGCCCGGGCGGGCTACACCGTGCTGCACTGGGTTGCGGGCAATTG
>SXOO01000205.1 GCA_005776725.1 Pseudomonadota bacterium | reverse complement strand
CTGCCGGAGGCCGCTGCCGCTCCGGCCGCCGCCGCCCCGGCCGCTGCCGCTCCGGCCGCCGCTCCGGCCGTTGCCGCACCGTCGCTGATCACGCCCCGAATTCGCTCGCGCGAGGTCATGAATCCCGCCGACCAGAAGCCGCTCGACCGGCGGGGAAAGAGCCTGCTCCCCGAGTCCGAGCGTGAGAAGCTGATCCGTCAACGAGGGGTCAACCCGTAATGATCATCGAATGCGTGTTCGCGCTCGCCGCGCTTGGCCCGATGGGGCCGCCACCGGGTTTCCAGCCGCTTGATCGCATCCGGGCCACCGTCGACGATCAGGTGGTTACGGACTTCGAGCTTCGACGAGCGCTCTATCCGATTCTGGCGCGTCAGGTCGAGATCGAAGACCCAGAGGAGCGCGCCGATTGGGTGGCCAAGAAGACCCGCGACGCGCTCGATGAGCAGGTCAACACGATCCTGCTCCTCCAGGAGGCGCGGAAGCTCGACATCCGTGTGGACGCCGCCACCATCGCGGCCACGATCGGAGACCTCAAGGAGCAGAACGGCTGGGATGACGAGGCCTTCGCCGAGGCCGTGAAGAAGCAGGGGTTCGCGTCGGTCTCGGCCTACACCGAGCACATGGAGCACGAGCTCATGCGCAGCCAGGTGCTGCAGGTGCGCCTGGCGCCGCGGATCCGACCCACGCAAGACGACGTGGAGCGCCTTTACAAGCGCGAGACCCAAGACGGCACCACGCGCGAGCAGATCCACGCCCAGCACGTGCTGATCCGGGTGCCCAGCGTGATCACGCCCGACGAGCTTGCCGGACTCGCGGAGCGCGCCCGAACGGCGCGCAACCTCATCCTGACAGCGGAGAAGTCGTTCGAGGAGGTGGCCCGGGAGTACGGCCAAGACGAGACGCCCGATGGGGATCTCGGGTGGTTCGGGCGCTGCGAGTTCGACCCGGAGTTCGAGAAGGCGGCGTTCGCGGTGCCCGAAGGCCAGATCTCGGAGATCGTCCGAACGCGCTTCGGCTACCACGTGGTGCGCGTCATCGAGCGCCGTCGCGTGGAGCTCGATAACCCCCAGCTCGCCAAGCGCTGCATTCGGATGAACCTCGAGCTCGACAACAAGCTCTCGGCCTACTCCGGGTTCATGAAGGAGCTCCGGCTCGTCCACCACGTCGAGGTCAAGCCCTAGCTCCAGGGTCGCTCGTCGAGCCGTGTGCGCGGCTCGGGCCGAATACCCAGCGACTACGGCCGGCGGTCCCACGGGGCTAGCGCCGGGCACGCAGCGCCGTTGGCGGCTGCGTGCCTTATGGCGCCCTGGGCAGGTAGGCCGCTGCGACCTCAGAGACCGTTGCCGGTCGGATCGTCGCGTGGGCGTGCGCGGCGTCGAGGATCGCGTCGAGTCGCCGCCAGAACGTGGTGACGTCGGCCGCTGTTCGCACGAAGTGAGCCGGCGGGCTGTGAGACTGGCTGTGCCAGAACACATGCAGGTGGGTGGCGCCGTCCTCGATGAGCGCGCGCGTGGCGGCGGCGAGGTCTCGCGGCTCCCCGATCTCGGGGGTCAGCTGGACCTTCCGGAGCAGGCCTGTGTGGTGGATCGCCGTCGAGAGCCGTCGAAGTGGCGCGAGGCTCCGAACGGTGGGGGCGATGGTGTCCCAGAGCGCGTGGCCGGGCCGTGTGCAGCCCACGGAGACCGGGATCTCCACGAGTGTGCCGCGGGCGTTGGGTGTCCCAATGCCAGAGGGCTCGAAGCGGTGCGGAGCACGGGCCGCGCGGAGATAGTCCACGCGCCCGTCATCGGACGCCCAGGCCATGCCCGGCATGACGGACGAGTCGATGCGATAGCCGAGGGCCAGAAGGGCCTGTGCCGTCTCGGGTCCGAGGGCCCACCGACCCGCCCGAAACGGGGGAGCGGTCACTCCTAGGGCCACCTCGAGTGACTCGGTCAGCGAAGCCAGCTTGGCGTGTTGGAGGGCCGCCGGAAGGGCGTGCAGCATGCTGGAGCAGCCGGGGTGGAACGGCCGAGTGGTCCATGGGTGCAGGTGCGCGCCCAGCTCCGCGTGTCCGGTAGCACGGAGCTCGCGTAGCACGTCCAGCGAGAAGGGCGTCTCCACCACCGGCTGCGTGCAGAACCACGTGCTCCGGAGGCCGCGCGAGATCAGCTGCCGGTGGGCCGCGCCAAGGGCTCTCACGTTCTCGACGGTGGGTTCGCCCTGACCGGGGCCCCACTGGTCTTCTTCGGTATCCACCGAGACCGTAAGAGACACGACTCGCATGCCGCGCCGACGATAGCCGGTCCGGCCGGCCGGCGCCATCGGTCACGCTATCGGCTCAACCACGGGGCGTGGTACGGTTTCGCCGTGCTCACACTGTCTTACGGAGTCATCTCGGAGCCGCTCCTCGTGGGGTCGTACCCGCAGACGCCCGAGGACGTGCTTCACCTCATCTCGCTCGGCGTCCGCGGCGTGCTCAACCTTCAGAGCGACGAGGACCTCTCGGATCGCGGCGTGTCGTGGGACCTCTTCTGGCGGTTCTACACGTCCAAGGGAGTCCAGGCCGTCCGCCACCCCATCCCGGACTTTTCCCCCGGGGAGCTGTCGAAGCACCTCGCCACCGCGGTCGACGCGCTCGACCGCGTGGTGGGCCCCGCGCCCGGACGCAAGACCTACTTGCACTGCACAGCGGGCGTGAACCGCTCGCCGACCGTCGCCATCGCGTGGCTCATGCGCCGCCACGGCCTCTCGCGACTGGACGCGCAGGCTCAGGTGCTGGCAGCTCGGCCGGTCGCCAGACCGTACCCCGAGGTCCTCGACCGGTGGGAACGCCGCTGACATGACGGCGCGCCTGCCGGGCGGCGAGGTCGTCCTCCTCTTCGCCGCCACGATCGTCGTCTCCGCGTTCTTGCCGTTCCTACCCGGCGGCATCCTCGGGCGTATCGCCGCGCAACAAATCCTCGCCGTGGCGGGCTCGGCGCTCGTGGTCATGCGCCTCGCCGGACTCAGCTGGCGCGAGGTAGCCGGCACGGCCTCCCCCGAGCTCCGGGTGTGGCTGGGCACCGTGGCGGGGACACTGGGCTGGGCCCTCCTCCAGGCCCCGCTGCTCGACTTCTGGGCAGCGGCGATTGGGGCGTCGCCCCCGGCTTGGTGGCATGACGCCACGCGTGGAGAGGCCGCGCGCGATGTCCTCCTCATGGCGGTCGGGCTGGTCGTTATCCCACCGCTCGCGGAAGAGCTGTTCTTTCGGGGGGTCTTTCAGGTCCGCGCGGCGGCGTTCGGGCGCGCCGCATCCCTGGTCGGTCCGTCGGTGGTCTTCGCCGTCTACCACATGGATCCCTACGGATTTCCGGTGCAGCTGGCCTCGGCCGTGGCCCTGGGGCTCCTGCGCGAGCGGGCTGGCGGTCTTTATGCCCCCATCGCGGCACACGCCCTGAATAACGCGCTCGGGGTGGCTGAGCTCGCTCGAGGGGAGGGGCCGCTGCTGGAAGCTCGGCTGGCGCTGCCGCTGGGCGCCGTGCTCCTCGCAGCAGGCGTCTGGCTCCTCTGGCGTCGGAAGGCCCCATGAGCGGGGCTCAGGGGCGGCTCTCCTGGCTGAAGTCGCCTGCTGTGCTGGTGGGCCTGGCGGGGCTCCTCGCCACCGTCGCCGTGGCCCACTTCGTCCTCGGGCACGCGTATTCGCTCTATGACGACGCGTACATCTACTTTCGCTACGTCGAGAGCACCTTCGCCGGCTGCCCGCTTCGGTACAGCTGCGGCGACGAGCGGGTCGAGGGCTTCACCTCGCCGCTCTATCTGGCCTTGCTGCACGGCCTCCGCGTTCTCAGCCCCGATCTGCCCACGCTCTCCCAGCTCCTGAACGCCGGGCTGCTGGTCGCCACGCTGATCCTGGCAGTGGACCTCGCGCGCCGCCTCGCCGGAGGCCCCGCGGGCTTCGCCGCGGGCATGGGCACGCTAGCGGTGCTCGCGCTCGATCACTACACCCTGCTGAACAGCGTCGTTGGCCTCGAGACCGCGCTCGCCGCGATGTTTGTCACCGCCCTGGCGCACCGCCGGGCCACGGGGGGGCACGGCCAAGGCGCGATCTTGGTGCTGGCCACCCTCGCGCGGCCGGAGTGCGCGGTGCTGGTGCTGCTGTGGCCCGTGGTGGACCGCCCGTTCGCCTGGCGGCAGCTCCTGTGGCCCTTCGTGGCGTTGGCTCTGGTCGCCGCAGCCCGCTACGCGCTCTTCGAGGACGTCGTCCCGAACACGGCCCGCGCGAAGGCAGGCGGCACCGCGGCGCATTTTCGCCTCGGCGCCGCGTATCTCCTCGACGCGGCCGTCGAGTTTCCGGTGCTGTGGCTGGCCCCGCTCGCCCTCTTGTCCGGCGTCTTGTCGAAGCGGCGGGCTAGCGCCCCAACCGATGCTGGCGAGGACCGTCAGGCACGGGCGAACACCGTCGCGCGCCTCCTGCTCCCCGGAACAGCCCTGGTGGCTCTCTCGTGTCTCAGAACCGGCGGCGACACGTTCGACTACAGCCGCTTCCTCTTCCCGTTCGTTCCCGTCTCCACGGCGCTGGCCCTGGGAGCGATCGCGGCGTTGCCCCGCGGCGCCTGGCTCGCGGCGGCCACAGCCCTGATCCTCGCCGGGCGAGCGACGACGGCGCACACGATCCCGGCTCAGCACGGTTTTGACAACGTCCTGCGCTACGGCGAGCTCGGTGCGTACCTCGGGCGTACCCTCCCGGGAGCCACGATCGCCACGGGAGCCATCGGCGCGGTCGCATACACCTCGGGCAACCCGATCCTCGACCTCCTGGGTCTCGTGGACCGGCACATCGCTCGGACTGGCACCACCGTCCCCCCCGAGCGCTTGACCAAGGCGGAGATCGGCCACGAACGCCACGACGCCGACTACGTTCTGGCCCGACGTCCCGAGGTGATCGCTACGATTATGTGGCAGCGGACGCCGTTCCGTCGGGGAGCGGCGCTGGACGTTCGGCTGCACGCTGAGTGGGAGCTGGTCGCGCGTCTCCGAAGCGCGCCGGGGACGTACGTCCCGTTCACGCCGGAGGTCGCACCGGGAGTTCATTGGCTGCTGTTCCTGCGGCGGGACGTTGCGGCCGAGCTCCTCTCGCGGGTGGCGCCCTCTGCTGGTGCGGGCCCCGCCGGTGCGTCGCCTCAGGACGGTCAGTAGGCGCTCCCGGGCGGGTTCGTGGCGAACGGCACGTCCAGATCGTGGAAGGGCGTGTCCCGGAGCGTGGCCGCTGTCTTACGAGCCGCGAGGTACCGCTGATAGGTTCGGGCCGCCACGCCGTCGAGGAAGGGTCGATGCCCCACCTCCGGAGTCCAGAGTCCCCGCGTCCTCATCGCGTGCTTCAGCTGGTAGAGCGCGCGCCGTCGCCGGGTCCCTTCGCTGAACCAGGTGAAGCTTGCTGTGACGGAGACCTCAGCGCCGTTCTCGACCCAGTGGGGCGCCGTGGTGGGCATGAAGGCCCCGTCGCCCGGCCCGGCGTCAAAGACCCGGGCGCTCGCCTCGAAGGCGGGATCATAGCGAACCAGCTCGCGGGAGCCCTCGCCGTGGAACCGCTCCAACGAAGCCTCGCTCACGATCCGCGGGTCCAGCGCCGGAAACACGTGGATGCGCTTCCGCCCGCGCAGTTGCAGGATGAAGTTGTGCTCGTGGTCCATGTGGTAGGGCGTGATAGCGCCCGGGGAGCTCACGAAGATCCAGCCCGCGCGGAAGTGCATCCCCGGGTCGCTCGCCTCGACCATGGGGCGCACGCTCTCGAGGACGTCGAATACCAGCTGGCGGTACACGGGGTCGATCTGGATGTCGTGCAGTGAGAACCACGCCGAGGCGCTCTCGATGTTCTCGATGATCTCGGCCGGAGGCCGGTTGATCGGGTGCTGCTCGGGGGCGCGGGTGAAGTCGGCGTCCGGCGTTACCCGCCCCTGGTGATAGCGAACTGCGCCGCGCGGGGCGAGTCGCCTCGCCAGGTCCACGAGCGCTGGGAGTTGTAGCAGCGGATGATCGCTGAGGGTGTGTCGGACCCCCTGGATCGCCATGGGATCGAAGGTCGCGGCTTCAACGGTGATCGGCGGAACGGCGAAGCACATCCCCGAGACCTCTCGCGCAGCATGGGGCTACCGCGGGAGCATCCGTCGGCAGTCCACACCTGCATCGGTGCGCCGCCGCAGGGAGTTGACGGCCGGAACTACGGAGGGGGTGTGAAGATGCAGTCGCCGCCGACGCAGACGGAGTCATCACCACACCCCGTGCCGTCTGCGACGTTGGACACCGGGTATTCGTCGGTGAGCTCGTCGCAGGGGCCGACGATCTTGCAGGGCTGCGCGAGAGGCGGCGCCGGCGGCGTTCCGGGGGCGCAGCCGATGACCGAACAGACCTCCTGGCCGTCGCACCAAGCCCCGTTATCGCAGTCCGCGTCGCTCCGGGTACCCGAGCAGCTGCCGTCCACGCAGTAGTCGTTCAGCGTGCAAGCGATCGAGTCGTCGCAGCTGGTCAAGTAGGGCGCGTGCGTCTGCTTGAAGCCGTCCTCCGTGCACTCGCTCCACACGTAGCAGTCCAATGGCTCGGTGTCTTCGGGCTTCTCCGGAGGGGTGCCGGGGACGCAGCCCAGCGCATCGCAGGTCTCGACTCCGTCACAAGACACACCGTTGTCGCACAGGTCATGCGACGGCGAGCCCGCACACACGCCGTCCGCGCCGCAGGTGTCGCCGTTCGTGCAATCCACCGCATCGCTGCAAGTGGTCCCGGCAACCGCCGGCACCAGTGCATAGCCGCCGTGGCCCTCGTCGCAGGGGCCGATGATCCAACAGTCCTCGGGGGTCACGTCCTCCGGAGGTTCCGGGGGGGACCCGGCGATGCAGCCGGTGGACGCCGTGGCAGCGGCGGGAGCACAGGCCTCGACGCCGTCGCAAGCGAGCCCATTGCTGCACACGGCGTCGTTCGGGGCGCCCGCACACGCCCCGGCGGCGTCGCAGCTGTCGCCAAGCGTGCAGCCCACGGCGTCGTCGCAGCTGGCGCCGAGCGTGGCCGGCACCAGGGTCCAAGCGTCGGCTTCTTCGTCGCAGCTTCCCACGACCAGGCAGTCGTTCGGGTCGTCGTCATTGCCGGCCGGCGCCGTGCCCGGGATGCATCCGACACCCACGGAGCAGACCTCCGCGCCGTTGCAGAAGAGGCTGTCGCTGCACGCCAAGTCGTCCGGCTCGCCGGCGCAGGTCCCGGCGCTGGTGCAGCCATCGAGCACCGTACACACGATCTCGTCGTTGCAGCTGCGTCCGACCTCGGCAGGAACGAGCGGATGCGAGTCGGTGGCCTCGTCGCACGCGCCCGGCACGAGGCAGTCCCCCGGATCAGCGTCCGTCGGGAGGGGAGCGGCCCCCGGGAGGCAGCCGAATTCGCGGTTGCAGTGCTCGACGCCGTTGCAGAAGAGGCCGTCGTCGCACCGGCTATCGACCGGCTTGCCCTCGCAGGTGCTGGTCTCCGTGCAGGCGTCCTCGCGCGTGCAGGCGATCCCGTCGTCGCACGGCTCGCCGGGCTCGAGGGTGACGCGGTCGAAGGTGTCGGTGTCTTCGTTGCACGAGGTGGGCACGTCGCAGTCGTCGAGATCGGCGTCTTCGGGGACTGGAGGCTCACCCGGGAGGCAGCCGCCGGCCCCGGCGCCAAGCGCGACCGGGTTACACGTCTCGGCCCCGTTGCAGTAGAGGCCGTCGTCGCAGTCGGCGTCCGCCGTGCACTCGTCGACCACCGGCAGCTCCGGTAGCGGCTTCGGCGCGTCTGATGGCGACACCCCATCCGGGGCCGCGGTGTCTGGCCGATCCGTGATGATCCCGCTGTCCGAGGTGCCCGCGGTGGTCTGGGTGACGCACCCCGCGAGGGTGAGCGCCACGAGAAGTCTCAGCGTCACAGGTCGCTCATGTAGGACGGGGTTTTCTTTTTACCCGGCGTGTCGTGGCGCTGCTTCATCGGCGCCAGCGAGATGCGGAAGTTGTTGCGAGGATTCGGGACGGGCGCCCCCTCGGTCGCCTGGGAAGCGGCCTCCGAGCCGGCCGCTGTCGTTGTGCTGATCGCGTGAGAGACCACGTGTCGCGACTTCACTACGCTCTGCTTCGGGCCTTCGGTGGCGGGTGTCTCGTCAGCCATCGTCAGCCTCCATACCTCGAGCGAGCTGCTGCAGGACGAACTTGGCGATCACCAACTCCACGTCCGGATCACCGTGCAGGAACGCGAGCGCGCACGCGTATTCCGCGCGGCCTTCCTCGCGGTCCTCTGGCTCCATGCGCACGACGACGCCCTCCACCGGCACCCGGAAGACGTGACGTTTGTCGTTCGCGTCGTACAGCGGCAGCGTGAGGTTGAGCATCACCTTCGTGAACAGCGGGATCGGCGCTTCGACATGGCAATAGATGCCGCCGAGGCTGATGTCGATCGACGTGGCGCGTACGGGCTCGCTCTGGTCGTCGACTTGGAGATGGAGGTCGTGCCGGGCCCGGATTCTGGGCGTTCGGCGCCGCTCGGCGGCGCGACGAGGGACCTTGTTCGGCATCGCGGAGTTACTCCATGCTCACGGGGCGGGCCACCCTTCCTGGTGAACCGCGCGAGGTTCGACCCCAGCGGCCAGGGGCGTCTCACCATCGTAAGGAGCCCCGCCGGTCCCTGTCAAAAGCCCCCGCTGCCGACGGCTCACTCGGCGGACAGGTTCGTGCACTTGTACGGGAAGAGCGGGGCCATGGCCGCGGTGCGCTTCTCGAGGGGCAGGGCCCGGATGTAGCGCTGGAACGTGGTGCAGGCGCGCGCAACGTCTCCGGCTTTTGCCAGGGCGTATCCCATCTTCTTCAGGAGCGAAGCGTTTGGCCGCAGCCGGTAGGCCTCGTCGTAGGCCTTCGCGGCGGCGGCATATTGGCCCGCCTTGAACGCGGACTCTGCCTTCGCCGCGGCTGCGTCGGCCCGCGCAGCGCGATCGCCCGCCGCCTGCTCTGGCGCCTTCACCACGGTCTTCGGCTCCTTGGGGCGCCCGTCGGGCTTGGGGTCCTTCGGGCTGGCCTCCGGGGCCTTGGCGACGGGAGGCAGGGGGAGCTCGGCGGGTGGTGGCTCGGGCGGCACGGTTGGCGCGCTCACCACGGGGACAGGCGCTACGGCCACCGGGACGCCGGCGGGCTCTGTAGGCGCCGTGCTGGGGGCCGACAATACGAGGTTGCGCCCCAGCTCCCGCGGCTCCTCGGGCTCGGCGTCTCGTGGCTCGATACGAGCTGCTGCTGGCGTGGGCGTGGCTGCTGAGGTGGCTGTAGCCCTCGTGGGGCTGGCGGCGGGCGCCGGCTCGGATCGGACGATGGCGGCCACGACCGCGGCGACCAAGGCGATCGCGGCGCCGCCCACCACGATCGGCCAATAGGAGCGCCGCGCTGCCGTCCGGGCTGGCCGCTTCAGGGTCTGGTGGAGGTCGAAGAGTCGCGTCTGGCTGTCGTGGACCCCAAGAGCAGGGCGGGCGCCCGCGCGTGAGGCCCGCGGCTCCTCTCCCCGCGCGCCAGCGGCGGCGTCGGCGGGCATGGTGTCGAGCAGCTCGTGGACCGCCATCGCCGTGGCGGGCCGATCGTTGCGATCCTTGGCCATGAGCCGCATCGCGAGGTCCGCGAGGCCCGCGTGTACGTCTGGCCGGAGGGCCGCCGGCGGCGTCAGCTGGTCCGTGAGGTGGCGCGTGACGATCGCGATAGGAGAGTCGCCCGTGAACGGGAACGTGTTGGTGAGGAGCTGGTAGAGGATCACGCCCAACGCGTAGAGATCACAGCGCGAGTCCAGGACCTCGCCGCGAGCTTGCTCCGGCGCCATGTACTCCGGCGTGCCGCACACGAGCCCCGCGATCGTCTGGAAGCGGTCGCCCTTTCGCTCGGGGTCTTGAATCTTTGCGATGCCGAAGTCGAGCACCTTGACGAAGTCCGGCTCTCCCTTCCGCCGCTCGAGCATGATGTTCTCGGGCTTCAGGTCCCGATGGATGATCCCCTTCTCGTGCGCTTGATCGAGCGCGAGGCAGACCTGCTTCATGATGCGTATGACCCGCTCGTTGGCGAGGGGCCAGTCGCGGTGCAGAGCGTCGGCGAGGTCCTGACCGGCGATGTACTCCATCGCGATGTAGAGGGCGCCGCTCTCCGCTTGACCGAACTCGATGATGTCGATGGTGTTTGGGTGCTTCAGCAGCGCTGCGGCCTGCGCCTCGCGGTGGAAGCGCTTCAGCAGGTTCTCATCGGTGAGGAGGTGCTTGTGGAGCACCTTCACCGCCACCGTGCGGCCCAGGAGCGTCTGCTCGGCCTTGTAGATGGCCCCCATCGCGCCCGCGCCGATCCGCTCCGTGATGCGGAAGTTCCCACGAAGGGTCTTGCCGATCAGTGGGTCTGCGGCCGGCTGAAAGTCGTAGCTGCACTCCGCGCACACGCGAGCCTGTTCCGGCGTCGGCGCGCGGCACTGGGGGCAGGTCTTCACGGGGTGGCCGCTCGTGGCTCCTTGAGGGGGGACGAGCGCGCACTCTAACCCTCCGGCGCGCCGCGGGAAAGGAAGGGCCCTGGGCACCGTTGGGCGAGACGCTGAATCCGTGGGCCAGCGGTTGACAATCGGAAGCGCGTGGCGGTAGGCGCGTCGGATGTTGTTCGGACCCATCAGCGTCGTCGTCGTCGCGGCTCTCTCCGCTGAGCCATCCTCAGAGACCCAGTTGGCCCTCGCCGCGCTGAAGGCTCCGGTGGATCGGATCCTCGCCGAGGGGGTTGCCGCTACGCGCCCCTATGGGCGCCTCGTCGAGCTGTGCGACGACATTGGCCATCGGCTCTCGGGCTCTCCCCAGCTCGATCAGGCGATTGAGTGGGCGCTGGCCACTCTCAAGGCAGACGGGCACGAGAACGTTCGCGCCGAGCCCGTGCAGGTGCCGAAGTGGGTCAGAGGCGAAGAGTCTCTCGAGCTCGTCGCGCCACGCCGCGCTCGCCTTGCGGTGCTCGGGCTGGGCGGGACGCTCGGGACGGAGGGGATCGAGGCCGAGGCGGTCGTGGTGTCCGACGAGCTCGAGCTCGAGCAACGCAAGGCCGAGCTCGCAGGGCGGATCGTCGTCTTCAACAACCCGATGCCACCCCACCACGCTGAGAAGGGCTCCAGCTACGGCTCCGCGGTGCGCTTCCGTGGCAAGGGGCCGAGGATCGCCGCCGAGCTGGGGGCGGTCGCGGTGCTCGTGCGGAGCGTCACGCCGAACAGCCTCTATACCCCGCACACGGGCGCCACCGTCTCCGAGGGCCAGAGGGTCCCGGCGGCGGCGATCACCGTGGAGGACGCCGCGATGCTGGCGCGTTTCCAGGCCCGGGGTATCCGCCCGCGCCTGCGACTGGCCCTCGGCGCCAAGGACCACGGCCTCGCCCCTTCGGCGAACGTCGTTGCCGAGCTCCGCGGCCGTGAGCTGCCCGACGAGGTAGTGATCATCTCGGGCCACCTCGACTCCTGGGATGTGGGCCAGGGAGCGCACGACGACGGCGCCGGGGTCGTGATGGCCATGGAGGCGCTGTCGCTGTTGCGGCGTCTGGAGCTTCGTCCGCGGCGGACCATCCGAGCGGTGCTCTGGACCAACGAGGAGAACGGCCTCCGTGGTGCGAAACAGTACGCGGCGGACCACCTGGCCGAGCTGCCGAAGCACGTAGCGGCTATCGAAGCAGATACCGGCTGTTACGCCCCGGTGGGGTACCGGGTTGATCACATGGACCCGGCGCGGCGCATGCGCGCGATCGAGGCGCTGGGTCCGCTCCTCGCGCTCCTGGCGCCGGTGGGAGCCACGCTCGCCACTCCCGGTTACGCGGGCGCCGACCTCTTCCCGATGCGCGAGCACGGCGTGTTGCTCCTCGGGCACCACATGGACCTCTCGCAGTACTTCGATATCCACCACACGCCGGCCGACACGGTCGATAAGGTGGATCCCAGCGTGTTGGCCAAGAACGTGGCAGCGCTGGCCGCCACCGCGTTCATGCTCGCCGAGCTACCCGGCGTGCTCTGAGGACGCGTGGGGTTCTTCGCTGCGCTGCTACTCCTCACGGAGCCCGGCACCCGGGTTGTGGACGAGGCCGTGACCTCCCTCGGCGCCACGTACACGGTGCGCTCTGATACGGCGCCTTTTCCGGCAGCTGGTGGTGGGGCGCGCCGGCGCGCCCGTTACAACGACGACACCGTCATGGTCTTCGTCCCCTCGGCGTGGTGCGCCCCTGCCGACGGCGGCGTGGACTCGGTGGTTTTCTACCACGGGCACTTCGACACGGCCGCCAACGCCATGGTGTCCAAGCGTCTGCGCGAGCAGCTCGTGAAGAGCCGAAAGCAGGCGTGGCTGGTGGTGCCTCAGCTGGCCCGGGATGCACACGACTCCTCAGCGGGCCAACTCGAGAAGCCTGACGGCCTGCGGCGCCTTCTGGAAGCGGTCTTTGGGGTGGTGGCCCGGCGGCCGCAGCGTCGCTGCGGCGAGGCGGTGTCCAGGGTGCCGCTCGTGCCGAAGCTGGGTGCGGTGGTCGTGGCCGCGCACTCCGGGGGCTTCCAGGGAGCCGCGTTCGCGGTGTCGAAGGGCGGGGTGGCCGTGCGCGACGTGGTGCTCTTCGACGCCCTCTACGGGTTCTCCGCGCGGTTCTCGCGGTGGCTCGCCGATGATCCGGCGCGCCGGCTCACCCACGTGTATCGGCCGGGTCCCGGCAACCGGATGGTGGTGAAGTGGACGAAGAGCCTCGAGAAGGCCCTGCGTTACCACGACGTGCCGTTCGTGGAGCGTGAGGGCGGGCGCTTCGTCGTGGTGCCCGAGCGCGTGCTCTTCCTTCGCACGGACGTGCCGCACGGCGACGTGCCGGCGGCCAACGACCTGTTCGGTGAGTGGCTCTATCACGCGCCGCTGCGCGCCCCGAGCGTTCGCTGAACGGGCCACGCGGCCGAGCGGGGCGCACACTCCCGGCCAGGTGGACTCTCCGACGGGCGCTGCGCCGCCTACGAGCGGCGTCACTCGAGCGTGATGTGGTCCAAGAGGAAGACGGTGTCGTTCACGCCATCGCCGCTGTCGCGCAGCCTCACGCGCAGCGTCACGGGCGCGCCTCCGGCGAGCGCGCTGGCGTTGAACGTCTCTTCGATCACCCCCGTTGCCTGGACCGCCTGGCCGCAGAGATCGCAGTTGGGGACCGGCGCGTAGGGTTCGTAACAGTCCCCGCAGCCGCAGCCCGTGCTCGGGGGGGCGCAGGGCTTGGGCAGGCAGCCCCCTGTGTCGTAGAAGCACATGTCGTCCACGTCGCACCGTTTGACCGGGATCTGCTCGCTGCCGCGCTCGAAGCGGACGTCGAACTCGTCCTGCAGGGTCCCGGCGCCAGCACCGCAGAAGCCGTCGAGCTCGGCGGAGAAATAGCGCCATCTGAAGCGCAGCGTCGTAACGCCCTGCGGGATGCAGAAGGTCTGCGAGAGCTCTCCCGCCTTCGATCCGTGCCCGATGCCGGTGGACAGTAGCGCCATCCGCTTGCCCTCGAGGGCCGCCTGGCCGCAGAACGAGGTAACGCTGCGCGCATCCCCGGCGCGGTCCCAACCGAAGAGCTCGTTCTCGAAGTCGGGGCCGACGAGCCACTCCACCTCGAGAGACGTGACAGGGCTCCCGAGCAACACCGGCGACCCTCCGAAGACGGGGTCTGCGGCGTGGCAGAGCGCCTCGCCAACCGTGCCGTCACCCACCCCCAAGGGGGCGAAGAGGCGTTCCGCCAGCTCACCGAGGTGTTCGTCGGAGACGAAGCCCTGGAAGCCGACCACGGCGCTGGCGCCGGCCCCGAGAAACGCGAGCGCGAGCGCTCCGGTCGCGACGGAGCGACACGAACCGAGCCAGACGAGGGTGCCGGGCAACTTGCCACCGAGGTGGTGATCCACGAACTCGTCGGTGAGCGCCAGGCCGCCGGGGATGAAGGCCAGGCGGCCAGTGGCGAGGTCTGCCTGGGTCTCGTTGATGCACTCCGAGGCGCCCGGCAGCACCACGCAGGTCGACCCGGCTGGGCAGGGGGTGTCCGGGCCACACGGGGTCTTGGTCTCGAGGAGCGTCGCGCAGTCGAACGCGCCGGTGCTCAACACCTCGCTGCCCGCGGAGCTGCGCAGCCCGTTCGCGGACGGGAGTGTGGTCGGCCCGCCGTGGCCCGCCAGCGCGATCACTCCGTCGCCCGCGAGGTCGCGGAAGGCGGCGGGGCTGGAGGGCCGCGCCACTTTTGCGCCCGTGATCGGCGGGCATCGGTCGGGTCGCAGGTGGGACTCGGCGGCTTGCAGGTCCGATACGCCGGGCGAGGTCCCGAGGAGCGCAGCGCGGCGCGCACCCACGGGCGTTCCCCGCGCGCCCTCGGGGATCCCATTGGGCACGATCAGCTGGGGTCCGTGGGCGCTGCGGGCCGCGAGGCCGAACTCGGTCTCTGCGATCGTGAGCGGTCCGAGCGCGTCGAAGCCGCTGAGGGTACCCGACTCGACCGCCGCCTGGGCCTGCTCGCAGAGGGCTGGGGTGAGGCGGCGCGTGACCTCGACGCAACGGATCCCGGTCCGGACGGCGCCGGCCGGTAGCGTCAGCTCGGCGCGAAAGCACAGCTCGCCATCGGTCAACGCGGGGTTCAGCGCCACGCATGCCGAGTGAATGCGGTCACCGGCGATCTCGTCGCACTTGTCGTCGAAGCCGCAGCCCGAGCCGTCGTCCGCCATAGGGATGGCAGCGCCCGGCCGGGGGGCGCCGGTCCGGTCGACCGGCAACAGGCTCACGGCGCTGGGTGAGAGCGAAGGCAGGCTGAGCGTGGCGCGGACCACATGGGACTCGCCGGCGAACACCGTGTCAGGCGAGACCTCGAGGCGGCTCCCAGCGAGCGGGGCGGCGGACGAGATCACCAGCACCCGATCCCTCACCACCGTGGCGCCGTTCGAGAGGCTGACCTCGACCCAGTTGTCGCCGGGCGCCAAGGGGATGGCGTCGGTCTGCCACGAGACCACCGGAGGGACCCCCGTGGGGGTGACCTCGCCGCTCGCCTCGCCGAGCCGCCACTCGAGGGTGCCCAATCCCACGGCGACTCCGCCCACGGCGACCGCGCCGCTCGCGTACACCGTGCCGGTGCCCGTCGGCGTGGTGATCCGGATCGCGAGGGCGCCACCGAGGTCAACAGGAGCGGCCGCGCCGCAGACGAGCCCGGGGGCAGCGACGTCGGCCACGTCAGAGGTCGCCGTGGACACGTCCTGGACGTCCTCTGCCGGCGGCGGCGTATCTGACGCCGTTGCAGGCGGGTCGCTCTGTGGACAGCCCAGGACAAGGAGCAGGCAGGCGAAACCAATGCGCTGGGTCATGCGAGCCACATTACGGTGACGGCGTCGCCCCCGTGGTCCGGGTGTGCCGCCGCTTGTTTGCGGACGTACTTAGAGCGTTGGAAGCGCTCGCGGATCAAGACCTTGAGGCGGCCCGTGCCATGGCCGTGCAGCACGTAGGCCGCGTGCTCTCCCCGCAGCGTGAGGGCGTCGAGGAAGCGCTCGATCTGGTCGACGGCCTCGTCAGCACGCATCCCGCGAACATCACAGGTGTTCGAGGCCACCCGTGCTGGCACGTCACCGTCGGGTTCGGTGGTGGGCGCCGCTCGGTCTCCCGGAGCGGGCGCTCGAGCCTCTGGGCGAGCGGTCGTCGGGCCGCCTGACGCGGGGGGCAACCGCCTCTTGGCAGCCGGCGCGCTGGCTGAGTCCGCCACCGGTGGTGTCTCTTCGCCCCGGTCGGGTCGTACAGCCTCCCCGGGCCGCACCAGGCGCGGCATCGCCTCGAGCAGCTCGCCAACGCGCACCGTGAGGCGGAGGTCGCCCACCACGACCACTGCGTTCTGGCCACGGACGCTCTCGAGGCGCCCCTCGCGATCGAGGCTGGGCACGAAGACCGCCGTCCCGGGCGTGGCGGTCTCTGCGCTCAACGGCAGCCGCTTCGCCACCTTTGGGAGCTCCTTCTCTTGCAACCCCGCCTTGAGGGACTTCTCGGCCTCGGCCAGCTTGACGCGGCGGCGCTCGACCAGGCGCGGGTCTCGCTCGCGCTGCAGCTCCTTGACGATCTGGGCGATGGTCTCGCGCGCGGCGGCCACCTCGACCAAGGCCTCGCGCTTGCGCTCACGAATCACGGCCTCGCCCTCCCTGTCGAGTCGCTCGAGCTTCCTATCGAGGGTCTCCCGGTCGTGCTGCAGCCGCTTTCGCTCGGCTCGAACGGTGTCTCGCTCCGCCTCTAGCGCGGCGCGCTCCGTCTCGAGGCGCGCCAGGACCGCCTCGAGGGTGACGGTCTTGTCTCCCGCGATCGCCTCCGCGCGATCGACGATGGCCGCCGGGACACCGACGCGCCGCGCGATGTCGCAGGCGGACGAAGAGCCTGGGTTTCCGTGCCGCAGGACGTAGGTGGGGACCTTCTTCAGGGGGTCGAAGCCAACCGCGGCGTTCTGGAACCTGGGGTCGCCCAGCGCGAGGGTCTTCAGGCGATCGTAATGGGTGGTGACCGCTCCGACGGCGCCCGCGTCGGCGAAGGCCTCGAGGAACGCGAGGGCGAGCGCCGCCCCCTGTTCGGGCTCGGTACCGGCGGCGAGCTCGTCCAGGAGCACGAGGCAAGGCCCCTGGGCGCGCTGCGCGTCGTCGAGCGCCTCGACGAGGCGCGCCAGCTGTCCCGAGAACGTGGACAGATCGTGGCCCAGGTCCTGGGCGTCGCCGAGGACCGTGGTGACCGTGGCGAAGAACGGCAGCGTGGAGTCCGCGCGGCAGGGCAGGTGGAGCCCGGCGCGCGCCATGAGGGCCGAGAGCCCCAGCGTGCTGAGCGTGACGGTCTTGCCACCGGCGTTCGGTCCGGAGATCACGATGAGCTGCGGACTGGACGCGCCTGCGCTGGCACCCGCGGGCCGGCCGAGCGCCACGTCGTTCGCCACCACCGCCACACCGCGCAACGCCAGCACCGGATTGCGCGCGCCACGCAGGGCCAGCGTGTCGCTGAGCGTGGGCGGCGTGGCGTCGAGCTCCACAGACAGCTGAGCCCGCGCCGCGGCGTGGTCCAGCGCTGCCACGCCCAGCATCGCCACTGCGAGCGAGGTGGCCTCTTCACCCACGTACGCCGAGAGCTGGCCGAGGACGCGGCGCTCTTCGGCGCGCACGGCCTCCTCGAGCAGCTTGAGCTCGTTGTTCAGCGGCACCAGCTCCGCTGGCTCGATGAAGAGCGTGTGTCCGGTCTGCGAGCTGCCGTGGATGATCCCGTCGACCTCGGCGCGCTCGCCCGAGCGCACGGGCAGCACATATCGGTCCTCTCGAAGCGTGAAGTACTGGTCTTGGAGGTGCAGCGCGCGCTCTGCCAGCAGGCCCTGGAGTCGCGCGCGGACGCGCTCGTGGAGGGACCGTTTCTTCGTGCGCAGCTCACGTAGCTCTGGGCTGGCGTCGTCGCGCAGGTCGTCGTGCTCGTCGAACGCCTCGAGCAGGAAGTCGGCGAGCTCCTTGTGGTCGGGGATGGTGTCCCCGAGGGCGACGAGCTCCGGCGTGGGCAGCGCGCGCCGGCTCGTGGCGAAGGTCCGGAGGAGCCAGGCGGCCCGGAGCGTGCGTCCGATCGCGGCCAGGTCTCTGGCGTCTAGAGTCCCGCCACGCTGAGCGTGCTCCAGCCCAGGGCGGATGTCGGCCACGCCACCGAGCGGCGGCCGCTCCCCAACCGACGCGAGGCCGCGGAGCTCGCTCGTGAGCGCGAGCGCGGCCGCCGCTTCTTCGCGCGTGGCGGCGAGGCGTGGCACCGCGGCGAGCGCCGCGCCCACTGGGGTGCGGCAACGCTCTGCCAGGCGTTCGAGGACACGGCCGAAGTCGAGTTGTTCCAGCGTCCGGAGGGAGACGCCGTCGTGGAGGGCGGGAAACATCGCGGGGAGCCTAAGGGCCGCCCCCCCGCGGTGCAAGGGTCAGAAGGCCCCCTCGGGGACCTCGAGGGGGAACAGGGAGCTCGCTTCGACCAGCTTGCGCGCGAGCGTCACGTTCGGGAGCACCGTGGACGTCCACGTGCGGAGGCTGGCCAGCTTGCCCGTGTAGAACTCGCGGTCGCGCTCGTTGGCGTTGGGGCGGGCCTCCGCGGCCACCAGCGCGTGGCGGAGGAGCAGCCCGCCCACCACCGTCTCGGCCAGCGCCACGAGGAGGCGGTTGGCCTGAACCCCGATGTGCTGCACACCCGGGATCGCGCCCGGCGCGCCCACCTTCGCGAGCAGCGCGCCGAACAGCCCGTTCATGTCGGCGAGCGACCGAAGCACCGCCTGCGCGTCGCTGCCGACCTCCGGGTGGGAGGAAGCCGCCTCGGCCGTCTTTTGGAAGGCCCCGAGCACTCTGCGGAGCGTGGCTCCCTGGTCGCGCATGATCTTACGGAAGATGAGGTCGAGCGCCTGGATGTGTGTGGTCCCCTCGTAGAGCGAGTCGATCTTCTGATCTCGGACGTACTGCTCCATGGGGTAGTCCTGCACGTACCCGGAGCCTCCGAACACCTGGAGCGCGTCCGCCAAGAGCGGGAAGGCACGGTGAGACGAGAAGCCCTTGACGAGGGGGAGCAGCAGGTCGTTCTCGCGGTCCAGCTCTTGAGCCTCGGGCGTCCCGTGGGCCAGCTGGATGCGGTCCTGGACGTGCGCCGTGTGGAAGGCCAAAGCCCGTAGACCCTCTGCGTGCGCCTTGAGCTCCAGCAGCGTCCGCCGGACGTCAGCGTGCTCGATGATGCGCACGCGCGGCGCGTTCTTGTCTGCGGCTCGCGGCAGCTCCGGGCCCTGGACGCGCTCCTTGGCGTACTCGAGCGCGTTCAGGTAGGCCGTGGACAGCGTGGACATCGACTTCACGCCAACCGCCATTCGAGCGTGCTCTATAAGGTTGAACATCTGCTTGATGCCGTTGTGGACGTTGCCCACGAGGAGCCCTCGGCAGGGCATGCGGTCGCCGAGCGTCAGCTCTGCCGTGGCCGAGCCCTTGAGCCCCATCTTCTTCTCGAGCCCCGTGACGAACGCGCCGTTGCGAGCGCCGAGGCTGCCGTCTTCCTCCACCCAGTACTTCGGCACGATGAACATGCTGAGCCCAGGGGTGCCCGGGGGGTGGCCCTCGGGTCGCGCGAGGACGAGGTGGACGATGTTCTCCGCGCCGTCGAAGTCGCCGTTCGTGATGAAGCGCTTCGTCCCTTCGAGCTCCCAGACATCGCCGCCGATGTGGCGCGCCTTGGCGCGGCCCGCGCCCACGTCGGAGCCCGCGTCCGGCTCGGTGAGCACCATGCATCCGCCCCAGGCGGAGTCGATCATGCGCTTCACGTAGCGGCGCTTCTGGTCCTCGGTGCCGAGGGCGTCGATCACCTTCGCGATCATGGTGCCGAACGTATAGAAGGCCAGCGTCGGGTTGGCCCCCGACTGGAGCTCGAAGCTGGCCCAGATCACCGAGGGGGGCGCGCCGTAGCCGTCGAGGCGCGTGGGCAGCTCGAAGCGGTGCCACTCGTCTCGGTACCAGGCGTCTAGGCTTCGTCGCAGCGCCGGGGGGAGGGTGACGTTACCGTCATCGTCCAGGGTCAGTGGGATCCGGTCCGTTTCGACGAAGCTGTTCGCCAGCTGCTCTCGCGCGAACTTCTCCAGGGTGACAAGGGCGTCCTTGGCGGACGACTCGTCCATCGTGTCGCCCCGACCGAGGATCGTGTCCTGGATCCGGCTGACCTCGAAGAGGTTGAAGTTGAGGTCACGCAGGTTCGACTTGTAGTGAATGCTCGTCGACATCGGTGTCACTCCTTGGGGCGGCGCATCGAGACGTGGGGGATCTCGGCTTCGAGATAGGTGTCCGAGCAGCGGGTCCAGCCGAGGCGCGCGTACCAATCCTCGAGGTGGGCCTGGGCGTGCAGGAGCGCGGGGCGGTCGCCCAACCACTCTCCGAGGCGCTGCATCATCCAGGTGCCCACGCCGCTGCGTTGGAGGTCGGGCCGCGTCGCGACGCGACCGACGATAATCGGGGACTCACCCAGGAACACACGCGCCGTAGCGACCAGGCGGCCGGCTTCGTCACGCACCTCCACATGGGAGGCGGCCGGGTCGAGGCCGTCGACCTCCGGCTCGCACGTGATCTTCTGTCCGACCACGAACACCAGATCCCGGAGGTGCAGGATGTCGTAGAGGCCGGTGAGGCTCAGCGCATCGAAGGGCGTGATCGCGAAGGTGAACACGGGCCGACGCTACCCGGGCAGCGGCCGCGCTTCAAGTAAGAATGAGGCTTCATTCAGTAACGCCGTGACTTACTGCGCCGGTCAGACGGGCGAGACCACCCCGAGCGGCGGACGACCCTTGCGGCGCTTCGGTGTTGGAGCAGGCCGAGGCTCTGCTCGAGGGGCCATTGCCTCACCGGCCCGCACAGCGACCACCTCACCGAGCCTCGGGTTCACCTCGCAGGCGCCCTCGGGGGTGCTTGGGGCCCCGAGGCGCCCATTTACGTTGATGTCTTCCAGGCGGAGGACCTCCTTGAGCTCCGTCTCGAAGACGGACTTGTGGAAGTCGCGGACCTTCTTGAGGTCGGGGCTGACGCGGCTCGCGGCCTCGAGTAACACGCGCATCGCGCCGTGGTACCCGACGAACACGCCGAGCCCAGCGGCGTAGCGACCCCACGAAATGGGCTTTCCTGCGTTCTTGCCACCACAACAGTTGGCCATGGTCTGCCTCCCCTGGGCGCGTTTCGGGTTTCAGGCGGCGACTAGGGCGCGACGAGGGCCGAGCGCGGTCATCTGGGCGCGGCGGTCGTTGAGCAGGGCGCCGAGGTCGACGCTCTTGCGCTTGAAGTACTCTCCGACGATGCGGTTGCAGATCTCGGCCTTCTGCTCGATGAAGCGCGCGACCTCGGCCTCGTCGTGCTTCACGCGCTTGTTGAAGAGCAGATACGGCATGTAATACAGCTCGCCCGCTAGGCACGTCGGCTGGATGCAGAGGTGCCGGTCCATCACTTCGTAGCCCATGTTCAGCCCGTACTGCCGGATCAGCTCCTTCGACTCGGCGCGGCGTACGTTGTAGACCGGTGTGCCGAACTCGACCGTGAGGTCGTCGTAGAAGTGGTGGATGAGGGTGAGCGAGATCAACATCTGCTCCACCATCTCCTCGGTGTCCACGTTCGAGCCGTCCGTCATGAAGCGGACACCGTTCTCGAGGCAGTAGAGGGCGCTGCGCATGTGCATGGCCATCTTGCAGCCCATGAACCAGATGAAGCCCGAGCGGTACTGCTTGTAGTCCTCGAGCACCGAGTTCACGACGATCTGATCGAAGTAGTCCTTCGTGGAGATCACCGCGTGCGTGAACTTCGGCGGCCCTCCGGGTGTGGAGAGCTTCTCGTTCAGCTCCGCGACGCGGGCCTCGGTGCGGTGGTGGTAGTAGTGCCCATATCCGTTCTTGTAGGTGACGAGGTGGACGCGGTCGTAGTGGTCCGAGAGCGTGATCGCGAGCGCCGTCGAGTCGATCCCGCCAGAGAACATGAGCGCAATGCTGTTCGGCTCTACGGCTGGGAAGCCCGCGCTGCTGCCGATTCGGCTGGTCTTGCCCGTGGACGACAGGACGTCCGACGCGGGGATATACGGGGTGGTCACGGCGAGACCTCCATCTGACTCGGGGCTACGGCACCCCGTGGGCGACGGTCGAAGTGTCCGGGGCGCGACCGGCAGAGTCAACCCTCGTTACCGGGGAGCCAGCGAGCCTCCCGCGCGACCAGCCAACCGCTGAGCTGCATCAAGTCGAGGCCCGCGCGCTCGAACGTGCGCAGCGCGTCTACGGCGCTCTCTACGATTGGTTCGCCATGGAGGTTGAAGCTCGTATTGACCAAGGCGGGGTGACCAGCGGCTTCCGTTCGCTGGAGCAGCTCGGCGAGCGCCGGGTCTGCTGCGGCGTCGAGGCGCTGCGTGCGCACCGTCCCATCCACGTGCACCACGGCCGGGCAACGCTCGCGGAGCGCCGCGTCAGCTTCGAAGAGCTGCGTCATGGTCGCCGTCCCGGCGCCCCCCCGACGGATCGGCGCGAACGGCATGAAGTCGTCTCGCGCGAGGGCGCGGTTCAGCGTCTCGAGACGCGAGGCGTCGTCCGCGAGCATCAGGATCGAGCGATGCCCTAGCGCGCGGGGGCCAAACTCCGAGCGCCCGACCACACGCGCGACCGTGGCCCCTCGGAGGATGGCGTCCGCGAGGTGCCACTCCGGCCGGCCCACGCCCACCGCGGGGAGCCCACACGCCTTCACGGCCGCCTCGACCTCGCTCGACGCGGGCTCGGGGCCGAGGAAGGGCACGCCGAAGGGGACGGGCCCGGCCACAACCACCGCCGCGCCGACGCAGAGCCCGGCGTCTCCCATCGCCGGGAACACGGAGAGGGCCGGGTAGCGCTGGGCAATGCGCTGGTTCAGCGCGACGTTGGCGAAGAGCCCACCCGCCACGGCCAGCGGAGGCGACCCGACGACGTGCTGCCGAAACAGCTCCAGCGCGCGCTCCTCCACCACCGTCTGAACGGCAGCGGCCACGTCCTCCCTCGGGGCGCTGCGAATCGCCGCGCGTAGCTCCGGGCTGAGGCTCGGCGCGCACGCGCCCGGCGCCGTCACGGCTCGGAAGGCAGCCCCCAGTCGACCCGGATCTCCCCGCGCGGCGAGCCCGGTCACCTTGCCCTCGTCGCCCTCTCTGAAGCCCAGGAGGCGCGTCGTGGCGCCGTAGATCAGCGCCAGAGAAGCGCCCGGGCTCCGCAAGCGCGTCACCCGGCCTGACTGCCGAAACGTCGCCGCGTCTCCGTCGCCGTAGCCATCCATCGTTACCAGCGCGGCGCCCTCGCTGGTGGTGACCAACCCCGCCGTGGCGGCGTGCGCGTCGTGATGGTCCACGAGGCATAGGTTCGCCCCACCGAGTCCGTGCGCCTCGAGCCGCGACCGGACCAGCGGTCGCCAGGCCGCGGCTTCTAGAGATGCGAGCGCCGGCGACTTCGCGACGTGGTTGTCGAGGAGCCGTGCCACCGTGGACGACCACGCGAGCGGGTCCCGATCGGGGCTGCTGGAGCCGTAGAGCGAGTCGAGGACCCGCTGCGGGAGCCGGCCTGCGCGGCCGGCGAGCGCGACGTGCGTCACTTCGTGTCCCTGGACCCCCGCGTCGTCCAGCACGGCGCGGATGGCGCGCGTGGGGAAGCCGGAGGCGCGCTTCACCCGGCTGAGCCGCTCCTCGCTGATGGCGCAAACGAGGCGCCCCCCGGCCACGAGGGCGGCGCCCGCGTCGTGGCCGTCCCAGAGGCCGAGGACGATCACACGAGCGACTGAGTCGGCGCCGCGAGCCGTCGACCGAGGCGTGTGGCCTGGTGCGCGAAGATCGAGGCCCACACGTTGACGTGGGGACCACCCTCTATGTAGCGGATCCCACCGGTCACCGGGTCCTGCAGCGCCGCGAGGCGCCCGAGCGCGCGCTCCAGCTGCCGAGCGTGGCGCGACGGGTCGACAATGGCGAACAAGCGGGCTGCCTGAGCCACCGCATCCGCGGGGCGCCGATCCGAGGGGGCATTCACCCAGGCGGGCAGGCCGCCGTCCGCTTCTTGGTGGTCGGCCAACCAATCGACAGCGCGCCGGACGGCCTCGCTGGTGCCCTCCAGAGCCCAGAGCCCCTCGGTGGCGTAGCAGTGGGCGTGAACGTAGATCCCGGGGTGCTCGGGGTGGCTTCGGAAGCCGCCGCCCTCCTGGGTCTCCCGGGCGAGCTCTCGAAAGGCGAGGGTGAGCGCCGGACTCCGCTCTTCCGGGCGGAGAGACGCGAACGCCTTGAGCAAATGCGGCGCGAAGGCGCGGGACCACCGATCAGCGCTCTCGAGCGGCGCGGCGGCTGCCCGCGAGTCGAGCAGCGCGAGGACGGTTCGAAGCGCGGTGGGGCGCCCGTCGCCCAAGACGGGGAGGGCGAGGGCCGTGTCGAACGCGTACACCAGTCCATCGCGTTCGAGCCCGCCGCATGTGGCGACGCGTTGTTCGAGCACCGCCACGAGGTGGCGCTTGCGTGACGGCTGGTCCGCCCAGGCGTAGTGGCGGGCCAGCAGCGCGGTGGACTCGTCGTAGGGGAAAGCGTCGGGGCCCGACCAGCTGAGCACACGGCCATCGGGCGCGAGCGGCGGCGAGCCCACGAGGAAGCGATCGAGCGCGACCAGGTCTGGGGAGTCTGGGGGCGGCACGCCGTGGAGAATGCCACGTCTCCGGCGCCTCCGCGAACCCATTGGTGGCGGTGACTGGGCACGGCATGAGGGGCACGCGGCTCTTCGCACCAGAGACGGCGGCGTGTCCCGGGGCTAAGCTACGGCCCGTGAGCCTCGTGAACGATGCGCGCCTTGTCGCGCGTGGCCTCAGCGCAGCGATCCGGCCGCCCGACGCGCCGTGGAAGCTGACCTGCGCGGTCACCTGGCGCTGCGAGCAGCGCTGCACGCATTGTCGGATCTGGCGACGCGAGCGCTCTCCGGAGCTGACGGCGGGCGATTGGCGGCGGGTATTCGCCAGCGTTGGTGAAGGGCTGTCGTGGCTCGACCTCACGGGCGGTGAGGTGACCTCCCGCGACGACTTCGAGGCGCTCGCTCGGGGGGCGGTCGAGGTCTGTCCGCACCTCGCGATGCTCCACTTCCCCACCAATGGGCAACACCCGGACGCGGTCCTCCGGGTGGCCCGTGGGCTGCTGGGTGGCGCATCGAGAGACGCACACGGTGGCTCGTCGGCCGCCTCGAGAAGGGGGCGCCGCCGGGGACCCAGGTTGGTCGTGAGTGTGAGCCTCGACGGGCCGCGAGAGACGCACGATCGGCTCCGCGGCGATCCCGGCGCGTTCGACGCAGCGGTAGAGACCTTTCGCAGGCTGCGGGAGCTCGGCGTGGAGACGTACTTCGGTATGACGCTGTCCGACTACACGGTGACCCTCGTGGAGGAGACGCGCCAAGCGCTCGCGGACGCCTTCCCCGGGTTTCAGTGGACGGACCTCCACGTGAACCTCCTGCAGCTCTCGCCCCACTACTTCCAGAACCCGATGCTGGGTCGAAAGCTCGGTCGCGAAGCTGCGGCTGTGGCCGTTGCGGAGCTGGTGAGACGGCGCGGGCTCCCACGCCATCCCACGCACCTGCTCGAGTGGCTGTACCAGCGCAACGTCGCGGCGCACGTCAGGACCGGGAGGTCGCCTGTGCCGTGCGCCTCGGCGTCCGTCAACGCCTTCATCGATCCCGAAGGCCTCGTCTATCCCTGTCACATCTGGGACCGGCCTTTGGCGCGCCTCCCAGAGCACGATCTCGACCTGCGCGCCGTGTGGCGCCTGCCGGTGGTGGCTGAGGTGCGGCGAGAGATCGCAGCGGAGCGCTGCCCGGGCTGTTGGACGCCGTGCGAGGCTTACCCCACCGTGCTTGCGCACCTCGGGAGCGCTGCGCTGGGGGCGCTGCGTCAGCCCTGAGGCCCCGGTTGGTCAGCCGACGACGCCAAGCCAGGTGCGCATACCGCGCTTAAACGACGAAGGCCCGCTGACCTCACGTGTGAAGTCATCGGGCCTTCGCTGGAAGCAACGAACCTCGGGAGCGGCGCCTCTCGGCACCGCGGGGCGCGAACCCCGAATCCCAAGTTTGAGCGCCGGTGCCCGTCAGGGACCCCCGGCGCCCGCGTGGACTACATGTCCATGCCGCCCATGCCGCCGTGGGCGTGGCCGTGGCCGCCCTTGTCCTTCTTCTCCGGACGCTCGGCGATGCCGCACTCGGTGGTGAGCATGAGGCCGGCGACCGAGGCCGCGTTCTGGAGGGCGACGCGGACGACCTTCGTGGGGTCGATCACGCCGGCCTCGACGAGGTCCTCGTAGACGTCGGTGCGCGCGTTGTAGCCGAACGACGGCAACGGGTTGTTGCGCACCGCGTTCACGATCACGGACGCCTCCTGACCGCCGTTGGCGACGATCTGCCGGAGCGGCTCCTCGATGGCGCGACGGATGACTGCGACGCCCGCGGCCTCGTCGCCGTCGACCTTGAAGCCGT
>SXOO01000204.1 GCA_005776725.1 Pseudomonadota bacterium | reverse complement strand
GTGACGCCGTCTCCGCGCGTGGCGCCCACGCGGAGCTGCCCGTGCTCGTACACCAGCTCCATCGCCAGCCCGTCGAACTTCGGCTCGCAGATGTAGACCAGAGGCCCGCTCACCTCGCCATCGAGGAAGCGCTGGGTGCGCGCCTCGAACTCGGCGAGCTCCGCTTCGTCCATCGCGTTGGCGAGGGACAACATGGGGCGCCGGTGGGTGTAGGGGCGGAACCGCTCCGAAGCCTGCCCTCCGACGCGGCGCGCGGGGGAGTCCTCCGAAGCCAGCGTCGGGTGTGCCGCCTCGAGCGCGAGCAGCGCGCGCATGAGCTCGTCGTACTCGGCGTCTTCGATCTCAGGTGCGTCTTCGTCGTAGTAGCGGCGGTTGTGATACCGGAGGCGCTCCTCGAGCGCCCGCATCTCTGCCGCGGGATCGGACGGGTCGCGGACCAGCCCTGCCAAGGCGGCGCGGTGGTCGGTGGTCATTGGTCCAGGAGGTGGACGTCGCAGCGAAGCGTCCAGAGGTTCTCGTCTTCGCCCGCCTGGATCTCCAGGGTGCCAACGAGCGCGCCAGCCAGGTCGAGCGCTCCAAGGACCTCGCCCAGGACGCCGAGCGTCCCCTGCCCCTGAAGCTCGAGCGTATCGCCGTGGAGGATCCCGAGCTTGGCGCGGCCACGCGGCTCCGTGTGTCCGCCGATGAGGCCCGCGACCTCCGAGATCCGCTCCACGTCCGCAACCGACAGCCTCACGCTGCCGTCCCCGCCTCGGGTGAGGCGGCTGTTCTGGAGCTTTCGGTACTCCATCTCGACCGCCATGAGGGCGTCGCGGTCCACCAGAAGCGCCTTCTCGTCCACCTCGTCCTCGAGGGCCGCGATCCGATGCGCGAGGTACTCCTCTTCCGTGATCGTGGGATCATCCACCGCGGCTGGCGCGGGTGCGGCGGCGCTGGCTACGGCGGCGCCCGTCGTCGCCGCGGCTGCCCCAGCAACGGGCGTGACGGCGCCGGGCGCGGGCGCCTCCCCGGCGTCAGGCGGGGGAGAGCCCTCGAGCGCTGGCGACGCTGCCGCCTCACCCGTGGCAACGCCAACGTCGGTCGCCTGCTCGAGCGAGGGCTCCAGCAGCCGCTGGCTGGACGGGAGCCGGTCTTCGGGCAACGCGGCGCGGGCAGCGTCTTGCCCGCGCAGTACGCCCGTGGGATGCGTGAAGCCGAAGACGAACTCGCCGGGGCCCGCGTCCCAAGCCCGAACCACCTCGATCGTGGCGCCGCGCGGGACACTGGTCTGCATCTGCGCGGCGAAGAGCGTGCTGGGGCGCGGCCCGCGATCCTCTGGGAGCTCGGTGGAGCGCAGCTGCAGGGTCCACCGGTTCTCGATGCTCATGAGGCGGTACGGAGTGACCCCCTCAACGGCCACGGCGACCCCGCTCACCACACCCTCGACGGCGGCACGCCTGGCGGCGCTGACGGCGTCGAGCCGGAAGAGCTTGTCGAGGCGCCGGGTGGCTCGATCCAGGCGATCTCGCACGAGCTCCTGCTGCCCCTTGCGCTCCTGAAGTCGGGCCAGCTCACGCTTCATGGCCGGCACGGGGTCTGCGGCCTGGATGTCTGCCTCGATGACTGTGGTTCGCTCGCTCGGCGGGGGATCGACGGGGCGGACGCCCCGCTTCTCTTTACAGGCGGCCAGGGAGAGGACGGCCAAGCCGACGGTCAGGGTGCGCTTCACGGGCCGATCTCCCAGTCGATGACGTGGTCGCTCCCGGCGGTGAGGCGGCGCTGCCACCGCCGGCCGCTCCGGTCGCCCGTGGCGAGGATCACCAGAACATGTGCCTCCGGCAAGGGGACTACGCGCGACTCGCCCGCGTCGACCCTACCGAGCTCGTGCTCCTCATCTCGGAGCGTGATCGCCTCATCCCCGCGGTTCGTAACCCGTACGGCGCGGTCGTAACGCGGCGCCTCCACGGGGACTGCGCGGTCGGGCCGGATCGCGACGCTGTGCAGAAAGGAGCGATGTGTCTCTGTCCCCACGAGCTCCACGCGGTGCTGCCCGAGGGGGAGATCGAGATCCATGTTGGCATGCGCCGCGAGGACTCTGGGCGACTCGCGGTCGATGAACACCCGGATGGGCTCCTCTCGCGCGTTCACCACCCGCAGGACACCGTGCGTCGGATGGATCACCCACGGCTCGAGCACGCCGCCATGAACGTCCATCACCGTGCGGTAGATCACCCCGGTGCGCGAGCCCCGCGCGGTCAACGCCAAGGTCTGCGCCCTGCCCTGTCCGAAGGGGCCCCAGATCTCATGCGACTCGGCCTCGACGCGCCCGAGCGGCTCCCCGCCTGCCAGCACCTCGAGCGTCTCCAGGCTCCGGTTCTCGACGCGTACATAGCCGAGCAACGGCCGCAGCTCCCACGTGAGCGTCGACTCGTTTCCGAGCCGCACCGAGCGCGTGTGCGCGCTGCCGGAGTCGACGCCACGCGCCACCAACCGATGGGCGCCGGCAGCCAAGGTGAGTACCTGCTCGCGTCCCGCCTCGAGCCGGACCGGGTCCTCGCCGCCCACGACGATCTCGACCGCCTCATCGAGGCGGCTCAGCACGTGGAGGCGCCCGCGTTGTGGCACGGCCGTCCAGTCCTCGCGCTGCCCCCGGACGAAGCGGCGCTCCACTCCATAGACGAGCCCGCTCACGGTGCCCACGAAGCGTAGGACCCGGGCGCCCGCCTCCACTTGAAAGTCGAGTTGCTCGCCGTTCCGAACCTCGGCACGCTGAGACCGAAGGCTGGGAGGGGAGCGCAGGGGTTCGCCCGTCTGGTTCTCCACGCGAAGCTGGCCGACAGCGCGCGATACGCTCCAGAAGGTGGTGGCGCCGGTGGACAACACCGCGCTGTCCGAGACCTCGGTGCCGCCGTCCAGAGTGCGTGCGATCAGGGCGACCTCACCCACGGGTGCGTTGGCGAGAACCGCGCGCGAGTTTGCGGGCACCAGGCCGAGCCGGCGACCGGCGGCTGTGATTGCGACGGGCTCCGGCAGCGTGTTCTCGACCTCGAGAGCCGCTTCCTTGGCGAGCAGCCGCACGATCCCCGGGTCGTCCGCGCGGACCTCGGCCGTGAACGCGACGACCCGCCCGGTCTCCAGGCCCCGCGCCTGCACTCGATGCTCACCCGACGCGAGGTGTGTGTAGAAGGCCGACCCACCGGGCGCGATCACCGACTCGGTCGCGCCGTCCAGCTGAACCAACGCGGCCTCATCGAGCCCGTTGTCTACACGCAGCGCCCCGAAGCCCACGGTCACCTGCCAGATCAGCTCGCGTCCCGGCTCCACGCGCAGAAGGGTGGCGTGGCGCAGCGCCGCACCGCTGCTGTCGTCCGCTGTAATTCGAACGTCGCCCGCGGGGACGTCCTCGAGCATCACTCGGTCGCGCGCGCCCACGCTTCCGCGAGCCAAGCCGTCGACTGCCAGGTCGAGGGCCGCTGCCGTGAGGTTGTGGACCTGAACTCGCGCCGCGCCCGCGCCGAGATCCCAGAGCCGTTCGTCGCCACGACGCAGGACGAGGCTCCGACGCGCCTCTCGGCCGCTGTTTCGGCCCCTCGCCACGAGGTGGTGTACGCCCTCCGAGAGCTCCACCGAGCCGCGCTCTCCCGCGCTGAGAACCAGTACGGCGCTGCCCGCCTCGATCAACGTGACGCCCTCGTGCTGCCCGGCCACGACGCGCAACACGCCCACGCTGAGGCGCACGGGCACGTCCGTCACTGTGTTGGCGTGAACCACCACGGGGACGAGGCGCTCGTCTCCAGCCGGCAGCCGCAGCCGAAGCCGCCGTGCGCCCGGAGCGAGGTCTGGGAGCTCGAGCGTGGCACCCGCCGGCAGGCGCCTCCACTCGCTCGGGGCGACGCCTTCGCCCTCGACCCGGACGTCGACCGCTACGGCCGCTTCTCCCACGAGCCTGAGCCCGCCGAGCGGCGGGGGCGCTGCGGGGGGCTCTGCTCCGAGCGTGAGCGGTAAGAGGACCCACTCGACGCGCTCTCCCGACGGCACCTCGAGCCGAGCGTGCATACGGGCCCCGGTATCGCCCTCCGGCGCCCGCGCCAGGCGCGCGGTGACCGCCCGGGGGCCGACAGGGATGTTGGAGAAGCGCCCGCGGCTCCCGGCTTCCACGACCCCCACATCCTGACCGTCGATCGCCACGACCCAGGGGTCTGTGGTGCGATTGGAGATCTCGACGACCCCGCGTGGGCGCCCCAGCAGCTCGGGCCTCGTGGGCAGCCCGACGGCGGAGGAGCCCGGGCTGAGGTCACGTTGGGGCGCCGTCGCGCAGGAGGCGCTGAGCCAGACCAGCGACAGCAGCGGGAGGAGCCGGAGACCTGGCCGGCTTCGCGCCGTTGCGGTGCAGGGAACAGTCATCGGGCGCGCATTCAACCCGCTGCCACCCTCAAAGTCCAGGATGCGGCCACGGGGTGAGGGGGGCCGCGCTATCCGGCTCAAGGGCACCCCTCCCCGAGCGACTCGATCCAAGCCGCGATGAGCGCGATCGCGTCCTCCTGAGCCACGCTCACCCCGAGGGGCGGCATGAACGCGGCATCCGCGGGCGCGGCGGACAAGCGGCGCCACAACATGGAGTCCTCCGGCGCCCCGGGGAGGATGATCCGGGTCCCGGGGCCGCCCCCATGGCTCGGGCTCTTGCAGAGGCCCATCGCCTCCAGCGGCTGATCGAAGCGGAGGTCGATGCCCGCGGGCGAGGTCCCTCCCGGCGCGTGGCAGGAGCCGCACTGCACGTGGAGCCAGGCGCGCGCGTCTGCGTCGAGGGACGTCTGAAACGGCGGGGAGCCGCCCTGGAGCGGCAGCGGAGACGCGGGTGGCAGGCTCGCGAGGAGGCCCGCGTTGACGAGCCCCTCGAGCTGCGGGCCGCCTTGTGGGTGCTCCCGATCGAGCTGCGCCGAGGTGAGGCCGAGCGGGCGCGTAGCGTCTGTCCCGCCGCGGTGACAGGTGGCGCACTGCCCGGGTGACGGGACGAGCCAGTCCTCGCCGCCCCCGTCGCTGAGCACAGCGTCCGTCCCATCAGCGTCCCACGCGTAGGTCACGAAGCGCCAGCCGTCCGCCCGGCGAACCATGAACCGCGTCTCCACCGGGCCTGCCTGGTCGAAGTGCTTGATGAGCACCGTACCGATCGGTGCGGACCACGGCTCGTGGACGTCTTCCGGCGGCACGACAGCCGGTGTCCCGGGCGGCGGAACCCACCAGCGCTGCTTCTCCGCGCCGTCGGACCACAGCGGCGCTCGCACCTCGTACGGGATGAGCCCTGCCGCCGGAGTGAGCGACGAGATGTCGGAGAAGCAACCCGTGGCGGACAACTTGGGTGGGAACGGCGTCGTGGGCGGGTCGAGCTGCTCGACAATCCGCGCGATCCCGGGCTGGCCCCAAAGCTGCGTTACGTACAGCTCGCCGTCCCGGTCTTCGCCGAACGAGACGGGGCTGAATGCGGCGTTGGCGACCACCGCCACCTCGTGCGTGCTGGTGTCGAGCGCCCAGAACCGGCCGGTGCTGTAGTCGCCGTAGAGGTAGCGCCCGTAGAGGCTCGGGTTGGCGAGGCCCCGGTAAACGAAGCCGCCCGTGATCGACTTCCCCTCGTCGTGCCCGTATTCAGCCACGGGGAACGTGAAGCCGGCGGTGGGACACCCCGACGCGGGCGAGTAGCAGTGCGTCCCCTCCCAGATCTTCCATCCGTAGTTCGCGCCGCCGACCAGGAGGTCCACCTCCTCGCGTATCCCCTGACCCACGTCCGCCATCCAGAGCGCGCCCGTGAGGCGGTCCCGCGAGACCCGCCAGGGGTTGCGGACACCAAAGGCGAAGGTCTCCGGCAGGTGCCCCGGAACGCCGAGGAGCGGGTTATCCGAGGGGACGCCGTAGGGCCCCTCCTCCACATCCACGTCGATGCGCAGCACCTTCCCGAGCGGCGTGCCCGGGCTCTGGCCGGCGTTCAGCGGGTCTCCGCCGCTGCCGCCGTCGCCGAAGGCGATGAGGAGCTTGCCGCTGGCGTCGAACAGGATCTGCCCGCCGTTGTGGTTGGACCACGGCTGAACCACCGTGTAGAGCTCGCGGCGCGACGCGGGATCCAGCGTGTCCGGTGCAATGCTCGACAGCGTGAACTCGGCGATGACCGACTCGAGGTTCGCCGTGGTGGCGGGATCGGCCCAGCGCGTGAAGCTCACGTAGACCCGGCCATTCATGGCGTAGTCCGGGTGGAACGCGCACGACAGGAGCCCGCCCTCTCCAGACGAGGCGACCTCGCCGGCCAGGTTCAAGAGCGTCGACGAGGTGCTGACCGTGGGGTCGTTCTCGAAGATCACGAGCTTCCCAGAGCGCTGCGCGACCACGATGCGGTCGGTGCCGTCGCCGGGGTGCGTGAGGAAGATCGGCTGAGACATCGGCAAGTTCGGGAACGCCGGGACGAGCGCGATCCCTTTGCCCGCCGGGTGCTCGCCCGCCATCGTGCACGGCGACGCGCCCACGCCCTCCGGCACCCAGCTGGGCACATCTCCGAGCGGCGCCCCGGCGTCGAGGGTGATGCCCGCGTCGTCGGTACCGGCGTCGGCCGGGGCTTCGACGTCCTCCAGAGGGAGCGCATCCAGCGGGGCGGCGGCGTCTTCCGGCGGCAAGTCGGCATCCGCCACGGGCGCATCGGCCTCGGCAGGGGCGTCGTCCGCCTGGATCCCCTCGTCCGCAGCGAGCGCATCGTCCGCGACGGCGACATCGGGCGGCGCATCGCCGTCCGCACCGGACGAGTCGCTCAGGACGGGCGCATCAGACGGCTGGACGCCATCGTCGGGAAGCGGTTCGGTGTCGCTGACGCCCGCGTCGGACGTCTCGACGGCATCGTCGGGAGGCGGTTCGACATCGCCGACGCCCGCGTCGGACGCGAGGAGGTCGCCAGCGCTCGACCCGTCAGGCAGCGGCGCGTCCGCCGCGTCGGGCTCCACGGAGTCTTCGCCTCCACGGGCATCGAGCCCGCCCTGCCCCTCCCCGTCCGTGGGCGGGAGCTCCGCGTAGCCGTCCAGCGCCCCGCCGTCACCCGATGGCGGGGCATCGGGCCACGCACCGTCGCCCGTGGACGCCACCTCGCCGGCCGAGTCGACCCCAAGCTCCAGGCCCGCAGGGGCGGGCGTGGCGCAACCCACCACCAGCGCAGTGACGAGGGCGACGAGACGGACGCCCCAAAGCCAGCCCCCCGGGCGCCCCGCCGCCGCGTGCCCAAGGCCTGACCCGATCACAAGGTGAGCAACCGCGCGCTGACGCGGGTTCCGTCGCCGTGAGCGCGCTCGATCGCTTGTGCATAGAGCGCCACCTGCCGCCCGTAAGCGGCGCGCGCATCCTCGCTGAGGGCCGTGTCGGTCTTGTAGTCCACGACGACCAGCCCCGAGGCGTCGCGGTACACGAGGTCCACCACGCCCTCTACGAGCCCCTCGGGCAGCGCCATGACCACGGGCACCTCGCGCTCGGCGCCGCTCTGGAACGCCTCGCGCACCCAGGGGTGCCCCAGGAAGGCCGCTGCAGCTGCTGCGGCGTCGGACTCCTCCAAGGTCGTGGCGCCGAGCTGCCGCCCGTAATACCGCGACAGCTGCGCCAGGTGGCGCGTGAGGTCATTCGCCTGTGGGTCGAGCGCCGAGAGCAGCGTGTGGACCAGAGAGCCGAAGCGCCGCCCGCGCGATGCCGACTGGAAGCCGAGCGCGTCGATGGTGACCGCGCGATCGGCGCGGACGAGGCCCGATACCAGCTCGGGCTCCTCCGCCAGCTGCGTCACCGTGAACACCACGCGCTCGCGGCGTGTGGCCCGCTCCGTCAGGTCGTAGCGCTCGGCGTTGAACGCGGCCCACTCTGCCCGCCCAGCCTCGGCGCCGGGGCCCTCCTTCAGCGCTGCGTGGAACCGGAGGCTCGTCACGCCGCCGCTGGCCCGCTGCGGCGCGGCCCGCCAGACCGCCGGCGGCATACCCTCCGAGCCGTCCGAACGCTCCGGAGCTCGCAGGGACTCCTCGAGCGGTCGCAGCCACCCGGAGATCGTGGAGCCGAGACCGGCGGGGATGACCAGCGCGTCGCGAGCCCGCGTAGCCGCCACGTACAGGAGGCGGTCCTCCTCCTCTCGCTCGCGCGCCATCGACGCTTCGCGGTGTGCGCGCACCTCGCGCGGCTCCAGGCCACACAGAGTGTCGACCCACGTCCGTGTCTGTCCATCCACCCACGCGGGCGCCCGGTAGCTGCCCGGCGTGTAGTCGGGGTCGCACAGGACCACCACGGGGAACTCCAGCCCCTTGGCCTTGTGGACCGAAATGAGCCTCACGCCCTCCTCATCGTGCACCGCGGCCTCGCTCCCCTTGGAGCTCTGGGCCTCCTCTCGCAGCGCCGCGACGAAGGCACGAAAGCTGAGGGTGCCCTCCGCCTCGTAGCTTCGCGCCAGCTCCACCACCCGCATCGCGAACGCGAGCGCGGCGGGTCCATCTCCCAGCACCGCCAAGCCGGCGTGGACCCGGAGCGCCTCGTAGAGTCGGGTCACGGTCTCGGCGAAGGGGCGGCGGTTCCTGTCCCGGTGGAGCGACGCAAGAAGGCGCAGGGCGTCGTCGACGTCGTCGAGAGGACCGGTGGCCTCGGCGCTGAGCGGGGCGGCCCGCAAGGGGTCGAAGTGTCCTCGCGTATCGCGATACGCGAGGAGGAGGCCGTCCTCCAGCGCGACCAGCGGCCCCCTCAGCGTCGCGTAGACCGAGTACTCGTCGTCCGGCCACTCCACCGCCGCCAGCGCGTTCAAAACTGCGGCGACCTCCGGGCGCCCCTTCAAGGCCCGGCTGGCGTAGAGCGAGGAGGGGATCCCACGGGCCGCGAGCGCGTCGAGGTACGGCCGGGTCACGTCGGGGTTGTTGATCCGGCGAAACAGGAGGCACACGTGATGCGGTTCGAGCGGGGTCTCGAGGCCATCCACGTTCACCGTCCGGCGGTCCACGAGCAGCTCGTCGAGGAGCTGCGCCACGGCCTCGGCGTGCTCCGGCGCGGCGTCGCGCTCGGACACCGCGAGCACGATCACGGGCGGCACCGCGTCACGAGCACCGTCGCCGCCCCGCCCGCTGGGCCGCCACGGGGTCAGGGGCACGTAGCGCGCCTGATGGCCCCCCGTGAACCGCCGAGCGAAGGTGGCGTTCACCACCGTCTGAAGCTCCGGCAGCGAGCGGAAGCTGGTGGTGAGCTCGAGCCTCTCCGCCCCCGCCGCGAGCAGCCGCTCCACTGTGGCGTGGTAGAGGTCGAGGTCGGCGCGCCGAAAGCGATAGATGCTCTGCTTGGGATCGCCGACCAGGAACAGCCGCCCCGGGGCCGGCTTGACCTTCGACGGGCGACTCTCGCCGGGATCCGACGAGACCAGCATGAGCACGATGTCTACCTGGGTGGGATCCGTGTCCTGGAACTCGTCGACGAAGAGGTGGGTGACCCGCGCCGCCAGCCGTGCCCTGAGCTCCGCGTTGTCGGGAGAGATCAGCATGCTGCGGGTCTTGATGAGCAGGTCGGTGAGGTCTAGCTCGCCAGCGCGCGCCTTCACCGCCTCGTACTCCGCGACGAAGCCGTCGAGGTCCGTCTTGAGCTCCACGGCGAGGTCCGCGTTGGCGGCTACCGCGAACGCTGCGAGAAGCTCGGCAGCGCGCGCGTGCGCAGCGAGGACGTCTCCGTGCGCGTGTTGGGCGAACGGGGTCTCGCCGGCCGCGGCCCGTGCCTTGCCCCTCGACGGCCCGGACGCCGCGCGCAGCGGGCGTGGCGCGGCATCCACGAGCCTCGCCTCCCAGCCATCGAGGTCCTCCGGCTCCCGCTCGAAGGCCTCCACGAGCGCGGCGTAGCTGTCGAGATCCCGCTCCAGCGCATCCCGGTTCTTGCGGCGGCCCCGTAGCGCCGCCGCGGCGCGAAGGCACTCGAGCACTTCGGCAGCCGCCGCGCCGCGATCCCACGGCGCGCGCTCCCACGGGCCGTCATAGTCCCGACGCTCTGCGACCGTCCACGCGGCGTCGGCGAGCACCTTCGCCCGTGTCTCGTTGTTCCGCGAGGTGAGCGTGCGCCTCAGGAAACGCCGGACGCCGGGCGAGAGCTGCGCGCGCTGCGCACGGAACCAGCGTTGAAAGGCCTCCTCGTAGCTCGCGCCGCGCTCGTGCACCACGCGGAACTGAGGGTCTACCCCCGCTTCCACGGGGCGCTCTCGGAGGAGGTCCCCGCAGAAGGAGTGAAAGGTGGAGAAGGACGCCGTCTCGAGCTCCTCGAGGCCGCTCTGCGCCCGGCCCCGCTCGTCCGGCGAGGCGCCCGCGTCCTCCATGAGCTCCTCGAGGCCCGCGCGGACCTTGCGCTTCAACTCGAGGGCCGCTTTGTCGGTGAAGGTTACGGCCACGATCGACGCGGGCGAAGCGAGGCCGCTGCGGACGAGCGCGACGATGCGCGAGACCAGCGCTGTGGTCTTCCCAGTGCCTGCCGCGGCCTCCACGACGAAGCTCGTGGAGAGCTCGTGTGAGATGCGACGTCGCGCTTCGGCGTCGGCCATCGGCGGGCTCAAGGTGCGGACCTCACGAGCTTCAGCGCCACCAGCTCCTCATAGTCTTTGTGCGAGGCACGCTCCTCGGCCCCCGGGCCACAGAGCGCCAGGAAGTCGCAATACTCGCAGCCCCCTTTGGGCGGCGAAGGATCGAGCGTTCCCTCGATCAGCGCGTCCCCGATCCCCTTCACTACGCGGGCCGCTGCAGCTCGGGCCGGCGGCTCGAGAGGGACGACGCGCTCGGCGAAGTCGGCCCGCGAGGTGCAGTACCAGAGGCGCCCTTCCGTCACCGCGGCGCCCGGCTCGAGCTCCTCGAGCGCGAGCGCATACAGCACCGGCTGGATCACCTTCCCGCCGTTCGTGAGGGCGTACCGGGGCGGCATGCTCTTCCCGGTCTTCACGTCCGTTACCCGGAGCGTCCTCCTCCCGTCCGGTGCCTGGCGCTCTTCCACGAGATCGATCGCTCCTCGAAGGCGCAGCCCATTCTGGAGCTGAACGGGCGCCTCCCGGCTCTCGGGATCGCGTCCGTCTTCTCGCGGCAGTCCGAAAGCGAGCTCGTACCGCCAGGGACGCCAGCCGCCCTCGCCGAGGCGTCGTGCCCATAGCCTCAGGTCGGCGCGCAGGGCGACCACCGCGTCGTCGAAGACACGATCGACCACGGGCGCCAGCTGGTCTCGAGTGCGCTCCACGACCCGGTCGGCCACCGACTCCAGCAGGCCCTGGGCCGCCTCTCTGGACGCAGCGTCCGTTGGGTCGATCCCCGCGGACCGCCAAGCGGAGAGGGTCTCGAACTGGATCTCGTGGATGAGCGACCCCCGCTGAAGCGCGTCGAGCTGGTCGACTGCGTCCACGGGCTCCCTTCGCTGGAGGCGCAGGACCGCCGAGAGGTAGAACGCGTACGGGCAGGTCGCGAACTTCTGCAGCGCTGTGGCGGAGTAGGAGCGCCGGTCGAGCCGGTGGGCGTCCAACGCGCGGCGGGCCGCCTCGCCCCACGAGCGACCAGGCGCGAGCCGCAGCCCGTCGAAGGTGGTCCACCGCTCGAGCGTCTCCCGGGCATAGCGCCAGCGGAGCGCGCGCTCCATGGCGCCCGAGGCCGCATAACGCAGGCGCCCCTCTTCGTCGCTACCAACCCGCCGGAGCGCCGCGACCTGGTCGAGGTCGTACTCCGTTGCGTCGATCGGGTGACCGGCCTGCCGCTCGGTTTCGGCGCGTGCCAGCGCCTCGAGCCCGGCGTAGCCGAGGGGCTCTCCCCCGAGCGACGAGGCCCCCTCGGCAAGGCGGACCAGAGACAGCGCCAGGCTCGACGGCGCCCGCGGCCTGGTGCCCCCGGACTCCTGCCGGGGGTAGGACACCACCACCTCGACCGTGGCCGCCTGAACGGCCAACGCCAGGAGTCGTCGCTCGTACGCGCTGCGCTGCGCCCGGCGGAGCAACGCGGGCCCGATCGCGGCCCTGTCGGCGTCCGGCAGCAGCGGGTCCTCGAGCACCTTGCGGGGGAATTGCTGTTCGACCACACCGGGCACGAACACCGTGTGGAACTCGAGCCCCACCAGGTCATCCAGCGCACCCACGGTGACTGCGCCCTCGCGCGACCGCCGCGGGGGACGCGAGAGCAGCGTCAGGCGGCTCGACAACACCTGCTGCACCTCGGCGAGCCCCGCCGGCCCCACCGAGCCCATCGGAGCCAGTTCGCGGAGCGCCGCTCGCACCGGATCCGGCGCCTCGAGCGCGGTGGCCGCGAGCGAGTCGAAGGCCAGGAGCCACTCGGCCCAGCGCGCTTCGTCGGGGAGGCGACTCAGCCGCTCGATGATGGGCAGCGCGTAGTCCATCAGCGCCCCCACCTCGTCAGCGCGCTCGACCAGCGCCGCAGCCTTCGCTTCGTCGTCCTCTTGCCGGGCGCGACGCCGAAGGTCTGCTGCCAGCGCCTCGAGCCGGCGCTGCCATCGGGCTTCGCCGCCAATCACGCGCGACTCTTCCAGGAGCGCCTCCCAGCGCTGGGGCCGAGTACCCCAACCGCCCGGCGCCTCGCAGAACAACGCCGGGGGCTCTCGGCGTGTGGCGCTCGCCAGGACCGGCGGCTCACCCGCCGGTGGACGCGCGGGGTCTCGCCCCTCCCCGAGCGCCAGGAACTCCGCGAAGCGCCGCGCGGACAACCCCTCAGCGCGGCACGCGAGCAACGCCAGGAAGGCGCGGCCCGCAGGGTACGGCTCCGGCACCCCGAGCTGGAGCTGGACCGGCACCTCGGCTCGGCGCAGAGCGTCGAGGAGCGACGTCCGATAGACCTCGGGCGACCTGAGCCCCACCGCGATCTGCTCGAACGGCACTCCGGCGCGCGCGGCCGCGCGGATCGCCCGGGCCACCTCGGCGCACTCTTGTGCTTCGTTCTGGCCGCAGAGGACGCGCAGGGGCCGAGGCTCGGACCCGGCGACTTCGCCCACTCCGGGGTCTGTCGGTGGCTGCTCACTCGCTCCTGCCGCGGGCGAGTCCTTCGAAATCAACGGCGCCGCGGCGCCGCCATCGATGGCGAGCGCCTCGTGCAGTGTGGACATCCGCCCCCTGGGCGCGTGTCGCTCGACGAGGAGCGATAGCCCCAGGGCCTCCAGCCGCGCCCGCAGGACGGACGCGTCAATGGGTCGTCCTCGGCGTTGGGACGTCTCCTGCCCAGGAGACGCTACCACCACCGCGGCGCTGGACCGCCCCACCAACGCGGCGACGAAGTCCACCGCCAGCGGCGCCAGCGCCCGTAAGGTCGCGCAGGGGTCCAGGACCACGAGCGGTGTGCCCAGCCGGAGATCCGTGGACACCGACACGGCATCCGTCGCTGCCCGGAGGACGGTGGCGCGGTCGGCGAACGCGTGCTGGGCGAGGGCGTCGCAGTACGCCCTGTAGATACGTGAGAGGTCCGGCAGGAAGACCGGCAGAGCGTCTGGCGACACCTCGGCGAGCCGGAGGTCGTCCAGCGTATGCGCGAGCGCCCCAATCAGGCCCGGGAAGCCCGCCAGGGCCTGATAGCGCCCCAACGCGCCGCGGGCGGCCAGCTCATGCACCACCCGCGCGATCAGCGCCTCGCGACCGAGACCATCCAAGGGCGCGAGCCCGCGCTCCGCGAGCGCCGGCCCCGCGAGGAGGTGCGCCAGCGCGTCGGCCGTGTGGCGGTACCAGCCCGTCGCCGCGCCGCTGCCCACGGCCTCTCGCGCCAGCTGGATCCCGGCCTCGTGGCCTGGCACCAAGACCAACTGCGTCGCCCGCCGACTCGCACCGCGCAGCACCTCCACCGCGACGCGCCGTCGCGCCGCGCCGCTGGCCGCTTCCACCCACCGCACGGTCGGCCGTCGTCGTGTCATGGGCGCGCTCCGCTGAGCGCCGCGGCAACCGGCTCGAAGTCGGGCGCGTCGCCGCCCGGTCCGGCGTAGCGGATGCGCCGGCCGTCATCCAACACGATGAAGAAGGGGTAACCGCCTCCGCCGTGATCTATCGAGGCCGCGAGGGTCGTGAACGCCGGGTCGAGCAGCATCCGCGACGCGAGGACCCCTCTCGCCGCGGCATAGGCCACCGCGTCGTTGGTGCTCGGCGGCGTGCCGGGCTGCGTCTCGCCGAGCACGAGGAACCATTCCACGTCGTCACCCCGGGCTTTGGCGAACTCGACGGAGGGTACGCACGCGTCGCACCACGAAGCCACTTCGACCAGCAGCGTGCTCCCGAGCTGGCAGCGCGCGTGGGAGCTCCATGTGGCCTCCGGGCCGGCCAGGGTCATGGCGGCGACCACGTCACCGATGGCGGCACCGGTGCCCTCGATGGGGCATGCGGCTCGGCACTGCCCGTCGATACACTCGCCCAGCGGGCACTCACAGACGCCGCCACAGCCGTCGGGCCCGCCGCAGCCAATGCACTTCGGAGCGCAGACACACGCACCCGCCTCGCAGCCATCTGGGCAGGCAGCAACGACCAACCAGCCCTCCGGCGCGCACTCGAGCACCTGTCCGGCGAGGTCGCACTGCCTCTCCACTCCGGCGCACGGACCGACGTCTTGTTGTGGACCTGGCGAAGATGCCTGGGAGCAGGACAACGCGCCGAGGAGCGCGAGGGCCCCCTCAGCGCGCGGCCGAGGCGACGAACGCATCAATCGCGCCGCGATGCGTGTCTAGTGTGGCCTTCGGGCCCCACGCCTTCACGAAGAGCGCCTCGCCCTCGGGCCCGATGACGGCGCCGTGCATCACGGAGTCGGGCTTCGGTGTCCCCGGCCCGGGCGCCATGGGCGATGGCTTGTCGAGGTAGGTCCCGCTGAGTCGAATCCAGCGCGTTCCGCTCGGCAGCGCACCGGCTTCCTCCCCCGGGGTCCCCTCGAACTGCCCGCGCCAGCGGACGAAGTTCTGATCCACTGACCCGCCCGCGGACGAGAGCGTGAGGATCGCGTTCCCACCCTCGCCGGGCAGGACGAACTGCGCGAGCCGCATGGGATTGGCGGGGGCCTCGGCCACCCAGCCGGCGGGCACAGCGAGGCGATAACCCGCGGCGTTGACCGTGGCACCCGACGCGGCCGGTGCGGCAGGCGTGGCAGGCGCGGCAGGCGCGGCGGGGGCCTCGGCTGCCGGAGGCGCTGCGGACGCTGGCGGAGCCGCTGCGGACGCTGGTGGAACCGCTGGCGCTGCGGGCACCGGAGCTGTGGGTTTGGAGCAACCGAGGAGCGCGAGGACGACTACTGCACGTACGACCACGGGTTCAGTTTGCCCCCACTCGATTGCCCATGAACCGGGACTCTCGCTCGATCAGCTTGGCAACGGCGGCCTCTAGTTTGTCGAGGTCGATCTTGGGGGTGGCCGTTCTTCTCCCCGCCGGATCGTCTGCCTGGCCGGAGCGCGCGGCCTCCTCCGCCTGGACCTGGGCCGCCTCGGCGCGTCCTTCGGCCTGGCTGTACGCGGCCTGGCTCGACCCGGTGGTAAACGCGGCGCCCACGGCATTGTCGGTGGCGTGGGTGAGCTCGTGTACGAGGACGCCGAGGCCCTCGGCGCTGTCGGGAGCGTACTCACCGGCGCCGAAGTAGACGTCCTGGTTCCCGAGCGCGAAGGCCTTGGCGCCGAGCGCTTCGGCGGCGGCTTGAGCGCGGCCCCCGGTGTGGATGCGAACGTCGCCCGGGTCGCGCCCGATGAATCGCGAGACGCGCTGCCGCAGCGTACGGTCTAGAGTGAACGACCGCTCGTCAGCGAGGAGTTGCTTACCGACGTTAAGGTGGCGCTGCGTGATGGACTCGGCGAGGGCCGAAGGGTCGTCCTTCTTCTGCTCGACGCGACCGATCGCGCCGCGCGCAACTGCCGCCGCTTCCTGCGCCTCGAGCTCTGCCGGATCGAGCCCCTCGAGCTCGTCGAGGAGCCCCTGGTCTTGGGCCTCTGCCGCGGCCTCGAGGGCGCTGAGGTCGCCTTCGAGCGCCTTCTCTGTCCGCCGCTTGCCGCCCTTGCCGTGCTGCTTGCGTGTAGCCATGCGCCCTCCAGTCGAGCGCGGTGACACCGCGCGTGTGGGTCGAGGCTACCCCTCCCGGAGGGGGGTCGCAAGTCGAAGCTCCCCGTCGCAGCGCCTTTCAGCCGCGCAATGTCGCCGTCCGCGCCGAGCCCCACCGCGGGCCTTGCTCGGCGCACCGAGCCGTTGTGTGAGCCGTGGTCGTTAGCCCCGCTGCGGAACGCCACCGGCGCTGCCGATGGGAGCCGGCCGCACGAGGCCGACCAGCTCCCGCTCGACGGCGTCGAGCCGCACGTTCGCGCGCTCTCGGCAGCCGGTGCCCCAGGTCTCGACGAGCTGCAGGTAGATCTTGATCTTGGGCTCGGTCCCGCTCGGTCGCACCAGCACGCGCGTGCCGTCCTCGAGCCACAGGCCCACGCCCTCGGTGGGCGGAAGGCGGCCACCCGGGGCCTGAAAGTCCACGGCGCGGACGACAGCCAGCCCGGTGACCGCGGCGGGCGGCCGACGGGCCAGCCCCACCACCGCCGCCTGGAGCCGCGCGAGTCCCCCAGGCGAAGCGTCCGAGACGCTCTTCTGCCGCGTGGCGAAGAAGCCGTGCCGGGCATAGATCCGCTCGAGCCGCTCGGCGAGCGGGCCAATCCGCGAGATCCTGGCAAGCATCGCGGCGGCCCCGATCCCGTCTTTGTCACGCACGATCGGGCCCACCGAGTACCCCAGGGCCTCTTCGTAGGCGAACACGTAGGTCTCGCCGGCCTGCGTCCGGCGCACGCCCTCGTTCCAGAGCCACTTGAACCCGGTGAGGGTCTCCACCACGGCGGCGCCCCAGTGCGCGGCGATGCGATCGAGGAGCTCGGAAGACACCATCGAGCGACCCACGAAGGCGCGCTCGGCGAGGTTGCGGTCGCGGCCCCGCGCCTCGAGCAGCGCGTCCGCGAACAACGCGCCGAGCTCGTCGCCCGTGAACTTGTGCAGCCCGCCCGGCCCCACCCAGCCCGCAGCGAGGCGGTCGGCGTCCGGGTCATTCGCCAGCAGCAGTTGAGCGCCGGTGGAGCGCAGTAGGGCCTCGGCCTCATCGAGCGCCCCGGCTTCCTCGGGGTTGGGGAAGCGCACGGTCGGGAACGCGCCGTCGGGGGCCCGCTGTGAGGCCACCGTGTGCACCTCGACGTCCTGCGCGGCGACGACCGCCTCGCAGAGCTCGGCACCGACGCCGTGGAGGGGGGTATACACCGCCGATGGCCCAGGACCGCTCACGCCCGGCAGGGCCCGGGAGCACTGCTCGGCCACGGCGGCCACGTAGGCGGCGCGATCGTCGACGGGCACCACCCTGCCGCCGTGGACGCCGCGATCTGGACACCCCGCGGTGATCACGCGATCGATCGCGGCAGCGATCCCCACGTCGTGCGGCGGGATGATCTGCGCGCCGTTCTCCCAGTAGACCTTGTAGCCGTTGTACTCGGGCGGGTTGTGGCTGGCCGTGACCACGACGCCGGCCGCGGCGCCGTGCGCGAGCAGCGAGTACGCGACCAGCGGCGTGGGCGACTCGGCCGGGGAGAGGAAGACGGTGAAGCCGGCGTCCACGAAAGCGCGGGCCGCCTCGGCCGCGAAGTCGGCAGACCCGCGCCGGGCGTCGTGGCCGAGCGCGATGCCGCGCGTGCGCGCTTCCGGGACGTTGGCGTGGAGATAGTCGCAGAGCCCCTGGCTGACCGCGCGAACCAAGGCCCGGTTCACGTACCCGGGCCCAGGGCCCAGCGTCCCGCGGATACCGGCCGTGCCGAACTGGAGCCGGCTCCCGAAGGCCGCCTCGAGGGCCGCGGCGTCGCCGCCGGACAACAGGGAGTCGATTGCGCTCCGGGTCTCGGGATCCGGGTCGAAAGCGCGCCACCGACGCGCCGCTGCTTCCAGCACCTCGAGGTTGCTCATTCCGCCTCCGGACCGCGCTCGCCGCCCCGAAGGGCTCGCGAGCATTGTGCGGCCAGGCGGTCGCAGCACCTCGATCACGACCCCCTTCGGAGTCGCTACCGAGGGCTGCCGCGGGTTACGCCGCGGAGACCCAACCTGACCGACCAGTGGTGGGCGCAGCTGGTATCGAACCAGCGACCCCTGCCGTGTGAAGACAGTGCTCTCCCACTGAGCTATGCGCCCGTCGGACGCCGAGGCATCCGAGCGGGGCGGGGTTTACCAACGGGTCGGAGCGCTGTCAACGCCTTTCCCTGCGGCACGGGACCCTAGCGCGACGATGGAGTGGAGGGCGACGGCGAAGCCGTGCCCGCGGGATGTCCGCGTGGGCTCTCGTCCTTCGGGGTTGTCTCTGAAGGCCGCTCTCGCCAGAATGCCCCCGATGTTTTCCCTCATGCGCCGCCTTCTCCCCCTCCCCTGCGTCCTGTTCCTCGCGTGTTCCGACTCCGGGGGCACGGGATCGGCCGACGCCGGTGCGCCCCCGAGCGGCGATGCAGACGGCCTCGAGGAGGTCGGCGCCGCGGACGAGACCACTCAGGGGGACGCGAGCGACACGGGAGAGCCCGTGAACTGCCCGCCGTCGCAGTGCGTCGAGACCGGCACGCAGTCGTGCACTGGCGGGCTGGGCTATCACGTCTGCGCTCCCGACCTCTCCGGGTGTGTCGACCTCGGCGAGTTCATCCCCTGTCAGGACGGGCGCACTTGCGCGGCGGGGACGTGCTTCGGCGGATGCGTCGTGCCCGAGATCGTGTTCGTGGTGGACCAGTCGGTCGCCATGAAGGGCACCCGCTACGCGGAGCTCTACCAGGGGCTTCGCCGAGTGTTCGAGCGGACGGCAGCGGGCGTCTGGTACGGCCTCGTGTTCACGGGCGAGTCGGCGTGTGACATCGGCGGCACCCACGTCCTGGCGAAGGGTGAGCCCGACGACCTCATCGACGCGCTGCAGACGGCCGGCACAGGGGACGCCACCGAGCTCGCGCTCTCCACAGCGCTGGACTCGGCGGCCGCGCTCCTCGGCAACCGCGGCGAGGGCGAGCGGATCGTGCTGCTCACCGCCAATGAGTCGCCGTGCGGCGGCGCGGACGGCGCCGTTGCAGCGGCGGCGCGCCTCAGGGAGCGGGACGCGCGCCTTCGGGTGCTCTGGCTCGGCGACGCCGACGGCTCCCCGTTTGCCGACGCGCTCGCTGCAGCCGGAGGCACCGAGGATGCTCGCGTCACGCTGGACGGCGAGTCGGTCTCCCAAGCGGTGCTAGACCTACTGTCGGACCTCGACACCTGCTGCATCGACCCCGACGGCGACACCCGCGGTCAGTTCTGTCAGGGCGGACTCGACTGCGACGAGACCAACAACCTCGTGAGCTCCTCCAACTGCGTCGGCAAGTCCTGTGGCGACGACGGCTGCGGCGGCAGCTGCGGCGTGTGCACACAGGTGGTCGGCGGAACGACGGCCTGCAAGGACTTCCAGTGCGTCACCACCTGCGAGGCGGGCCACCACGCCTGCGACCCTGCCTGTGTGCCTGACGACGCCGTCACCAGCTGCGGAGACCGCTGCGACGCCTGCCCCGCGCCGTCGGGCGGCTCGGCCGCGTGCACCCCGGCCACGGCAGGTGGCTACGAGTGCTCGGCGGTCTGCGAGGCCGGCCACCACGTGTGCGGAGACAAGTGCGTCACTGACGACTCGCCCCTCCACTGCGGCGCGGGGTGCGACCCGTGCCCCGGCGCGGCCAACGCGGAGCCTGCCTGCGTCGAGGGCAGCTGCGCGCTCCAGTGCAACGAGGCTCACCTGCTCTGCGACGGCGCTTGTGTCGCGTGCCCCACCGTCGGCGTGGCCACCACCACCTGCGCCGACGGAGCGTGCGTCGCAGCCTCCTGTGACGCCGGCTTCGTACCGTGCTCCCCGGACTCGGGCGAGGTCGCCACTGCCTGCTGCGACCGGGTGATCGAGGTCCTCGACGAGGCCGCCGAGCTCGCCGCCTACCCGAGTGTGGGCGTCCTCTGGCCCGATCAGGTCCTCGCCGCGTGGCACCACGAGACCGCCGCCGTCGGCGAGGCCCGCGTGTCGCGCGGGAAGGCTGGCTTTGCCACCGTGGAGACCCTGAGCTCTAGCGCCTCACCGGCGAACGGCCGCTTCACCCGGGTCTCACTCGATGCGCTCGACACGCCGCGCGTCGCCTGGCGCGGCGGAGAGACGCCCTCGGCGGCCACGATCGTGATCGCGACACAAAAGGCCGGCACCTGGAGCTCGCTCAGCGTGGCGGACACCTTCTCGCCCGTGGCTTACCAGGCGGGTGACTTCGCCTTCGCAGCGGGCACCGCGGAGCAATACGCGGTCTACACTTCAGTGGACGAGCTCGGTTACGCCACCAGCAACGGCCTCTCGGCCACTCAGGCCGTCTTCGCGGACGAGGCCAGCACGGACTACAACGACGCGCCGGCCGCCCTTCTGGGCAGCGACGGCAAGCTCCACGTCCTGGTAGTGGAGGACGACAACACCGTCGCGCTGATCTCCGGGCTCGCAGGCGTGACCACCCGCGTCCAGGTGGACACCATCGCCAACGTGGGCACACACCGCTTCGACCTCGCGGAGAAGTCGGATGGGACGCTGGGCTTCTGCTGGCTCGACAACACCGTCGCCGGCGATCGCGGGCTGCTGTTTGCCGAGGACGGGGACTTCGCCAAGATGCCGGTCGACAAGGAGGCCGAGGAGTCCTGCGAGCTCGCGTACTCCAAGACGGACCAGGCCTTCCTGGCCTACCGCAGCATCAAGGGCGAGATCCGGCTCGCGTATGGCCCCGGTGACGGCTTGTGGACGGTGGAGACGGTCCAGGCCCCGAGCGCGAAGGGCCTCGGGCTCCGCTGGCCCGCCCTCGGGATCCACCCGAACGACGCCGTGAGCGTGGTCTTCTGGGACGGTGACGCGGGCGACGTCATCCACGTCTTCTTCCCCTCGGACACCCCCTGAGCGTCGACCGGCGCCTCGGAGCACGAGTGGCGCCTCACCGTTTCGGTGAACCGCTTGCCGGCGCACCGCGGAGGCCTGCGCCCCGAGCCCGCGCCCGACTCACTCGAGGCAGAGCACCAGGGGTCCGAAGTCTCTCCGCCCACTGCACCGGAGGGTCGCGGCGGCTGGCTGCCGCAGGCCGTCCAGCACGCGGGCGCGGCGCCGGTCCCCCGTGGCGAGAGGCAACGACCGCGCGGTCATCGCGGCCATGTCGCCGAAGTCGCGGCGCATGTTCACGAGGTGTCCGTACTCCCACCCAGGCGCGTGGCCGAGCGTGAGGCCCGAGGACACTACGAAGTCCGCCAGCGCCTCCTTGTGCTCGAGCAATACGCCGTAGTCACCGGCGGCGCCTCCCTGTGCGCGCAGCGCGCTGCGATAGCCGGTCAGCGTGACGACGTGACCAGCCAACACCAGCGCGACCGCCGCCCCGGTCACCCAGCGCCAGCGCTCGGCGAGCCAAGCCGCGCCGCAGCCTGCGACGAGGAAGGGCACCGGATACAGGATGCTGAAGTAGTGCGGATAGAGCCGCTCCACTCCGAGCACCTGCATGAGCAGCGTGTAGCCGAGCAGCACGCCCAGCAGCACTATCGCGGGGCCATCTCGCCGTGCCGCCCGGCGGGCCAGTACGCCGAGCCCGACGCACAGGAGCCCCAGCCCCACCCACTCCGCACCCGTGGAGAGCCCGCGCTGCACGGGGCCCCGCTCCGCCGCGAAGCGTGCCTCGGAGTCACCCGCCGAGTAGCCCGTACGCGTGCCGAAGCTCGCGTAGTGCGCCCACTGGAACGCGTCGCCCGGTCGCCGCTCACCGCGATCCTTGGCCGCGCCGTCCGCCCGCTTGCCGCGGGCCATGTTGGCGAGGCCCTCCACATCAGGCCATCCGTGCGCGGCCTGGAAGCGGAGGTAGGGGACAGTGAGGAGAACCGCAGCGACGAGGCCCACGCCGAACGCGGGCCAGTGGAGCTCCCGCCAACGCGGAGCAAGCAGAAGCAGGGTCACGAGCCCCATCGGGATGCCGGAGAAGTGCAGTTGCCAGAGGCAGCAAAGCATCACCGGGACGAGGCCGACGAGGCGCGAGCGCCGGCGCTCCCAAACGTCCATCAGGGCCAGCACGAGCACCGTCATGAACGGCTGAAGGCAGTCCTGCGCCCAGAGCTTGCGGCCGTAGAGCACAGGCCAAACCCCAACCGCGAAGATCGCCGCAGCCGCGAACGCCGCCGGACCACCCAACCGACGCCGAAAGAGCACGAAGGTGAGGCCCACCGCCAGCACATTGAGGCCTCCGCACAGCGCCGCCGTAACGAAGCTCGGCTCCACGGAGAACACCGTGGGCAGGGCTGTGAGCCAGATGAAGAGCGGGGGATTATTGAGTCCGACGGAGCTCATCAGCCCGATCTGCGGGAGCGCCTCACCCTCGGCCATGGGCAAGGCGAGGTGGATCGCGACCGCCTCGTCCCCTTTGAACTCGAGGAGCCCGAGGTCGAGGAAGCGCAGCCCTGCAGCTACAGCCACGAGGGCTAGAAGGGCCACGAGGCTCGCGCCGCGTAGCGCCGCACCGGGGCGCGGGGCGGCGCCGGGCGGCCTCTCGAGCGGCTCGTTACCCGAGACCGGAGGCTCGATGGACGCTGGATTCACAGTGTGGGCTCGTCACGTTCGTGCCTTGCGAGCGCCCCCCAGAGCCCCGGGCGGCCGGCCTGGGCCCGCCGCGCCTCGGGGACCGCCGTCACCTAGGGCTGGGGCGCGGGCAGCAGGCCGTCAGTCACGAACTGCTGCATGATCGCGATATCGGCAGCGGTCGGCTTCGGGCCAAACGTGGGCATGGACCCGTCGGTCGCGCGAATCACCGCGCATTCGGCGACGGTCAGGTCCTTGCATTTCGCGTACTTGCCGGTCGAGACTTTCACCGCGTCCGTGTACTTCGCGCCAAAGCTCGTGCTCCCGCTGGCGCCGATGGTGTGGCAGCTGCTGCAAAACTGGGCGTAGATCGGCTGCACGTCGGCGTAGGTCACCACGGCGGCCGTGCCATCCGTCGCGTCCGTCGCGTCCGTCGCGTCCGTCGTGTCCGTCGCGTCCGTCGCGTCCACGGTGCCGTCCGTCGCGTCCGTCGCGTCCGTCGCGTCCGTCGCGTCCGTCGCGTCCGTCGCGTCCACGGTGCCGTCCGTCGCGTCCGTCGCGTCCGTGGCGTCCGTCGCGTCCGTGGCGTCCGTCGCGTCCACGGTGCCGTCCGTCGCGTCCGTCGCGTCCGTGGCGTCCGTCGCATCCGCAGTGCCGTCGGTGACGTCTGTCCCTTCAGTGCCGTCGACCAGATCCACCCCGTCGATGCCGTCGACCACGTCGACGCCGTCGGTCCCATCTGTCCCGTCGGCGGCCTCGTCGAACTCCACGCTCAGCGCGTAGCCGACTCCGTCCGCATCCGCCGCCCAGCAGGCGACCTGCAACAGGTAGAAGCCGCCCGCCTTGAGCTCCACCTCGCCGATCTCGCTCGTGCCGACCCCGTCTTCGTAGTTCAGGAGCTGAACTCCATCCGGCTCGGCGTCGGTGAACTCGTAGAGGTACTTGTCGGCGTCGGCGCTGGCGTTCCACTTGAACGTGACCGTGGCACCGACGTCGGCCGCGATGTCGAAGATGAAGCCATCCGAGTCGAAGAGGTACACCGGCTCCGCGGCGCCGTCGTTGCCGCACAGCACCGCCCCCTGGATACAGACGCCAGGCGCGCCGAGCGTACCGAAGTCCTGGAAGGTCTCTTCGTCGTTGTTCGGCTCGAGCTCGGCCTCGGGATCGAGGGGCTCACAACCCACCAGCGGCGGGAAGTCCGCTGCGACCACGTTGCCGCCCGCGCCATCGGCGGCGTCCGCAGCATCAGCAGCATCAGCAGCATCAGCAGCATCAGCAGCATCAGCAGCATCAGCGGCATCCGTTGCGTCTGCGGCGTCGGTGGCATCCGCCACGTCCGTGACATCCGCCGCGTCTGTGGCGTCAGCGGCGTCGGCAGCGTCCGAGGTGTCGACGCCCGCGTCGGCGGTGCCATCGGCGCCATCCGTCGCGTCCGTTGCGTCGGTCTGGTCAGCCCCGCCGTCGAGGGCGTCTACGGCGTCGGTACCGTCGGGGACGGGCTCGACGCGCGTCTCGCCCGAGGTGCATGCCAGGGGGAGCGCAACGCTCACAACGAGGGCCAGGGTGCGGGGGTGTACGAGTGTCTTCACGCGGGTCTCCTGGTTGGACCGTTCCTGGGCGGCGCACGACACAGGCCCACCCACAGGCCAACGCGAACGGGGGAGCATCCGGGTTGTGCGCGCCGGAGTCAACGGCGGAGAGAACCCAGCTTCCGGCTGAGCTCACGGCGCGCAGCGTCCACGCCAGACAGGTCCTCCTGCTGCACCCGGCGGCTTGCCGCAGCCGCCCCTGCGTGGAATCCTGTCGCCGCTTCGCAGCGAACGGCTGCCGCGCACGCAGGGGGAGCCATGGGTCTGCTCGACGACATCGCCAAGGGCCACACCAGCCGTCGCCGGGAGGTGGATGGGCGGGTCGAGGCGCAGAGCAAAGCGGCCGCCGAGGAGGCGCAGCGGCTCGCCGCTGAAGCGAAGCGCCGTGAGGAGAAGCGGGCGGCGTTCGAGGCCTCGATTCAACGCGGGCCGAAGCCGTGGTCGTTCGATGTCAGCCACTCCGTGGGCAGCCTGCACGTCGGCGGCACCTTCGAGTTCGTCAACGCGGAGGAGCTCGACGGCAAGTACGTGGTGGTTCAGGTGAAGATCCCGAAGATGCCAGCCGACCCGCCGCCCACGCTGTGGGCCGCCCGAGACGACGGCAACCCGCCCGCGCCCCCGTACGTGCAGATCGACGAGGCCACCATTCGCGAAGAGATCGCTTATGGCCGGCTCCGCGTCCTGTCCACGATCCCCAAGGCCGCGCCGCCCCCCACGCCGGCTCCGGCGCCGGCCGCCGCTGCAGCCCCAGCTGCGCCGCCACCACCCGCCCGCGTTACGGAGGAGCCCCCCTCCCCCGAGCGCCGCTACACGGCCGCGGACGCGTTCGGCGGCAGCGCCCCGAAGAAGAAGCCCGCGGAGCGCCCGCTGCTCGTGCGCTTCGACGACGACGCGTGAGCCCGTTGGGCCCTCGACCCCTCGACGGTCGCCGGATCCTCCTCGGGGTCACCGGCGGGATCGCGGCCTACAAGAGCCCTGCCCTCCTTCGTGTCCTCCAGAACCTGGGGGCCGACGTCGAGGTCATCGCCACCCGGGCGGCGCTCGAGTTCGTCACGCCGCTCACCCTCGCCACGCTGTCCGGACACCCGGTACGCTCCGAGATCTTCGAGCTCACACCCGCGGGCATCGCCCACACCGAGGCCGCGCGCGGCGTCGACCTCGCGCTCGTCGCGCCCGCCACGGCCGACTTCATCGGCCGCCTCGCCGGAGGGCTCGCCGATCAGCTGCTCCTCACTGCGCTCATGGCCAGCAGCGTGCCCGTGCTCCTGTGTCCCTCGATGAACGTGGAGATGTGGGACAACCCGCTGGTCCAGGCCAACCTCGCCCGCCTGCGGGAGCTTCCCCGCTACCACATCGTCGAGCCTGACGCCGGGTGGCTCGCCTGCCGCGTCGAGGGCAGAGGTCGCCTCCCGGAGCCCGAGGTCATCGCTCGCTACGCGGTGCGCCTTCTCTCCCGCACCGACCTGCGCGGACGACGCGTGGTGGTCACCGCCGGGCCCACACGCGAGCGCTTCGATCCCGTGAGGTTCTTGTCGAACCGCTCCACCGGCAAGATGGGTGTGGCCCTCGCGGAGGCAGCCTGGGAGCGCGGCGCCGAGGTCGTCCTGATCCGGGGCCCCGGGAGCGTCCCAGCCCCCCACGGCGTGCGCGAGGTCGCGATCGAGTCCACGCGCGACCTCTTGGCAGCGGTCCTCGAAGAGACCCGCGAGGCCCACGCGCTCGTCATGGCCGCAGCGCCGGCAGACTTCCGCCCCGCGACGCTAGCGGACCACAAGCTCAAGAAGACCGACGGCGCCACGCTCGACCTGGTCGCGAACCCCGACATCCTGGCCACTCTGGCGCGCGAGCGACCCGGGCTCTTTCGATTGGGCTTCGCCGCCGAGACCCGCGACTTCGAGCGGAACGCGGCGGACAAGGCCGTCCGCAAGGGACTCGACCTCATCTTCGTGAACGACGTCGGCGCAACCGCGACGCGGACGGGCTTCGAGGTGGACACCAACGGCGGCTGGCTGCTCGACGGCGCCGGCGCGCGAGTCGCCGAGATCCCTGTGGCCGCGAAGCACCTCGTGGCCCACAGCCTGCTCGATCACGTGAGCGCCCGAATCGACGGAGGCCACCCCCGATGAACGCGCGGGCCGAACTCTCGTTGCTGGCCGCCGGAGTTCGGCGGATCGCGGAGTGGGACGCCGAGGACGGGCTCATCGGCTATCCCCCGGCCCGAGCGAACGGCTGGCCCGAGCTCGTCACGGCGTGCCGCCTGAAGGCTCCCGAGGCCTTCGCCGCAGCCGCGGCACTCGGCCACGCTTCCGGGGAGGATGCGCCGACGCCTGAAGGGCAGCTGGACGTCGCCCACGCGCCGGCTCAAGACCTCTCCACGGCCCCTGACCTGGCCCCCCCCTCCGAGACGCCGAGCGCCCTGGCTGCCACCCGGCCCACCCTCCCCGCTGTCCGGAGCGAGCTCGGAGACTGCCAGCGCTGCAAGCTCGCAACCTCCGGCCGCACCACGATCGTTTTCGGCGAGGGAGACCCAGGGGCCGAGCTCATGTTCGTTGGCGAGGGCCCGGGCTTCTTCGAGGATCAGACCGGCCGCCCGTTCGTGGGCAAGGCCGGCGAGCTGCTCGAGAAGATGATCAACGCCATGTCGCTCACCCGCGCGGAGGTCTACATCTGCAACGTGGTGAAGTGCCGGCCACCGGAGAACCGCAACCCCGAGCCCGACGAGATCATCGCCTGCCGCCCCTTCCTGCACGCGCAGATCCGCGCGATCCGGCCCAAAGTGGTCGTGGCGCTGGGGAAGTTCGCGGCCCAGGTGCTGCTCGATAGCAGCGAACCCGTCTCGCGGCTTCGTGGCCGGTGGTTCGAGTACGTCCCGAGCCAGCTCGCGGAGCTCGACAGCGCCGCGGTCGCGCCAGTGCGGCTCATGCCCACCTTCCACCCCGCGTATCTGCTGCGCAACCCAGACGACAAGAAGCTCTGCTGGGCCGACCTGAAGCTCGTCATGGGAGAGCTGGGACTGCCGCGGAGCGCGCTGTGACCGTGGACGAGGCCCTGAGGACGCGCCGATCCGTCAAGCACTTCGATCCGGCGTTCGTGCTGGACGACGCGGCGGTCGGCGAGCTCCTGGCGCCCGTGGCCTTCACTCCGACCAGCTTCAACCTCCAACACTTCCGCTTCGTGGTGTCGCGCACGCCCGCCATGAAGCAGGCGCTCGCAGCCGCCGCATACGGGCAAGAGCAGGTGGCGAGCTGCTCCGCGGTGGTCGCGGTGCTCGCCAAGATCCCAGCGCACGAAGACGCCGGAAGGGTCTGGCACGACGCCCCCGAGCCGCTGCGAGACTCGATGACCCGAACCATCGCCGCCTTCTACGGCGCGGCTCCGTCGCTCCAGCGTGACGAGGCGATCCGAAGCGGCAGCCTCGCCGCGATGGCCATCATGCTCCGGGCCACCGAGCTCGGCCTCGACACCTGCCCGCTCATCGGCTTCGACGACGACGCCGCGCGGGAGGTCCTGGGGGTCCCCGTGGACCACATGATCGTCCTCTTGATCTGCGTGGGCCGCGCGCTGCGTCCTGCGCACCCCCGTGTGGGGCGGCTCAACCTGGACGAGTTGATCGTGACCGAGCGGTACGACGGCCAGCCGTTGGTCTCCAGCCCCAAGTGACGCTGAACCCGGAGCGCGGCTTCACGCAGTGGGTGGAGCTCCTCTCCGACGCCCCATTGGACGCGGTGCGGGCAGGCGGCAGCAGCCTCGGCTTTGCGCTGGTCTCGCTCGCCGCTTATCGTGACAAGCCCCTCGACGCGGCCTTCCTCGGCCTCCTCGATCGCGCCTTCCATCGTGCCCGCGAGGCCGGCCTCAAGCTGGTGCTGCGCTTCGCCTACGCCATGCACGCCGGCGAGCCCGACGCCCCGCTCGCTCGAATCCATGCCCACCTCGACGCCCTCGCGCCACACCTCCACGCCAACGACGACGTCATCTTCGTGGTCCAGGCCGGCTTCATCGGCGCGTGGGGCGAGTGGCACAGCTCCACCAACGGCCTCACCTCTCCGCAGGCGATGCGGGCTGTGGCCAACGCCGTGTTGGCCGCCGTCCCGCAGCGCCGCTTCGTGCAAGTTCGCACGCCGGCCATAAAGCAGGCGATCTCGGGGGCCGCGCCGCTCCACGGGGACGCGGCGTTCGGAGGGTCGCCAGCGGCCCGGCTCGGATTCCATAACGACTGCGTCCTCACGGCCAGCGGCGACTCGGGCACCTTCCGCAACGAGGACGACCAGCGGTTCATGGCAGCAGACGCGCGCTTCGTCCCCGTGGGCGGCGAGACCTGCCGCCCGGACTCGCGCAACACGGGTGACGGGGTGCTCAGGGAGCTCGCGCGCTTCCGCTTCACGTTCCTGAACGGCGGTTACCACGAGGCGGTGCTCGCGGACTGGCGACGGCGCGGCATCTACGAGGTGCTCGCGGAGCGCCTTGGCTACCTATTGACGGTGACCGGCGCGCGAAGCACCCACACTGCCGCGGGCCTGCAGCTGGAGTTCGTCCTGGAGAACCGGGGCCTCGCAGCCCCGGTTTACAGCCGGCCGTTGCACGTGGTTGTGGCCCGGGAGGCAGACGCGACCGCGGTGTCGCACGCCGTGCCCCTCGACCTGCGCCAGCTCGGCCCCGGCGAGTCCCGCGCCTTCAGTGTGACGGTGGCAGACCCGGTGGGGGCCTGTGAGGTGGGCCTCGCGCTCCCGGACCCGGCAGAGCGCCTGGCCACACGGGAGGAGTTCGCCGTCCGCCTGGCGGTGGCCCAGGGCTCGCTACCGAGCCGCTTTCAGCGAGGGATCAACTGGCTCGTGAAGCTCTGACCGAGCGGCCCCGGCGAAGCCCCCACAGCGCGAGCGCCGCCAGGAGCCCCCAAGCAGGCGCCGCGCCAGAGGATGCCCCTCGAGCGTCGCAGCCGGTCTGACCGCCGGAGGCGGCCGGGAGCTGAGTCTTCGGGTCGATGCCTCCGGTCGGGCCCTCGTCGCCATCGCCGTTGCCGGCATTGTCGAAGGGCTGGGGCGGCTCCTCGATAGCGCCGTCGACGGCGTCCACGCCGTCACCGGGCGTGGGGTTCACTGGCTCGTCCGTGGCGCCATCCGGAGGCTCAACCGCGCAGCCGTTGTCGTGCGAGCCGTCGCAGTCGTTGTCGATCCCGTCCCCGCAGATCTCGATGGCGGGCTTCGGGGCGTCGCAGCCCTGGAACCGCCCGTTCTGGCAGGTCTCGTAGCCAGTGCCGCACTTGGTGGAGCACGAGCGCGCGGGGATCTCCTCGTCGACCTTGCCATCGCAGTCATTGTCCAGCCCGTCGCAGCTGAGCTCGACCTCCTCGAAGACGTTGACCACGGGACAGACCCACTTGTTGTCCACGCACTCGGGCTCGATCACGCCGCAGACGCCCTTGGACTTGCAGGTGCCCGCCGGCGCAATGTCGCCGGGGAGACACACGCCGCGGGGAGGCGTGATCCAGAGGTCGTTGATCTTCACGCTGAGGCCCTGGGAGCCGTCGAACCAGAGCGGGTTGACGTTCTCGAACATGCCCCCGATCTCCATCGAGTCGATGTGGATCGGCGTGCCACGCGTGGCCTGGAGCACCACGAAGTACTCGTAATAACCCGAGGACTCCTCGTTCTGCTCGTCGTGCGGCAGGAGGTTCAGCTGGTAGCTCATGTGCTCGGCGCCGGAGCTCACCAGCATCTGCCACTTGTAGAGCGTGATGGTGTACTGGCTCGACACCTTGAAGTCGTTGTTGATGTAGCCCTTGGCCTGGATCGTGACCTTACCGTCCGCGCTGAGCTCGGCGACCTCGCCGCCCTCCTTGAACTGCGCCGAAGCCTTGCCGTTGGCGTCTCCCTGCGCGTTGAGCGAGTAGCCGGCGCCGTAGGACTCGGCCACCTGCATGGTCTTGACCGGCTCCCACTTGTAGTTCTCGAACGGGACCGAGAAGTCCCAGCGCACCGCGCCGTGCGCGCCGCCGGGCTCCATCGCGAGCTTCACGTGCTGGCTGGGGCCGTCGTCCGTCCACTGGGCGACCCAGTCGTCGAACCAGCCGTCCGTCTTCGACAGCAGCCAGTCGTCCTGCACGTTCGGGCTGGACTTCACCTTGAGGTGCACGGCGTAGAAGTCGGAGCCACGCGGGATTGAGCTCTCGAACCAGAAGAACTCGGCGATACCCGCCACCTGGTTACCCGACTCGGCGTCCGAGACCCCGAAGTAGAGCGTGGAGCCCTGCCACTGCTGGTACCGGGTGACCCCGTCGGCGTCCGGATACAGGCCCGCCTCAACGGCCCCCTGAACCACGACGTCTTCGTTGCCCTTGAGGATGCGCGCGCCTTGGAAGTTGGTGCCGGTCTCGGACTGGCCGTAGCTCAGCTCCACCTTCTGGGGATTGAAGGTCCAGGTGGCGCCCTCGGACTCGGACTTCGGCTGATAGTCCTTGTTTTTGTCCGACGCGGACCAGTCAACGGCCTCGACCGGTGGCGGCTTCGGGTCCTCTGTCTCGGCCGGCTCGTCCTTGCCGGGATCCGCGGGCGGCGGGTCCGGCTCCGCTACAGCCGAGAGCGGCGCAGCAGCGAGGCAGAGGGCGGCGAGGCGGAGGGGCCAGATCGAGCGGCGCATGGGGGCTCCTGAGACAGTCCGTGTCGGGAGCGAGCAAGAGGCGTGCCGCTCCTCGTGGAGACTATCGGCCCCAGCGTAACACAGCGTCTCGGACGGCGCCGGTTGTTTGCGGGTCTTGGCGACGGGCAGGCCACGACGTCCCCAATACGGACGAGTACGGACGAGCCGCCTGGGTGACAGCCAGGGAACACCTCGGCTAGGATCGCGGCTCCTCTGAACGGAGCACCTTCTTGAGCACCACGTTGTCAATGTGGCTGGGCATCGCCTTCGTCGGCCTGGCTGTCTTCGCCACCATCCTTCAGGCGTGGCTCTGGAGCTTCCCGATGGTCCCCGATCCGGGGGGGCCGGACCCCAACGGGCGCTCGACCGCCCCGAGGTTCTGGACGCTCATGCACCGCGTCGCCGGGGGCCTGTACGTGCTGATCTACGTGGTGCTCATGTGGGAGATGGTCCCGCGCCTCTGGGAGTACCAGGTCGAGCTGCCGTCGCGCACGGTGATGCACGCCGTCATGGGCATCCTCATCGGCGTGCTGCTGGCCGCGAAGATCTCGGTCATCCGCTGGTTCCAGCACTTCGGCAAGTCGCTCCCCGCCCTCGGCCTGGGGCTCCTGGCCTGCACGCTGGTGCTGGGCACGCTGTCGATCCCATTCGCCGTGCGGGCTCACGACTTCGGCGCCCTCATGAGCACCGACAACCTCGACCGGGTGCGCCGAGTGCTCCACGAGCTCCCGTGGGGGGCGAAGCCCAACATCGAGGAGCTGGTGCAGCGCGACGCCATGGCCACCGGTCAGCGCGTGCTCGCGGGGAAGTGCACGGACTGCCACGACATCCGGACGATCCTGCAGAAGCCTCGCTCCGGCGAGTCCTGGTACGACGTGGTCGTCCGCATGGCCAAGAAGCCCACGCTCGGCGACCCGATCACGGACGCGGAGGTGGCCGCAGTCACGAGCTACCTCGTGGCGATCAACCGGGACATCCAGGCGTCCTCGCGCATGAAGCGCGCCCAGGAGACTGCCCAGGCCGAGTCGTCGGCCGGCGTTGAGAAGGCCGCGGCCGCAGCCCCCTCGGCGGTGCCCGTGGACCTCGCGAAGGGCAAGGAGCTCATCCAAAAGAAGTGCACCGACTGCCATGACATGTCGGAGGTCGAGAAGCATGGCGGCGACACGGCCGAGGGCTGGGCGAAGGTGATCCAGCGCATGGTCACCGATCAGGGCCTCGAGCTCACGGACGCCGAGTCGAAGCTCATCATCGACACGCTCGCCGCGACCTACCCGAAGAAGGACACGACCGCTGCCAAGAGCGCCGCGCCGGCAGCCGACGGGGCCGCGCCCGTGGCGGAGACAGGAGCTCCCGCAGCCGAAGCAGCGGCGCCCGCAGCCGAAGCAGCCGCGCCCCCAGCCGAAGCAGCGGCGCCACCAGCCGAAGGGGCCGCGCCCCCAGCCGAAGCACCGGCGCCACCAGCCGAAGGGGCCGCGCCCGCCGCGGAGGGGGCCGCACCGGCTCCGCAGTAGCCCGGCGCCGTCAGCGCAGGGGGTCGAGTGACGTCGGCCCCTCCATGATTCGAGCCCGCGCCGGGCTCCCCACCAGATACGCCGCCCGCTCCTCCGCGTTCTCCGTGAGCGCGTCGGCGCGGGCCACAATCCGCTCCACAGCGGCGTGGCGCCGCGTTTGCGCCTCCATCGTGAGCCCGGCCAGCTCGAGCAGCTCCACCTCGCAGGCGAGCAGCTCGGCCTCGAGCTCTGGCCGGTGACCGCTGCCCTCCATGAGCCGGCGGGCCGCCCGCGCGCACTCGAGCCCCTCGGCCCACTGGTCGCGCGCCCGATGTACGAGGGCGCGAACGGTGAGCGCGCTCGCCTCCTCCGTGGAGCCGCGCACCTGAGGCAGCGCCGCTTCCGCGTCGGCTTGCGCGCCGTGCAGATCGCCCTCTTGGAGACGCGCGAGCGCTCGATGGTAGAGCGCGGCCCCAACCAGCCGCGTCTGACCCAGGCGCTCGCCCGCGGCCAGGGCCACCGTTTGCTTCTCGAGCGCCTGCGCTACCCGGCCGCGGCGTAGATGCACCACGCCGAGGTTGTGGAGCGCATATCCCAGCGCCACCTCGTTGCCGAGCCGCCGGGCCTTCTCCAGCACGGCCTCGAGGCGCACCTCGGCGGACTCGAGGCGCCCGAGCTCCAGCTCGTCTGCTGCGAGCGTGGTCAGGACCTCGAGCGCGCGCCGCGCGTCGCCCGCCGTCTCGCACGCCGCCAGCGCGGCGTCACCCAGTGCGCGCGCGACCGCCGGCTTGTCTGCGTACCCGGCCACGAAGTAGCGCGTGTGGAGCGCACGCGCCCGGGCGCTGGGGTCTTCGCCGGCGGCCTCGAGGGCGCGCTCGGCGATCGGCCGGGCATCGCCGAGCTGGCCAGTGCACACCTGGACGGCCTGCATCGCCAGCGCGCGCGAGAACGCGATGCGGTCACCCATCCCCGCGACCAGCACCGCCGCGCGGGCGAAGCCGTCACGGCTGTCGACGTGCCGGCCCTCCCATTGAGCGATCGCGGCCGTCCAGTAGTGCCACTCGGCGTCGAACGCCGTAGAGCCACTCACCGCGACGGCGGCCAGTGCCGCGTGCTCGGTCCGGGCCGCGGCGACGTCGCCGCAGCGCACCACCACTCCGAGGCGCTCCAACCGCACAGCGGCCTCCAGTGGACCGCCCTCGGCCAGGGGCAACGCGCGATCGAGGCCCGAGCGGGCGGCGCGGAGGTCTCCGCCGGAGAGCGCGGCGCGGGCGGCGTCGAGCCAGAGCGGGATCGCCTGCTGACCAAGGCCGCCGAGCGTCAGGTGATGCGCCGCATCCGCTGCTTGCCCGGGCCTCCCGGCGTACAGCTGCCCGATCCGCCCGTGGATGTCGCGGCGCTGCGCCTCGGTGAGGCCAGCGTACGCCACGTCTCGCAGGAGGCCGCAGCGGAAGTGGTAGCTCGCGGGATCCGACCGACTCCGTCGCCGCTCCAGCTGGACGAGGTCGTCTCGGAGGAGCCGGTCGACCACGTGCGAGGCCTCCGCGAGACCCACGGCGACCAACGAGTCGACCTCGAAGCGCACGCCGAACGCCGCCGCCACCCGTACGCCGTCGCGGACGTGCCGGGGGAGCGGGTCCAGCCGCGCCTGAACCGCCTCCTCCACGGTCAAGGGCACGGAGCCGATCGACTCCGCTCCCGCCGCGGCCAGCTGCTCGATGAACAGGGGGTTACCGCCGGCCTGGGACGCGACGCGCTCCGACGCCTCCGGGGACAGCCCCAGCGCCGCGCACAGCTCCAAAGAGACCCGGCGGTCCAGCTCCCGAAGCGACACGCGCCGCAGCGCCGAGCCAGCGAGGAGCCCCGGCCGCTCCGCCGCGAAGTGGTCCCGCGCCGTGGCCATCAACACCAGCGGCTGATCACGCAAGCGGGCGAGCAGCGCGTCGATGAGCTCCAGGCTCGGCGTGTCCGCCTCGTGCAGGTCCTCCAGGACGAGGACCAGCGGCGCGTTCAGGAGCGCCGCCTCGAGGAGGTCTCCCACGGCCAGCAGCAACCGATCCCGCGCCGCCTGCGCGTCCGTGAAACGCCCTCCGCCGGGTGTCCCGGGGCTCAGGAGGTTGTCGAGGACCTCGGCGCCCAGCGGTCCGGGCTCGAGGTCGTCCCTGGGGAGGCCGCGTACGAGGTCGGCGAGAAGGCTCCAGCTGGCGTAGCGCCGCACGGTGTCGCCCCGCGCAAACGCGAAGACGTGCCCGCGTCCCAACGACTCAATGGCCGACACGGCGGTCGCGACGACGCGGCTCTTCCCGATCCCGGGTGGTCCGAGGAGGAGCACCCCGGCCGCCGGCTCGCCGTCGACCACGCGCTCGACCAGGAGGCGCAGGTCCAACAGCTCCGAGCTGCGCCCGACGAACGGGCTCACCACCGTCGCCTGCTCTTCGGAGAGCTCGCGGACCACCCTATCCCCACTGACCGCGAAGCGGCCGCGAACGCGGCGCCATGTCTCGGCGTCCACGCGCACGCCCGGATCCGAAGTGACCGCCGTGACCGAGTCTCCTGAGAGCGCCGGTGAAGAGTCAGAGCGTGTGGTGCCCACTCCGATGCTGCGCGCGGCGGCCTCACAACGAAGCGCGGCCCGCACCGCCCGCTCCGCCTCGTCGCCGGCCGAGCGCTCGCCCCCAAAGACCCCGATCACCTGGTCGCCGGAGACCGTGGCCTCTCCGCCTTGGGCTTCGATCGCCGCTACGACCTCTTCCCGGCTCGTGACCCCGCTGGCAAGCAACACCGTCACGACCCGGCGATCCGCGCCCAGGCGGAGCTCCCCAGGCCTCGAGCCGGGCCGCCCGCCGGGCTGGGCTGCGGATGCCGTAGCCCCCGAAGTCGGGGCGCCTGCGCCCTCCGCCAGGGTGGCTGGCGACGACCAGATCCCCGCTGGCGCTCCCGACGCTCTGTCCGCGGCGCCGAAGGACGCGCCCGAGCCGGCCGTGGACTTCCCGGGCCCACCGACCGTCAGCGCGGAGCCGAGCGCGCGCAGGCCCTCGATGAACGCCGCCATGGAGCCCAGCCGCTGCGCGGGCTCGCGCACCAACGCCTGATGGACCAGGGCCGCGAGCGCGGGCGACACCTCCGGCCGCTCGGCCTCGAGCCGCGGGACCTCCTCGGTGAGCGCGCGCACCAGGACCTCGATCGGCGATCCCCGTCCGAAGGGCGGGCTCCCGGTGAGCATGTGGTAGAGCACGGCGCCGAGCGCGTAGACGTCGCTCCGCACGTCCACTCCCCGCTCGCCGCGCGCCTGCTCCGGGGCCATGTACGCCGGCGTGCCCAGCACCTCTCCTGTACGCGTGACCCGAGTGCTCTCGGCGTCGGCGGCCACGGCCAGCCCAAAGTCGAGCAGCTTGACCACGGGCCGCTGCGCACCCGGCGGGGCGTGCAGGAACAGGTTCGACGGCTTCACGTCTCGGTGGACCAGGCCGAGCGCGTGCGCCGCGTCCAGCCCCAGCGCCGCCTCCAGCGCGAGCGCAGCGGCCTCCTCGATGGAGAGGCGACCGGTTCCGAGGACGGCCGCCAGATCCTGCCCATGCAGGCGCTCCATCACCAGGAAGAGCCTGCCGCCCTCCGCAGCGCCGTAGCTCAACGCGGCTGCGACGTTGGGGTGCCGGAGTGAGAGCATCGCGTGGGCTTCGCGCTCGAAGCGCCGCCGCATGGGCTCGGTGCAGCGCTCGCGCGCCACCACCTTGACCGCCACCTCGCGGCCAGTGGCGTCGTCGACGCCGGCATATACGGCGCCCATGCCGCCGCTGCCGAGCAGGCCGCCGAGGGTGACGCCGGGGATTTGGAGACCCACCACCACGGGCGCAGCCTGCGACGCCGTGTGCGTTTAGGCAAGGAGCCACGCGTGCACCGGTCAGACCGCCCGGAAGTTCTCCCGGTCGAAACGCCGGAGGCGCAGCCAGTACTCGAACGTGAACCCTGGCCAGGCGGTGGTGTTGCGCCCGGACCGGCTGAGATACCAGCTCTTGCACCCCCCGCTGTTCCACACCGTGCGACTGAGCCGCTGCTCGAGGAAGCGATTCCAGGCGTCCTGCGCCTCCGGCCTCACCTCGAGGCCGCGGAGGGAGTCGAGCATTTGCCGTACACCTGCTGCTACGTACGGATATTGGCTCTCCATCATGAACACCATGGATGTGTGCCCCTGCCCGGTGTTGGGGCCGACCATGAAGAAGAGGTTCGGGAAGCCCGTGACGGCAGTCCCGCGATGCGCCTCCGAGCCGTCGCGCCAGGCGTCCTCGAGCCGCCGGCCGTGCGCCTCTATCTCGAACGGCAGGGGGGCCTCGGCGGCCTCGTAGCCGGTGGCATAGATCACCACGTCGGCCGCGTGATGCTGGCCGTCTTCAGTGAGCACCCCCGACTCGTCGAACGCTAGAATGGGCTCGGTCACCAGCGACACGTTGGGCCGCGTCAACGCCGGGTAGAAGTCGTTCGAGATGATCATGCGCTTGCAGCCCAGCCGGAAGCGGGGGCGCAGCTTCTCCCGTAGCGCCGGGTCGGCCACCTGCGCATCGAGGTGACGGAGCGCGCGGGGCTCGGTGAACCACTCGTGGAGGCGCGGCTCGAAGACGTGCCCCGCAGCGATGAGCTCCATGAGCCAATAGAGCGACCACCGAAGCGCGCGGTGACCGCCCGGGACTCGATCGACGCTCTCGAGCTGCTCGGCGTCTCGCAGCTGAAACTTGGGGATCACCCACCCGGCGGTGCGCTGGAACACCGTGAGGTGGCCCACCCGGTCTGCGATCGCCGGCACCAGCTGAGCGGCGCTGGCCCCCGTGCCGACCACGACGACGCGCCGACCGCGCAGGTCCAAAGTGGGATCCCAGCGCGCCGAGTGCACCTGCACCCCGCGGAAGCGCTCGGCCCCCGGGAAGCGCGGCGTGATTGGCACGCGGAGCGCGTGTCCAGAGGCCGACACGAGCACCCTCGGGGCGTAGCACCGCGCCACGGCCCCGCGCTGCCCCCCCTCGGCGGCCTGCTCGGTCTCCACGCGCCAGCGCGCGGTGAGCCCGTCCCAAGACGCGGAGCGCACGTCCACGCCCAGCTGGAGGTGGCGCCTCACATCAAACGTGTCCGCGCAGCGCTCGAGGTAGGCCTGCAGCTCGTCATGCGGGGCGTAGAGCCCAGACCAGCCGTGTGGCGTGGCGCGCGACCGAAAGGGCTGGAGCGCGAAGGAGTACGAATAAAGCGGCGTGGGCACATCGCAGGCGACGCCGGGGTAGATGTTGTCTCGCCACGTCCCTCCGAGGCGGCTGCCGCGCTCCAGCACCACCACGTCGTCTATCCCGGCGCGCTTCAGCTGGCGCGCTAGCCCGAGGCCCGCGAAGCCGGCGCCGACGACGAGCACGTCGCAGCGCCGGACAGCGCCGGGGTCTACCACTTGCGAAGCCACCGACCGAGCAGCCCGACGCCGCGCGTGCTCACGCCCGGGGCGGCGCGTTTCAGCCGCCACGCCCAGCGAGCGTCCGCCATGGGGAGCACGTGGAGCGTCCCGGTGTCCACAGCGGCCAGCGCCGCGTCGGCCACCACCCCGGCCGTGGGACCGCTGCGCACCCTGCCCTGCGCGAACTCCTTGGCCCCCGCGTTCACGAAGCGTCCAGAGCTCACGATGTTGGTCTGAAAGAACGACGGGCACAGCACCGTGACGCCCACACCCGAGCCGACGAGCTCGGCGTGGAGCGTCTCGGACAGAGAGATGACGCCGGCCTTCGCGACGTTGTAGGCCGCCATGTCCGGCGCATTCACGATCCCCGCCACCGAGGCCACATTGAGCACGTGGCCGTGGCGCTGGGCGCGGAGCCGCGGGACGAACACGTGGCAGCCGTGGACCACGCCGAACAGGTCCACCTCGAGGGTCCAACGCCAGTCGGCCAGAGAGAGCTCGCCGACACGGCCCGCGCTGGACACGCCAGCGTTGTTGACGAGCAGGTCGACCGTGCCGGCGGCCGCCTCGGCCAGGGCCTCGACGTCCTCGAGCCGGGTCACGTCGCACCGGGCGGCGCGCACCTCGCGGGCTCCCTGTACCTGTTGGGCGGTCTCCTCAGCCGCCTCGAGCGAGACGTCCGAGACCAAGACCCGGCCCCCTCGGCGTCCGAGGGAGAGCGCCAGCGCGCGGCCGAGTCCCCCGCCGGCGCCGGTGACCACCGACCAACCCGTGTTCATCGCTAGTCCTCCTCGAACTCGTCGGCTGATCCTCCCACGAAACCGGGTCCCGCCCTCGGCCTGACTGCGGAGCCACCGACGCTTGGGCGATGATTCGCGGCAGCCGCCGCGTAGAGGAGCACCGACGTGAACGACGCCACGTTCAACGACTCGAGCCCATCCGACGGTAGCGCCACCCGCTGATCCGCGAGCCGCCGGATGGACGGGCGGATCCCCTGCCCTTCGCTGCCCACCACGAGCGCCACCGGACCCGAGAGGTCGGCCTCCGCGAGGTGCGTGTGCCCCCCCACGATCGAGGCGACGATGCGGTAGCCGCGCGCCTTCAGGGACTCGACGGCGGCGACGAGGCTCGGCGCCTGCACGATGGGCACCCGCGCGGCGGCGCCCGCAGCCGTCCGCTCCACCACGGGGCTCACCGGCGCCGACCGATCCATGGGCACCACGACCGCCCCGACCTTGAAGAACGCCGCCGAGCGCAGGATCGCGCCGAAGTTCTGGGGATCGGTGACGCCGTCCACGATCAGCACCGTGTCTCCGCTGCACGCCTCGAGCTGCGCGTAGGGAAACGGTCGTACCTCGGCGGCGACGCCCTGGCTGTTCCGCTGACCCGCGAGGCGCTCGAGGTCCGCGCGTGCGATGGCGCGGACCGAGATACCGCGCTCACGCGCCCGGTCGATGAGGCGCCGAACGCGGTCGTTGGCACCGGGGCCCACGAGCAGCGCGCTGATCCGGGGCGGCTCGGCGTCCAGCCACTCCTCGACCGCATGGATCCCGACGAGGGTGTCGCCCTTCATGACTCGAGCACCGCCCGGAGCCCCGCGACCGGGTCCCGTGCGCCGGTGATGGGTCGACCGACCACGAGCAGGTCGGCGCCCGCCGCGAGGGCCGCGGACGGCGTGGCGACACGCTGCTGGTCACCCAGCTCCGCGCCCGGCGGCCGCACCCCGGGCGTCACCAAGAACGCCGTGGGGACAGCGACCCGCACGGCAGCCACCTCGAGCGGTGAGCACACGATCCCGTCAGCGCCAGCGCGGACCGCGGCCTCGGCGAGCCGAACCACCTCACCCTCCGGTGCCTCGAGGCTGGTGAGCACCGTGACGGCGATGACCTGGGCCCCACCTGCGTGCTCCCGAGCGGCGGCGACCATGGCCGCCCCGCCCGAGGCGTGCACGGTGAGCAGCTCCACGCCCAGCGCAGACACGGCCCGCGCCGCGAGCCCGACCTGATGCGGGATATCGTGCAGCTTCAGATCGAGGAAGACGCGGCCGCCGTGGCGCTGGACGGCCTCGACGGCGCGCACTCCCTCGCGACAGAAGAGCCCAAGGCCCACCTTGAACCAAGTGACGCCGGCGGGGCGGAGGATGCCCGCCAGACGATCGACGTCGGCGAGCGTGTCCACGTCCAGCGCGACCGCGATGCGGGTGACGTCCAGACGGCGGGTGTCCGCGGGGGTCACCCGCCGAGCCCCTTCCGCGCGGCCTGGACGCGCGCGACGATCGTCGCGATCGCGTCAACGCGCGGGAGGTTGAGGCGTTCGCCGGAGCGACGGTCCTTGAACTCCACCACGCCCTGATCCAGCCCGCGGCGCCCCACCAACACCTGGAGGGGGTGGCCGATGAGGTCGGCGTCGGCGAACTTCTGCCCGGGACGGAGCTCTCGGTCGTCCCAGAGCACGTCCACGCCCTCGGCGCGGAGGCCCTCGTACAGCTCGCGAGCCGCCGCGACCACGCCCTCGTCATCCCACTGGAGCCCGAGGATCGCGACCTCGAAGGGCGCGATCGGCAGCGGCCACTTCACGCCCTGCGCGTCGTGGTTCTGCTCCACTGCGGCCGCCATGATTCGGCTCACGCCAATGCCGTAGCAGCCCATGACCATGGGTCGCTCGGCGCCGTCCTTGTCGAGGAAGTTGCACTGCATGGGCAGCGAGTACTTGGTCCCCAGGAAGAAGACGTGCCCGACCTCGATCCCCCGGAAGAACGCGAACGCGCCCCCGCAGCGCCCGCAGGGATCGGCCGCGCCTGCCATGGAGAGGTCCAGGGTGTCTCCGAGCGCCGGGAGATCCGAGCGCTCCGCGTGGCGAAGGTGAACGTCTGCCTCGTTGCCGCCGCAGACGAAGTCGGTGAGCGTGCCGACGCTGTCGTCAGCCACCACGCGCAGCTTGGCGGCGGCCGCTGGCAGCTTGATCGGGCCCATGAAGCCCGCGACCAGGTCGTGGGTGGGCTCGACGTCGAGTCGGATCCACTGGGCCTTCAGCGCCGACTTGAGCTTGACCTCGTTGAGCGTGCGGTCGCCCCGAATGAGGACGAGCACAGGGCCCGCGTCGGTGTCGACGTACAACGTCTTCAACACCTGCGCCGGCGTCACGCCGAGGAAGCGGGATACGTCCTCGATCGAGCGCTTCCCGGGCGTGGCGACGGCTTCGAAGCGGCCACCGGCGGCAGCAACCGCGGGGCTCGTGCGCTGGACCTCGGCCTTCTCGACGTTGGCCGTATAGCCGCAAGCGGCGCAGGACACGATGGAGTCTTCGCCGGTATCGGCGAGCACCTGGAACTCGTGGCTGCGGGAGCCGCCGATCGCCCCGGTGTCGGCCTCGACCGGCCGGAACGCAAGGCCGCAGCGCTCGAAGATCCGGTTGTAGGCATCGAACATCGCCTGGTAGGTGCGTGTGGCCCCCGCCTCGTCGGAGTCGAAGCTGTAGCCGTCCTTCATGATGAACTCGCGGCCGCGCATGAGGCCCGCGCGCGGCCGGATCTCGTCACGGAACTTGTTCGCGATCTGGAACAGGTTGACCGGGAGCTGCCGGTACGAGCGGACGTCGCGGCGAACGAGCGAGGTGATGACCTCTTCCGCCGTGGGCGAGTAGCAGAAGTCGTTGCCCTTGCGATCTTTGAAACGAAGGAGCTCGGGGCCGTACTTCTGCCAGCGCTCGGACTCCATCCAGAGCTCCGCGGGCTGCACGGTGGGCAGCAGCACCTCTTGCGCCCCTGCGCGCTCCAGCTCCTCCCGGATGATCCGCTCGATCTTGGAGAGCGTCCGGATGGCCAGCGGCAGGAACGAGTAGATCCCCGCGGCTTCCTTGCGGATGAAGCCCGCGCGCGTGAGCAGCGCGTGGCTCGGCACCTCGGCCTCCTTGGGGGCCTCTTTCAGGGTGGGGGCGTGGAGGACGCTGTGACGCATTCGGAGCCTCGTTGGATTGGCGTACGTGGGCGCCGCCCGCCTCGGAAGGAGCTCGCGAGCGCGAGCGCCACCTTGGACGGGAAGCGCGGTGTCTTGGGCCGTCCCCTGGGATCAGGGGACTCTGCTAAGGGAGCGGCTCGAAGAGCGCCCCGCTCGATCGGAGGCGATAAACGCGGGCCGCGCGTTGGGGCTCGCCGTGTTTGTCAAATCCACGCGTGCTGATCAAGCCCCCGTCGATCAGCTCGGGAACACCGTCGCGAGACAAGCGGCTGGCAAGGAGCAGCCCGTCGTGCCCGACGGCCTCGAGGACGGTGGCGGGATGGCCCACCGCGCGGGCGATTCGCTCTGCGGCGCGCGCGACGGTGGGGCTACGCGCCGGGTCCCACTCGACCCCGACCCACAGCCCCTGCAGGTAGCGGCGGTCCTCCTCCGGGAGGGACGCGGCCTCGCGCCACTCTGAGGGGGCGATTAGCTGCACCCGGCGCATCTCGCCTTGCGGTCCGGGCCGCCCTGTGCCCGCCGTAACCAGCCCGGCCGCGGCGAGATAACGCGCCACCGCGCCGCCGCGTTGCGGGGCGTCGCCCAGGATCACCACGTCCGGTCGCCGACCGGCGACTCGCGCGGCCTCCTTGGCGAGATCGGTGGCTCCGTGCGGGTAGCTGACCACGTCTACCAGCGCGAGCCCGCTCGACTCGATGGCCGCGCGCGCGGCGCGAGCCACCGCGAGGCCGTAAGGGTGGTCGCCCGTGAGCACCACGAAGCGGCTGCCGCCACGGGATCGCGCTGTAGTCACGCACGCGAGGAGCTCGGCCGTCCGACTGGGGCCCATCCGATAGACCCCGGGGGTGGGCGCAGTTGCGGGCTCCACGTCCAGGCGGACCACCGGCACCTGCCGGGCAGCGGCCGCTTCGACCGCGGGCGCCACGGAGGCCCGGTCCACAGGGCCGAGGAACGCGCTGGCGCCACGGCGAGCGAGCCTTGAGACGGCGCTACCGGCAGGCTCGGCGGCGGTATCGGCCACCCACACCACCTGCCCTTCCTCGAGCGCCGCGAGCGCGCCGTCCAGCACGCGCCGGCCCAGCGCTTCGAGCTTGCCGCTGAGCGGGAGCAGCAGCGCAACCGGGCCACGCGTCCCGGCGCCACTCGCGGCCGAAGCCTCTTCGAGCGCGCGGGCCTCGAGCCACGGTGCCGACGGGCGCCCGGGCTGAGCGCCGAGGAGGCGCGACGCGACGCCGTCATCCAGCCCGTGGACCAGGGCCGAGATACGCGAGGCGATGAGCGCGGACTCCGGCCCCTCGGGGCGCGGCATCAGCTGCGCGGCCTCGTAGGCGAGGAGCGTAACCTCGGGCGGGGCCCCCGCCGCGTGGAACGCCTCCGCGAGCGGCAACGTGAGGTCGCGACCGAGGAGCTCAGGGCGTGCCAGCGCGCCCTGGAGATAAGGCAGCGCCTCGGCGCCGCGCCCGGCAGCCACCAGGGCGAGGCCCTCTCGGCAGCGGCTGTCGATCATCTCCAGCGTGCCACGCTCGAGCGGCGTCGCGCTCGCGAGCCGCCCCGGCAAGACGCACGCCGCGGCGAGCGGCGACCAAACGAGCAGCAGCAGGAGGCGCAGGGTGAGCACCGCGGCTCCTTACCGCCCCGCCGCCCGCTTCGCAACCTCGCCGGGGTGCATGGGAGGGTTGCTCGGGCTTCTCCCGCCCCGGTCCTTCGGGTACGGTCCGCACCATGCGCGAGATCGTCACCATCCATCGTCACCTCGTCGAGACCCAGCCCGCGGGCGCAACCGGGGAGCTCTCCAGCCTGCTCGGCACGCTCGCGCTCGCCGCCAAGATCATCAGCCGCAACGTCAACAAGGCGGGGCTGCTCAACGACGTCCTCGGGGCCACCGGCTCCACGAACGTTCAGGGCGAGCGCGTCATGAAGCTCGACGAGCTTGCGAACGAGACGATCACCGCGTGTGTTCGTTACAACGGCCTCGTGGCCGCCATCGCCTCGGAGGAAGACGACGGGATCGTGCCGCTGCCCAGCGGCAGCGCCAGCGGCAAGTACGTGCTGTTCCACGATCCGCTGGACGGGAGCTCCAACATCGACGCCAACGTGGGGATCGGGACCATCTGGGGAATCTACCGGCGCCCGGAGATCGGGTCGGCGGCCACCGAGCAGGACTTCATGCAGCCCGGCCGAAATCTGGTCGCCTCCGGTTACGCGATCTACGGGTCGTCCACCATGTTCGTGTACGCCGTGGGCGGCGTGGTCTCGGGCTTCACGCTCGACCCCGAGTACGGCGAGTTCGTTCTGAGCCACCCGAACATCCAGACCCCCGACGTCGTGAAGTGTTACTCCATGAACGAGCGGAACGCTGCGGACTGGTCACCTGGCGCCCAGGCCTTCCTGGAGACGCTGAAGTCCAAGGAGCCTCGCTACAAAGGCTCGACGGCGCGGTACATCGGCTCGCTCGTCGCCGACTTCCACCGGAACCTCCTCTACGGCGGCGTCTTCCTTTATCCGGAGGACAAGAAGTCGCCCGACGGGAAGCTCCGGCTCCTGTACGAGGCCATCCCGCTGGCCGGCGTGGCCGAGGCCGCGGGGGGCAGCGCCACCACGGGCAAGACCCGGATCCTCGACATGGTGCCCACGGGGATCCATCAGAGGGTGCCGCTCTGCATCGGCAATGCGGAAGAGGTGGCGCTCTACGAGCGCCTCGTGAAGGGCTGAGCCACGCGCGACCCGGAGGCCGCCAGGCGCCGCCGCGGGACCCGGCGAAGCCCGGACGTCAGGAGACGGCGCTGGGAACGAACAGGCTGAAGGTGGCGATCTTGGCCCGGAAGGTCTCTCCGCTGGAGCGGACCATCCCGTAGCTCCCCTCCATCGACCCGAACTCAGTCCGCAGGGGACAGAAGCTGGAGTACCGGTGCGTGGCGCCCGGCTCGATCACCGGGGTCTCCCCGATGACGCCGACGCCCTCCACCTTCTGCTCAGCCCCCGTCGCATCCCGGATCACCCAGTGGCGGGTGAGCAGCTTGACCGGTGCAGGGCTCTCGTTCCGGATGGTGATGTCGTAGGTGAACATGAACTGCCGAACGGTGGGATTGGACCGCTCGCGGAGGTATCGGCTCTTGACCTGGATCCGGACGCCGTCCGTGACTGCCTCTGAGTGTCCAAGTCCTGCCATCAAACCGGCTCCTCGGCCCGCGCCGCGTTCAAGGCCCGAATGGTGAACGACCCCCAAGTCTCCGTCAAACGGGCCCTTTCGGGAGCACGACTTACGGCGACTCGGTGAACTCGTAGGCCACCCCGGCGGCGGCCAGCGCCGACGCCACCGCGTACCGCGCGTCGAGGGGGACCACCGAGAACGTGGTGGCGGTGGCTCGGAGGGCCGCGAGCGAGACCTTGGTCACTCCGGGGACCTTCACGAGCGCCTCGCGGAAGCGAAGCCGGGTCTCGGCGTTCCCCGCAATGGCGAGGCGAACCCAGAGCGCGGGGGTCTCGGCGCTCCCGGCGATCGCGTCGGGGATCACGTTCATGGCGTCGATCAGGAGGAGCTGGCGCGCCGTCTCGAGCGCTTCGCCAACGCCCGCGCCGAACCCGTCGCGGGTCACGGAGACCTCGCCGAGGCTCGCCCCGTCCGCCCGTACCAGGTGGAGCTTCAAGTGAGCCCGGTACCTGACCACCCCGAGCCCGGTGGGAGCCTCGGCCTTCTCCATGCGCACGCTGCCGACGGCGGAGATGTCTGCGTCCACAGCCGAAGCGATGTTCGCGCCATCGCGCGCGGTGAGGTTGGGGCGGGCGAAGCTCCCGTGCACCGCGGCCTCCTCGCAGCGGTCCAGCACGTGCAGCTCTCGCCGCTCGAGCTGGGCACCGAGCGCATCGGCGAACGGCTGCGGATCGCGCGCGCCGCACTGCCACCAGAACCTGGGGGCGCCCTCGAGGCGCTCCTCGGAGATGAGCAGGACCAGCCTGGGACTGGCCGCGGCGGCCACCGAATGGAGCGCGGCCAACGCAACGAGCACGGCGCACCTCACTCGGGCGCTTCCCAGAGCGAGACCGCAGATACGCGCTCCGGCGGACACTCCTTCTTCACCTTGGGCCGCTTCAAGCTCTCGAAGGGCCCGCCACGCCGCTCGTCGGCCGGAACGGCCACCCGGGCCCAGACCTTCTTCCGAAACGGCGGCTCGCTGGTCGCCTCGGAGTACGAGGCGTACCAGGGCCTCGCAAGAACGCGCGTGGCTCGCCGCTCGCACAAGGTGAGGGCATCTGGCCCGCCTTCGAACTCGGAGAGCTGAACCCGGCTCTCCCGAAGCGGGCCGATGCGACCGGTCTCGACGTGGTAGCGAGTCCACGGTGGCACCGCCACCTCGATGGCGCCGCCGTTCCAGAGCACCCGGTAATAACCCGCGGGCACCAGCGCCAGGGACGTGGCCCCCTCGGTGCTGACCCGAGTGACCACCGCGCCGCCGGGACCGCTCAGGGGCTGGAGGGCCAGCTCGAACGAGGCGCTCCAGATACGACAGGCGTCCAGCACCTGCGCCACCGCGGGCTCCACCGTCACCGCGACGAGGCCCATGGGGACCACCGAGGTGAGGCCGGGCTCCACGTTGAGGCGCACACGGTTGGCGTCGGCGCGCTCGGTTCCGATCTCCACGACCACGACTCCGGCGGGCACCGCGATCAGCGCTCCAGGAGCGAACGCCCCGTCCACGCCGGGCCCCACCACGGCCGCTCGGGGCTCGCCAGCGCTGATCCACACCCGGGTATCCGAGACGCCCGGCTGGCCGACTGCCTTGCCGCGCAGCTCCGGGACGAGGACCGCCCCGGGCTCCAGGCACGAAGCGAGCGCGGCGAGGACCGCGATCATCTCACTCCCACTCGATCGTGGCGGGTGGCTTGGACGAGATGTCGTAGACCACGCGGCTCACGCCC
>SXOO01000203.1 GCA_005776725.1 Pseudomonadota bacterium | reverse complement strand
GCCGCCGGCGGCGTTGTGCGGCGGCGTGAGCCCGTTCAGGTAGAAGACGTAGCTCAGGAGCAGGTAGTCGAGGTGGCTCTTGTGCGAGGGCAGGATCACCAGCGGCATGCCGCGGAGCGCCTTCCTGACGCCGCCCATGCCATCGACCTCGATACCGCCATAGATCCGGCCGAAGATGAACGAGAGCGCGAAGTAGGCCGCCTCGACCCAGCCGATGCGCTGGTCGGCAGCGATCTCGGTGAGCGATCGCTTGAAGTCCTCGACCGCCAGCGGGGCGCCGTCGCTGGGCTGGAGCGTCTCCGTCTTCACGAGCTCGGCCCGCAGCTCGGCGGCCGTGCGCAGGGTAGGGCCCGTGATCAAACGCTGCTCGCGCACGAACCCCGACTCGAGCTCCACGTGAAGGCGCTCGCCTGACGGGGCGCTGGCAGGATCGACGACCGCGCCGCTGAACACGTACGCCTGGTTCGAGCCGACGAAGTTCAGCAGCTTGCGGAGCCGACCGGGGCGCTCGTAGTCCCCGAAGAGCAGGTCGATGAACGAACGGCGCATGGCGTGGGGCGCGCGCTCCCACGCGATCCCGAGCGGCACCGTGCGCACGGGGACGCGCTGGGAGACCTCGTGGACCACGTCGAGGAGGGTCGACTTGTCGCGCTGGAACAGGCGGCGGGCGTCGTCGAGGAAGAGCAGCACGGGCGTGCCGCTCTCGAGGGCTGCGCGAACGTACGTGGCGTCGTCGGGGATCCGGCTCACTCGACGCAGGAGTGAGCGCACCGCGGCGCCCAGCGTGCGCCAGGGCCACATGGGCATGCCCTGGCCGAACACCGCGAGTGGGAGCCCGCGACGCAGGAACGCCCAGTTGAAGAACAGGTAGTCGAGCAGGCTCTCGCTGCGGAGCACGTAGACCAGGACGCCCTGCCGGTGCGCGGCCTGGGCGGCCTCGATCACCTCGCTCGGGAAGCGCACGCGGGAGAAGAAGAGGCCGCCGAGCACCCGCATGACGAAGCCGGGTCGTCCGGCCATCGCGGTCGGGTGGCGGGAGAGCTCGGCGCCGGTGGGTCTTCCTGGGGACGACACGGGCGTTGTATCGCACGCCCCAACCGGGGGGTCACGTTCGATGCGACTCCGCTCGGGACCGCCCGCTGAACAATGTCCAGACCACCCCAGCGAGCGTGAGCGCGCAGCCACCGAGGACCAGCGAGCCGGGCGCCTCGCCGTAGAGCCAGGCCCCGAGGAAGGTGGTCACCACAGGCTCTCCGAGGGTGAGGAGGCCGACGACGGTGGGTGTGGTGTAGCGGAGCGACCAGGTGATGAGGGTGTGGCCGAGGAGCTGTGGCACCAGCGCGGCGAGCGCGATCCAGGCGAAGGACTCTACGCTCACCGGGAGGAGGGAGTCGCCTCGGGCGAGCGCCAGCGCAGCGAGGCCCAGTCCGCCGACCAGCGCGGCTGCTGCGCTGAAGGCCGGCGCGTCCAGCTCAGGCCCAAGGCGACGACAGAGCAGGAGCCACCCGGCCATCGCTACGGCGCCCACGGTCGCGAGGGTGTTGCCCAGCCAGGGGATCGCTGCGGGCACACCCGGGGCCCCGCCGAGCGCGATCGCCCCAGCGCCGGCCATGGCGAACGCGAGCGCGATCCAGAGGCGCACGTCCGGGCGGTCGCGCCCGGTGAACGCGCCGTGGAGCGCCAGGAAGAGGGGGCTGGCGGTCACGAGGGTGGTGGACGCCGCCAGCGAGGTGAGCCAGAGCGAGGCGATCCAGGTGCCGAAGTGGACAGCGTAGAGCGCGCCGCCGAGCAGCACGGGGCCCGGCGGCAGCCGCCGCACGCGATGGGCCAGCACGGCCGACAGGACCCCGCCCGCGAGCAGGAGGCGCAGGGCGGCGATGCTCAGCGGGGGCGTGGGCGCGGCCTCGCGGATGAACACCGCGGCGGCCGCGATCGCCGCGATCGCGACGATCAGCGCCGAGGTGACTCGGGCGTTCAGGCGCGGCCGAGCAGGCGATCGAGCACGATCGCGAAGGCGCCGCGAACGGGCAGGTGGTCGAAGCCGGTCCCGCCGCTGACCGGCTCGAGCACCGCGTCCGCGCTGGCCAGGACGGCGTCGGTGAGGCCGCTCGCTTTACCGAAGAGCAACAGCACGGGCTCGCCCTCGCCGATCCGCGCCGCCAGCGCCGAGACCGTGAGCCGGTCGGGCCCGGGCCGCGCGGTGGTGGCCACCACGGTGACCGGGCGCCCGAAGGTGGCGCTGGCGCAGGCGATCGCCTCGTCCAAGGTGTCGACCACACGAGCGTGGTCGAAGCGGCCGCGCGTGTCGGCGTCGCGGGCCTCTGAGGTGCCGTGGGCGATCAGGCGGTGGACCAGCGCCTTCTGGGCCTCGGCCGGGTGCACGACGATGAGGGGCGTGACGCCGTAGACCAGGGTGACCCGGCCGGCGTCGAAGAAGTCGACCCAGTCGACCGACGCGGCGATCTCGTCGCCGTTTCGGTCGCGGACCGGGTGATGGACGAGGGCGACAGCGACGTTCACAGGACCTTGTATGCGAACCGAAGGAGCACGGTCTGGTCGAGCTGGAGGTCGTCCGTGATCGCCGGATCGAGCTCCAGCCGCAGGATGTAGTTGAGCGACGCGAACGACGCGAGGCGCAGCGAGACGGTGGCGTCGAGCTGCAAGGCCGTGTCGGCCGGGGCGTCGAAGGGCATGAGCGCGTCGGCCTCTGCCTTGAGGAGCACCCAGCGCGTGATTCGCAGCTCGGTGAGCAGCGAGGCCTCGACGCCGAACTGATTGAAGTCGGGCACCTCGCGCACCTCGAAGGCGTCGGTCGCGCCGTCGTCGGCGTTGACGAAGAGCTCGCGGGCAAAGAGGTGTCGGGCGCCGACGCCGGTCCGCGCCTTGAGGTCGAACCAGTAGGTGGGCGTGAAGTCGAAGCGGACTCCTGCACCGTAGCGCAGGTCGAGGGGATCGAACGGCACCGTGAGCTGCGTGTCGATGACGGCCGTCTCCGTGCCCTTCACCTCCCCGTTCAGGCCCAGCCGCACGACGTCGGTCGGCGTCTCGAAGTCCTGGAAGCTGGGGACCAAGGAGGTCTGGAACGTGGTTCGCACGTAGGGGCCGAAGTACGAGACCAAGCGGTACATGTAGAGGAGGTCCACGTCGAAGGTGTCGACGAGGTTCAGGTAGAAGCCCTCGGGTAGGCTGAGGCGGCCCTCCTCCTCGATGTACAGGCGGGCGTAGAAGAGGTGGGAGTCTCGATCGAAGCCGCCCACGGACTCCACGAAGGCGTTGAGGTCGAAGCTCATGCCGTCGGGCTTGCCCACCACCGACGACGCCCGGTTGAAGGACAGGCCGCCGCCGAGCAAGAGGCTCACGTGCCATGGGCCCTCGACCGTCGGTTGCGACTCGTCGATCTCCCCGGCGCCGAGCACGTCTCCCGTGGTCTCGTCGAGCACCAGGGTGTAGCGCACCAGCTCCCCCGGGACGAGGCGGACCGTGACGAAGTTCTTGCGCGCTCGGTAGCTCTCGCCTGCCGCCAGCAGCATGTAGGTGCCAGGGCGAAGCAGCCAGGTGTTCAGGGTCTCGCCTTGCGCGAGGTCGGCGCCGAGTCCGATCCCCACGTAATCGCGCCCGGGCAGGCGCACCAGCTCGTACGTTCCGCGGAACGGCGTGCCGCGCTCGTTCACCACGGTGACCCGGAGCCCGGCCCACTCCGCTGGGATGAACGTGGTGCGGCCCTCGACCACCTTCACCTCCCACTCGAGCCGATCGCCCACGTCGCCGCTGCCTACGAGCACGCGGTAGTTGCCGGGTCGGACCCACGTCCGGCTCCCCATAGGCCGCTCCAAGAGCTCCTCGGGGGGGCCGGTTGTCTCGGCGCCGGCCGGGCCGATCAGCACCTTGGGCTCGAAGCGGGCCTCGGACATCGTGGGGACGAAGATGGCCCCGGTCGCGGGGGGAGGGCGCTGCGGATCGCGCTCGGCCTGCACGTGAGGCGGCGGCGCCAACCAGGTGGCTGTGGCGTCTGGTGGGGCGAGGAGGAAGAGGCTTGCGAGGGCGGGGAGCATCACCGGACCCGCTTGATCTCGGGTTCCTCGGGCGGCGCCTTCGGCTGCGCGGCAGGTTGCGTCGCCGTTGGCCGGGGAGGCTTCGGAGGCGCGGTCACGCCGCTCGCCAGCGCCCCGAGGCGGCCGTCGAGATCCGCGAACGCCAGATCCAGCTGGGTCTCCAGGATCTCGGATAGCGCCTTCACCACGAGGAGCGGGCTCCGCTCCGGGACGGGGCGCTGCACGTCGAACTCCCAGACCCAGAGCGGCCTGCGTTTGCCGTACGGATACAGCGTGAGGCGCAGCGCCAGACGAGCGAGCCACTCCGTCTCGCTGCGGTTGACCTCCTCGATGGCGATCACCTCGCCCTCGAGCTCGTACGTGGGGTTCTGGTCCACCAGGCGGTCGAGCACGTCAGTGACCAGCGCCGCGTTGCGCAGGTGCGACGTGACCAGCTGGCCCAGCATCTTCTTGGGCTTCGACGCCCAGAGCTTGTAGCGGTAGTACCCGAACGCGTAGGGGCTCTCGCGGTAGATCACCTCGTACTTGTCGTACGCGGGCTCCGCGCTGAAGCGTCGGACCAGGATGGTGGCGTCGTGCGGAGCCACCTCGCGCTCCACGATGGCCTTCGGATAACCGAGCGAGAAGTAGGAGCGCTCCACCACGGTGCCGCCGATGCAGCCGGACAGTGTGGAGAGCGCGAGCACCCAGGCGGTGGCGAGGCGGTTCATTCGGGTACCTCGCGATCGCCGCCCTTGCCGCGGATCATGGATGCCGGGTCGTCGCGGAGCGTATTCGCGAGCTCGGAGAAGCTGTCGGCGCCTTCGATGACGGCCTCCAGCGCGCGGAAGAGGTCTTCCCGGGCGCGGACAAGCGTGGAGTCGGCGCGCTTCACGAGGTCGGTGGAGGAGATCGCGAGCCCGTTGACCGAGCTGAGCAGGGCGCCCAGCTCGGCGGTGGACAGTCGCGCCTTCGCGGTGCGCACCGTCTCGTCGAACACCCCGAGCGTTAGCTCCAGGCGCGCGAGGGTGCCCTGAAGGCGCCCGAGTGTACCCTTGACGTCTGCGGGGTCGATCCACTTTGCCGCCGTGTCCGCCGCGTCGCGGAGCGTGCCGAGAGACGTCTTGGCGTCGGCCACGAACGCGCGGATGTCGCCCACGATGGCCCGGGCGTCCTCGACGAGGCCGGTGACCACCTCGCTGTTGTCGGCCAGGATCTTCGCGATCGTTCCGGAGATGTTGTCGACGTTGGCGAGGATGCCGCTGATGGACTTCGCGTTGTCGCCGCTGGTGAGGGCGGTGAGGTTGTCGAGCACCGTCTCCACCTTGGTGGCGATGGAGGTGGCCTTGTCGGTGAGGAGGTCCACCGTGGAGCGGGACGACTTCACGTCGGTGCCGGGCGTTATGATCGCGGCGTCGTCTCGGCCGCCTTGCAGCTCGATGAACTTGAGCCCGGTGATGCCCTGCATGTTGAGGACCGCGACGGTGTCCGTGCGGATCGGCGTGCCCTCGACGAGGCTCATGATGACGAGCACGCCCGAGGGCTTCTTCGGGTCGATGGCCACCCGCTCCACTCGGCCCACGTCGATGCCGTTGTAGCGCACCGGCGAGCCGGGGGAGAGCCCCGCGACGCTCCCGTCGAAGCGGATCGGGTACTCGTCGCGCTTCTCGATGGCGGCGAGGCCCACCATGGTGATCAGCGTGCCGCCCAGGATCGCTCCCGAGACCCCGAGGAAGATCCCGAGCCGCAGCTTCTGTGCGCGGGTGGCCTGGCTCACGCCGCCACCCGATCGAGTAGAGACCGTCCGGGTCGCGCCACGGTCTCGTCAGCGCGCGAGAAGAAGCCGACCAGCGAAGGATCCGGCGAGGCCTTGGCCTCGGCCAGGGTGCCGTCGAAGTGCAGCTTGCCCGCTTTGAACATGAGGATGCGGTCTGCGATCACCTCGATCGACGAGAGCTCGTGGGTCACCACCACCACCGTCATGCCGAGCACCCTGCGGAGCTTCAGGATGAGGTGGTCGATCTCGGCGGCCGTGTTGGGGTCGAGACCCGCGGTGGGCTCGTCACACATGACCAGCTCCGGGTCGAGCATGATGGCCCGGGCCAGCCCGGCGCGTTTCCTCATCCCGCCGGAGAGCTCGCTGGGCAGCTTGTCCAGCGCGTGGGAGAGGTAGACGAGGCTCAGCTTCATGGCGATGGCCTCGTCGATCACGGCAGGATCCAGCCGGGTGTGGCCGACAAGCGGGATCGCGAGGTTCTCCACGAGGCTGAGGCTCCCCAAGAGGGCACCGTACTGAAACATGAGGCCGGCGCGGGCGAGGATCTCGGCCCGGGCGTGCTCCTCCACGGCGTAGAGGTCGTGGCCCAAGAGGCGCACCGAGCCGCGGAGTGGTGGCAGGAGGCCGAAGACCGACTTCAGAAACGTGGACTTGCCGCAGCCGGAGCCACCGATGATGCAGGTGATGCAGCCCCGCTGGATTCGCGCCGAGACCCCGTCGAGAATGAGCGGGCCGCCATACCCAGCGGCGAGGTCGTCGGTCTCGATGACGTAGTCGGGCACGCGGGCACTTTGCCCCAGCGCCCGCGTCCCCGCAAAGTCTCGGAGAAGCGCGTGGTCTCTCTCGCTGCCGCCCTACTGCTGACGGCTCTCGGCCACCGGGAGGGCGCGATCGTCGACGGCGAGCAGGTCCCCACAGGCAGTCACCCCGCGGTGGTCGCCCTGGTGGCCGAGCCCATCGGCGTCTTCTGCACGGGCGCGCTGATCGCCCCCACCTGGGTGCTCACGGCGGCGCATTGCCTCGTCCCCGCAGGCCCCGAGGGCGGCGGTGGGTTTTCCCCGAGCCCCGAGGGGGTGTTCGTGGGCGTGGGAGCGGCCGCCGAGACGCCGCTCGCGGTGCTCCGCTTCGTGATCCACCCAGAGTACGCCCCCCTCGGAGCTCAGAACGACCTCGGCCTCGTGGAGCTGGCAGAGCCCAGCGGGCTCGAGCCTCTGCCGCTCAATCGCGCGCAGCTGGGAGTGGATCTGGTGGGCGAAGAGGTGGTGCACGTCGGCTTCGGAGCCACGTCCGGCGTTGATCCCCCGGACGCCGGGTTGAAGCGCAGCGGCACCATGCGCGTCGCTTACGTGGGCGACCGAACCTTCGTGAGCGAGCCCGCTACCGGCGGCGTCTGCTTCGGCGACTCCGGCGGGCCCGCGCTTCGAGACGGGCTGATCATCGGCGTCAACGAGGCCGTCGCGGGCTGCGTCGTGGGGGGCGAGGGCTGCGACCCCTGCCGCGAGGCTGCGATCGTCACGCGCGTGGACCCGGCGATGGCCTGGATCGCGGCCGAGTCGGGGCTCGAGCGCCCCGACTGCCGAGTCGAGCCGAGCGTGTGCCGCTGCCCAGAGGCCTGCGAGGCGGGTGTCTGCGACGACGCGCGGTGCGCGGTGCTCGACTGCCCCGCGCTCGTCGCGTGCGCTGCGGGCTGCTGCGCGGGGGAGTGTCAGGCAGCGGGGCGGGACACCGCCTGCCTCGCGGCGTGCCATGCGCGTGGGACCAGCGAAGGGCAGGGGCTCTTCGACTCGCTCGACCGGTGTCTCTTGGCCTACTGCGACCGGCTGGACGACGCGGCCTGCGCCCTGGCCAACTGCCCCGGGCAGCGTGACGCGTGCTTCGGGCCCGCAGTGGCGCCCCCGGAGCTCCCGTGGGATGCGGGGGGTGAGAGCGCCGAACCGCCGAGCGAGACGGGGTCCGAGACCCCGAGCGCGACTGGCGCGGCCGCGGGATGCGCAGGGGTCCATCGACCCGTGAGCGGCGTCGCGTGGTTCGGCGCTCTCGTCGTAGCGGTCGCCGTCCTTGCGGGAGCACGCCGAAGCTCGCCGGTGGCTGACGGAGACGATTCCCCCCGGTTCTGGTCGAACGCAGGACGGACGCCGTGGTAGCGTCCCGCGCTGACGTCGTCTCGATGCGAGCTGCGTCTTAGGCGGAGGGGACACCCCCACCGCCGACCCGGGCCCGTCCGAGCGCGAGCGGAGACGCACCCGACGGGGCACGCGCTGCCCCAGCTACCCTTCTTGTGTTCGAGGTGCGTATGCGACGCGTGGTGTGGGGGTTCTGTCTTGCGGTGGTCGCGGCGTGCTCGACAGCGGGCACCAGCGGAGACGGCTCTGGGCAGGATGGGACCGCCGAAGACACCTCGGGGGCTGACGCCAGCGAGGCGGCCGACGGCTCCGACGCCACAGATGCCTCCGACGCGACGGAGGCCGGCGACGCCCGGGATGGGAGCGACGCCGAGGACGTCACAGACGCCCCGGACGCCACCGACGCCACCGACGCCACAGACCTCACCGACGGCAGCGACGGCTCGAGCGCCACCGACGCTACCGATGGCACCGATGGCACCGCGGACAGCACCGACGGCACGGGGGACAGCACGGGGGACAGCACTGACGCCACGGACGGCACGGCCGACTCGACCGAGGGCAGCGACGGCACGGCCGACGCGACCGACGGGACTGACGGCACCGCGGACGCAACGGACGGCGACGAGCCTTGCGTCGTCGAAGGGGCGCTGGAGATCGGCGTCCCGGTCTCCAGCGACACCACGGGCGGGGTGTCCAACTACGAAGACTGCACCGGGGGCTTCGACGGGGTCGTCGACGGCCTCGACAGCTTCGATGGCTTCGACGGCGGCTTCGATGGTTTCGACGGCCTCCCGGCGCCGGACGAGGCGTGGCGCTTCGAGGCCCCGAAGGCGGGCGTCTACACGTTCACCCTCACAGCCAGCTGGTTCGCGCTGCTCTACGCTCAGACCGACTGCGCCGGCGACCAGTGCGAAGGCAGCGCTTTCGCTTCGGGCGGTGGGTCGCTGGACGTGAAGCTCGAGGCCGGCGAGACGCTCCTCGTGGTCGTGGACGGGGACTACTCCACCGACGTGGGTGAGTATGAGCTCGAGGTGGGCGAGCCGTGCCTCCCCAATTGTCCGGCCGACAACGAGTGCGGCGATGATGGCTGCGGCTTCACGTGTGGCACCTGTGACACCGGCTTCTGCCAGGACGCGACCTGCGTCGAGCTGCCCGGGAGCTGTGCTCCGATTCAGCCGGTCTCTTGCGGCGTGGGCTACTCGGGTCTGTCCAACACCATGACGGGCGCCGTGATGGCCTTCTCGAACTACAGCTGCCAGCAGTTCAACAGCGACGACTACTCCAAGAGCCCCGAGGCCGTGTTCACCTTCTACTCCGAGGTCGAGCAGCAGGTCTCCATCGGCCTCGCTGACGAGGGCCCGCTGGATCTCATCGTGCTTGAGGACGAGGGCAACGGCTGCGCGGACACGGAGGCGTCGTGCGTTCACAGCGCGTCCGGCACCACCAAGTTCTTGGCCAAAGCAGACACCAGCTACTTCCTGATCTTGGACTCGGCCGACACAGCCACGCCGGTGGTCCCGTCCTTCGATATGGCCGTTCTGTGCTGTGCGCCCTCCTGCGACGGCAAGACCTGCGGCGACGACGGGTGCGGAGGGTCCTGTGGTAACTGCGCCCAAGGGTTCTGCTCGGCGGGCAAGTGCGAGGAGTCGCTCCCGAGCGACGCGTGCGAGCCGCTCGACTCGGTGACCTGCGGGTCCGAGCTCACGTTCTTGTCCAACAGCGTAGCCGGTGTGACCGCGGCGTTCTCGAAGTACTCGTGCCAGCCCTACATCAGCGACAACTTCTCGCAGAGCGCCGAGGTCGCGTGGGCGTTCACGGCCGAGACCGAGCAGATCGTGACTATCGCCACAGTGAACGCCGCAACGCTCCAGCTCGTCGTCCTAGAGGACCTGGGCGAGGGCTGCATCGACGCGGGTGCCAACTGTATCAAGGCGGGCTACGGCACTCTGACCTTCCCGGCCAAGGCCGGCGGCAACTACTTTCTGGTCTTCGACACCTACACCGCGTTCACACCAGTGGTCGGTGGTTTCCACTTCGGTGTGACCTGCTGCGCTCCAACGTGCGAGGCGGGGCTCTGCGGGGGCGCCGACGGCTGCGGCGGCACCTGTGGGTGTAGCGATGGCGAGAAGTGCGCGGGTGGATCCCTCTGCGAGCCACTCGGAGAGGGCGAGTCGTGCGCAGAGCCCTTCGTGCTAGACGCCGGCGCGCTGCCCGTCGCGGTCACGAACACCACCCTTGGCAGCGGCGACCAGTTCTCGGTGTCGAATGCTTGCGGGCTGCAAGGGACGTACGGGCTGGGCGGGAGCGACCACGTCTACGCCTTCGAGGTGCAGGAGTCGGGGTTCTACACGGCCACGCTCGACACCACCTCCTCGTCCGTCTTGACGCTCACGCGCTCTTGCGAATCCCCGGAGATCCAGTGCCTCGGCGGCGCTTACAACTTCGGCGCCGCCAACGTCCTCGGGACGGCGCTCACGGCCGGCGAGACGGTCTACTACGTCGTAGACAGCTACTATCCGGCCGAGCCAGCGGGGCCCTACACGCTCACGATCTCGCCGCCCGCGCCGCTTGGGCCCGGCGACAGCTGCCTCGAGCCGATGCCGGTGGGTGAGCTGCCCTTCGTCACCACAGGGACCACGGTGGGCAAGTTCGACACGGCCCGGTACTTCTTCGGTGCGTGCGCCTCCACCTCAGCGGGCCTCGGGAGCGCAGACCAGACTTATAGTTTCGTCGCCCCATCCGCGGGTCGTTTCCCGATCCGTGTCACGGCGGACTTCGCGCCGGTCATCTCGGTCTCCACCAGCTGCACCGACGTGAACGGCGCGTGCCTCGCGGCGGGACCTATCACCACGAGCGGCCTCAACGCGGAGGTGTTCGTGGACCTCGTGGAGGGCCAGGAGGTGTTCATCGTGGTGGACGCCTACCTGAGCGACACCGAGGGCGCGTTCACGCTCGAGGTGCTGCCCCCGTGCGCGGCCACTTGCACGGAAGGGACCTGCGGCGGCTCGGATAGCTGCGGCGGCACCTGCGGGTGCGCGGACGGGCTGCAGTGCTCCAACGGCGTGTGCGCGGAGCCCGCGCTCGGCGACCTCTGCGCGAACGCGCTGGTCCTCGAGGGCGAGCTCCCGATCAGCGTGCAGGGAGACAACACCCAGCCGGGCTACTTCGACGACTTCATACAGTGCGTCGGCCCCGGAGAGCTCTCCTTCGGCGTGGGCGACGGCGGCAACGACATCGTCTACACGTTCACGGCCCCAGAGACCGGCGACTACTCGATCGGGCTCGTCTACGTGGACGGCTCCAACCTCCCGAGCCTGGTCTCGGTGTTGTCCGCTTGCTCGACCGATGCGTCGGCCTGCCTCGCGGGCGTCGACCATTACGGTGCGCTTCCGCCTGTGGTCGTGTCCCTCTCGGCCGGTGAGACGGTGACCATCATCGTCGACTCGTACAACGCCTCCGAGCAGGGCGCCTACACGCTCGAGGTGGCTCTCCTCAACTGAGCCTTTTGAGCGCGGGTTCGAGGCCGCGATATGTCCGCTCCGAGAAGTTGAGACTGGGCCGAGCCGTGCGCCGCGAACAGAACAGGGCGCGTTCGGCCCAGGTGCGCATGAGGGCGTCGGGATGACCAATCTCTACGAGGCCCAAAAGTCCGACTTGCCGGGAAGCGCGACAATGACCAGCTGGATCGGCCCGGCGTGGCCCAAAGCCGGGGCGGCGTTTCTGCTATCCAACCAGCCGCAACCCAAGACCAACGTAGGCCTTGAAGCGCGCATCGGCAGTGAGCAGCGGCACTCCCTCCACCAGTGCCTGGGCGATGAGCATCCGGTCGAAAGGATCGCGATGCGCCGGATCGACGTAGGGTAGCTCGCTGGCGCGCTCGGCATGCGCACGCTGAACGTCGAGGACACGATAGCCGCGCGTCGCGATCTCGCGGGCGAAGAAGTCACGCGCAGACACGGGGAGTGGCAACTTCCCGAGGCCATGCTTCAACCCGAGCTCCCAGAGTGTCGCCGCGCTGACGAGCAGCAAGTTGTTGGGATCGACGAATGCGTCGAGCACGGGGCCGCGAAGTCGTGGGTCGGCGATCGCCGCCCACATCAGGATGTGGCTATCGATGAGGAGTGTCACCGCCACGTCTCGAAGTCGGCGAGGGGATCGTCCCATCCATCGAGGAGAGTGAACGACCAGCCGCCGATCGGGCGCGGCGTGGCAGGCTCACGACCACCGAGGACGTCGCGCGAGCGCCGCACGGCAGTCTCGATGACAAACGCCGTCACCGATTGTTGTCGAGCGGCGGCGGCCTCTTCGATCAAACGCTTCTCGGCCGGTGCTATTCGAAGTTCGAGTCGGGCTGCGGCTGGCATTGAAACCTCCTTGCCTGTACGGCATGTACGGCAATGGCGTCCCGTCGTCAACCTGGGAACCTAACGGCGACTGAGGCGAGCTCTACCAATCTGCGAAACGACCCCGAGCTGCCAGCCCGAGCGCTGGCGTTGCCGGCTTCAGCCGGAGCCCTGGTCGTCGAATGAGTCGTGAACGGCTCAGAGGCTCAGGAGAGGCTGGGGAAGGCAAGCCAGCGGGGACGCCGCCGTTCGCGAGGGCCCCTCGCCGGTGCGCCAGCCGGTCGTGACGCGCTCTTCGAGGAGCCGCATCGTCTCTTCGGGCGTGAGGCCCGTGTCGGCCTCGAAGTGCTGCCAGAAGACCTGCCAGAAGTCGGCCGGCTCGCGGTGGTCGCCCTCCCACTCCGTTGGCCGGCCGGTGCAGCCCTGCGTGACGAGGCTCCCGACGTAGTCCGCCTCTTTGTAGACGCGTTTCACCTGGGCCTTGATGGACGCCACGTCGGCCTTCGCCAACACGCCGTTGCTGGTGGCTTTGTAGATCTGGACGGTGACGCGCACGGGGAATCGCGGCTCGCGCTCTGTTGCGTTGCAGTCCCCAGAGCAGTTGGCGTTGCGCCGTGGCTGGCCGGCCGGCCGTCCGCTTGAGGCGGACGCCGGGCGGTAGGGGGCTAGCGGCGAGTGCAGGTCGCGCCTTCCGAGGTTCGAGGCCCTGACCGCAGTGGACGGTGTGGGCGCCCTCAGCGCCGCCGTGCTCATCGCCGAGGTCTCGGAGCTCGGCCACCTGAGGGCCTTCTACGCCCGTCTCGTCGCAAGCGGCAAGCTCAAGAAGGTCGCGCTCGTGGCGGTCATGAGGAAGCGGCTCATCCACCTCAACGCCACGATGAGAACGGCCGCCGACGCGGCGGCGCCGGCTGCCCCAGAAACCTGAACAAGACGGTTGCTCAGTCGCCGAAGTAGAAGAGGAGGCTGAACGCCGCGTCCGCCACGATCACCCAGAAGATGCTGCGAACCACGGACTGCGTGGTGACGCGCCCAACGCTCTCGGCGCCGCCGTGGGCCGAGAAGCCGCAGTGCGCGCCGACGAGCACGATGATCCAGGCGAAGACCACGCTCTTGAGGAGCCCCGTCCCGATGTCGAGCAGGACGAGCGCGCCCCACGACTGCCGGAGGTAGATGAGCGGCCCGATGTCGAGGTAGGCCCACGCGACGACGGACCCTCCCAGGATCCCAACCACGTTCGCGTAAACAGTGAGCGCCGGCATGGTCAGCGTCAGCGCTTGGAACTTGGGAACCACCACGTAACGGACCGGCTCGAGGCCCATGACGCGGAGCGCCGACGTCTCCTCGCTGACGTTCATCGTGGCCACCTCGGCGGCGATCGCCGCGCCGCTGCGACCCGCGAGGATGATCGCCGTGATCAGCGGCCCCATCTCGCGCGTCATGGAGACCGCGATGAGGTTGGCGACGTAGATGCTTCCGCCGAACTGCCGGAGCTGGTAGGCCGACTGGAGCGCGAGGACCACGCCGATGAGCAGGGCGATGAGCGCCACGATCGGGAGCGCGTCCACGCCCATTCGGATGGCCTCGAGCGTCATGGCGCCCTTGCGGACCCGCCGTGTCCGCGCGGCACCGCCGATGCTCCAGAGCACCGTGTCGGCCGTGAGCTGGAGGAACGCGGTAATGCCCTTGCCGACCTCGTAGCCGCCGTCCCCGAGCCGCTCGAACAGCCCCCGCGACGGGCCCTTGGCAGGACGTTCTTCAGCCAGCCGGAACACCTCGAGGGCGTCGCGGGCGGCGTCGGAGAGCTGTACGAGCTGAAGCTGGCCGCCCGCGCCTCTCCGCCGCGCCTCGACCACCCCGAGGAACGCGACGCCGGCCGAGTCGATGCGGGTGACCCCGGCGAGCTCCATCGTGAGCGTGCCCGGTCGGGGCGCCAGCGCGAGGAGCGCGCCCTGGACGTCGGGGACGGTCTCTTTGTCGAGCGGGCCGGAGAACACGACCCTGGAGCCGCCGTCGAGGACACGCAGCTCGAGGGGGGAGGTCAAGGAGCGGCCACGCTGAAGCGCCCGACCAGCGGCGCGTGATCCGAGAGCGGGGCCCACGGATGGGCGGGGCCGTAAGGCGCCGTGTCCTGGAAGTCGTGGAAGCGCAGCGCGGGCCCCGAGAAGACGTGGTCCAGGCGGTACCTGAGGTTCATGAAGCCCGCGGACGGCAGCTCGACCATGCGGGCGGGTGGGGCGCCGAGGAAGGTGGCGTGGGCGTCGCGGAACGTGCTGGTCACCCGGTTGTAGACGCGGGAGCCCGGCAGCGCGTTGAAGTCGCCGACCAGGAGGGTGCGGTCGAGCTGGCCGTTCTGCGCCACGAACTCGAGCAGGGAGTCGATCTCGCGCAGCTGGTTGTCCGACTCGCCGAAGCGCCCGCCCGTGGGGCCGTTGGTGCGCTGGAAGAACGCCGGGAGGGACAGGTGGGTGTTGAACACGTCCACCTCCTCGCCGCTTTGCGCTCTGAAGCGGCCCCACGCGCAGATGCGCTTCTGCTTGAAGCGCGCGAGGCGCGCGATTCGGCGGTGCGTGATGTCGTGGGGCTCGTGGCCGTTGTGATCGACCAACGTAAGGCCGCTTCGCCACAGGAGCGCGAGGCCCGTGGAGTAGAGCGGGGTGCCGCCGCGGTGCCCCTGGGCGGGGTAGAACTGAGCCTGATACTGGTGGCCGCCGATCTCGAGGCTCTGGCGGTTGAGGCTGTCGTAGAAGCGGTCGAAGTTGGACACCGACTCCCCGCGCTTCGTGCGACCGCGGGCGCGGAACGCGAGAGAGCGAAACGACGCGTCGTCGATCTCCTGTAGGGCCACCACGTCCGGCTGGGGGCGCATGCTCGCAATCGCCGCGCTGATCGCGCGCTGCGTGTGGTCCATGCTGGTGATGCCACGGGTCGAGTGGCTGAAGTAACGGACGTTCCAAGTGACGAGGCGCAGCATGGCCTACTCCAACGCCATGAGGGTGACTTTGACGGACAAAGCCGAGCCGCCGCGATCGACGGTGAGCACAATCTCGTCGCCAACCTCCTTGCCGTCCAGCGCGCGGTAGAGATCGTCTGGGCTCGAGACGGGGAGGCCCTGGGCCTCGGTGATCACGTCGCCCACCCGGATCTGGCCGAGCGCGTCCTCGGTGAAACCGCGCAACCCCGCGCGCTCGGCGGCGCTGCCGGGATTGACGCCCGCGATCGGGATCCCGGGGACGCGGGTGCGCACCTCCGAGAGCTGTACGCCGAGGCCCGGCTGGACCACTCGTCCGTGCGCCACCAGCTGGGGGACGATGCGGTTCACCGTGTCCACTGGGACCGCGAAGCCGAGGCCCGCGTAGGCGCCCGAGGGGCTGAAGATCGCGGTGTTCACCCCGATCAGCCGCCCGGCGGAGTCGAGCAGCGGGCCACCGGAGGTCCCCGGGTTGATCGCCGCGTCGGTCTGGATCACGCCCGTGATGGGGCGCCTCGTGACCGACTGGATCTCGCGGCCGAGGCCGCTGATCACTCCGGTCGTGAGCGTGTGGTCGAAGCCAAACGGGTTCCCGATCGCGAACACCTTCTGGCCCACCACCAGGTCCCGGGAGGTCCCGATGGGGATCGGCCGAAGGCCCGTGGCGTCGATCTTGAGCACCGCCAGGTCCTTGTGCGGGGCAGCCCCCACCACCTCGGCGGGGTACGTCTCCTGGTCGTGCAGCGTGACCGTGAGCGTCATGCCGGGCTGGCTCACGGCCTGCTCGACCACGTGGTAGTTGGTGACGATGTGCCCAGCCTCATCCCAGACGAAGCCCGACCCGCTGCCCTGCGGGATCTCGAGGGGGCGCATGGACCAGCGGTCGCGGGCGATACGCGCCGACGTGATGAACACCACGGAGGGGGCGTTGTCTCTGAAGATCTGGATCGTGGCCTGCTCGTCGGGCGCCAGGTCGCCTCGCTGCGTGACGGCGCGGGGCTCCGAGGTGGTGGTGCGGAGCAGCGCCCAGAGGCGCCACGTGAGCACCCCGACGAGCAGGATGAGCAGGAGGGTGACGAGCCCTCGCGGGCGCGGCGGTGTCATGAGGCGTGGCGGGTGGCGAGCCGGTGGGCCTCGAGGATGTTGTCCTCGATCGAGCAATAGGTCCAACCGCCGTAACGGCCCGCGGTGATGATGTCCTGCGCCTCGAGGCGCGCGCGCTGGGCCTCGAAGTCGGCGCGGCCCGCGGTGGTGATATGAACGTACGCGGGGTCTAGCAGTATCTCGTGCGAGCTGACGAGGCGCTGGTCAGTGACGATGCCGAGGCGGCGCAGATCTTCCAAGACGCGGGGGAGCTCCGCCTTTCGCTCCGCCCCGCGCGCCTGGCCCAGCTCGATGTAGAGGCTCATGCGATCGTCGCCGAAGATGTTGTCGTAGAAGCCCACGCGGTAGAACGAGATCTCGGGATCGGGAACGTACAGCCAGTGGTCCTTGGTCTGGCCCTTCCGGTCGAAGCCGAGGTTGTAGACCTGCACCGCGTTCGCGCTGTAGAGCGCGGGATCGTGCGGTGTGCCGGTGAGGCGGAGCAGCGCGTCGAAGGGCGCGGAGCTCACGAGGCGGTCGTAACGCACGGTTCGTCGCGTGGTGGTGGCCACGCGGGCCACAGGGTCCACATGGACCAGCGCCTCACCCAGCGCGATGCGCTCCGGCGGGAGCTCCCTCAGCAGCGCGTGAACGTAACGGATCGCGCCGCCCCTCGGGTACGTGAAGCTGGCGTTGTAGCTGCCGTTCTCAGGGTGCCGGAAGTGTCGGATGATCGCGGCCACGTCCGCGTGGGGGAAGAAGCGGCCCATCGCGTCCGGGTCGAGCGAGTCCATGGGGCACGCGTAGAGCTTCTCGTTGTAGGGGACCAGGAAGCGCTGGGCGATCCCGCGTCCGAAGCGGCCGAGGAGCAGGTCCCCGAAGGACCTCACGGGGGCCGAGCGGTCCGCGAAGTAGAGGTCGTGGAGGCACTCGATGAACTCGGCGCGCGGCAGCTGGTGGATGTTCTTCTGGAAAGGGAAGTCCACGCGCGTGAGCCCCTCGGAGGTGGGCACGAGGATCCCGGAGGCCTTCGCCACCGTGAGGATCTCGTCGTCCGGCATGCGCTCGCGCAGCCAGGCCTCGACCCAGGGCTCGCGGAAGTGGAAGAAGTGACCGCTGTAGTCCCAGACGAACCCGTCCTGGACCACCGTCTTGCAGTAGCCGCCCGGGCTGGTGTCCCGGTCCACCACGAGCCAGGTCCCCTTGGGCGCGAAGTTGGCGTAAGCGAGGCCCGTGACCCCCGCGCCGACGATGAGCGTCTGAACGTGCTCCGACACGCGGCGCATCATGGCATGGCGTCCGGGAGGTGTCAGGTGTCAACCGGCGTTGTCAGGGTGTGGCCCCGCATGTCAGGGCGTGCTGTGCAACATGCTGAAACTACATCGGTCTTGGGTGGCACGGCCCCTGCTCATAGGTTGGGACGCGGCGACGACGCGCCTCGAGCCGTCGCGCCGAGCCACTTGATGACCTCACGACCTAAGGAGACCCCCATGAAGACCCTCATCGCGCTGATTACCGCTTGCGTTGCCTCGTCCGCCCTCGCCGCTCCCCCGGCTGCCCGCCAGGAGCGCCAGACGGCGCGGATCGCCCAGGGTGTAGCGACCGGAGCGCTGACGAAGAAGGAGGCCGCGAAGCTCACGGCCCAGCAGGCGAAGATCCAGGTCCAGAAGAAGGTCGCCAAGGCCGACGGCGTGGTCACCAGGGGCGAGAAGCGTCGCCTCGACGCCGCTCAGGACCGCGCGAGCCGCAACGTCTACCGCAAGAAGCACAACGCTCGGACGCGCTGAGCGCACTCGCGCTTTGACAGGCCGCGTTGGTGGGACATCATCCGCGGCCGATGTTGCGCCGCACCCTCCGCCTCGCCGTCGCGCCCGGCGCCCTCTTCGGGATCGCCCTCTTCGCCCTGTCGCTCGCGAGCTTCGGCTCCGGTGAGTACATGGGCGTCAAGGACGACGCGCTGATCAACCGGGTGCTGGGGATGTTCACGCGGGAGCTCGTGCTCCTCCAGGCGCAGCTGCTCGGGATCGCCGTGGGGACGGGGATTGGCCTCGCCACGTTCGTCTTCAGCGGCCTCTCCGCCTGGGGCACGCTTCGGGGACGGCCGCCGCTCACCGGCTGGCGTGGCCCGGCCGCGGTGCTCGCTGGGTGCGCCTTGATCCACGCGGGCTTTCTCGCGCGCACGATGGTCGAGTTCCCGCAGGTCATGGCCGACGCCTTCTTCGCGAAGGGCGGCGTGTCTGCGTGGATCCAGCTCACGCTCACCCGCTACACCACGCCAGGCTTCTGGGCGGCGCTCGGCTGGGCCGCGCTGCTCTCGTGGGCGGCCCTCGTCGGGCTCGCGTTGTGGCGAACCGGGCGGCCCCGGGTGGTGCTGGGCGCCGTCGGCGTCGCTTGCGGCGTGCTCACCGCCGGGCTCACGGTGGAGGCGCGACCCGTCATCGCGAGCCGTCCGAACCTGCTCGTGGTGGCCGTGGACAGCCTCCGTCCCGACTTCATGGACCAACCGGGGGTCACGCCAAACCTCGCGGCGCTCGAGGCGGTGCGCTTCGACTCGGCCTACTCGGTGATGGCCCGCACGTTCCCGTCCTGGGTCTCCATGCTCACCGGGGCCTACCCACACAACCACGGCGTCCGGCACATGTTCCCCTCGCCCGAGACGCTCGCCACGCGCCGGCACACCGTGATCTCCGAGCTCCGCCGAGCGGGTTACCGCACGGCCGTGGTGTCCGACTTCGCGGGCGACATCTTCAGCCGCATCGAGCTCGGCTTCGAGACCGTCCGCGTTCCGCGGTTCACGCTCTGGTCCAACGTGGCGCTCGGCGGCTTCAAGCTGCACTACCACCTCATGCCCTACCTGCTGCACGTGCTGGGAGCGCAGCGGTCCTTCCCGATCCTGAAGCTCTGGGAGCGCCTCGCTGACCCGCGCGCCGTCACTGAGGAGGCCTGGGACTACATCGCCAATGGGGACGAGCGGCCCTTCGCGCTGGTCCTCTTTTACTCGGGGGCGCACTTCCCCTATGCGGCCCCGTGGCCCTGGTACGCGTCAGACACGGACCCTGACTACGCGGGGGACTCGCGCTTTCACAAGGCCGCCTGGAAGGACGCCGATCACGCGCCCGGCCCGGAGGAGCAGCAGCAGGCCCGTGCGCTCTACACCGGGGCCGTCCGCGGCACCGACGCCGCGATCGGACAGCTCTTCGAGCACCTGCGCCACAGCGGGCTCTATGACAAGACGCACATCGTGGTCACCGCGGACCATGGCGAGAACCTCTACGAGGAGGGCTTCGGGGTCGGGCACGGCGATCACCTGCGAGGCACCGTGGCCACGCGGATCCCGCTCCTGGTCAAGCCCGCCGGCGGGGGCGCCTCGCGGGTGCTGAAGAACACGGTGCGGTCGCTCGATCTGGCGCCCACGCTCGCCGGGCTCGTGGGCCTGGACTTCGCCGCTCAAGACGGACGCAGCCTCGCGCCCGCGGTCCTCGAGGGGAAGGCGCTCGGGGAGGATCCGCCGGTGTTCATGGAGACTGGGCTCTGGTTCATCAACCCGGAGGCCGCGGTGCTGTCGGGCCGCACGTTGTCGTTCATGCAGGGCTTTGGCGCTTTCGTGGTGCACCCGGAGTCGCGCGAGATCTACCTGGACCCTCGCCTCGACGACGACTTCCTCGTGGCCAAGCACCGCGCCGTCCTGCACCAGGGCTGGAAGCTGCTCTACATCCCCACGCGCACCAAGGTCCTGTACGAGCTCTACCACACCGCGGCAGACCCGATGGAGACCCGCGAGCTCAGCGCTTCGGAGCCCGAGCGCCTCGAGGCGATGAAGAAGCTGCTCCGCTCCTTCATCGCGAGCGACCCCAACCTCGTCCCGGCGGGCGAGTGGTTCATCGCGCGCGATCCACGCTGAGCGCGCTCGTCGCGCTCGTTGCCCTCGCTCGCTGCGCCGAGTCGGGCGCGCCGGTCGAGGTTCGTCCTGTGGCCGAGCGCTTCGCGATCCTCACGGTTGTGCGCAGCGACGCCGCCGCCGGCCTCACCGAAGAGCTTCGAATCGAGGGCTTCTTCGCCCGGCAGTGGGGCCTGTCACACCTGGGCGCGGTGGAGGTGGTGGGATTGCCCGAGCTCGGGGACCCGGAGCTCTTCGCGCTGGAGGTCGGCAGGTGCCGAGTCGTGGAGCGGAGCATGGCGGTCACGCTCCGGGGCGACGAGCACGAGGCCTTCATCGACCTACTGGACGCGGGCGAGGTGCGCCTGCGTTTCGGCGAGCACGGCACCCATCGCCTGGCGCGCCGCCCGGTGTCCGAGCTCCACGCCGCGGTCAACGGCGTCACCTACGAGGCCTCACTGCCCATGGCCATGGTGGCGCCGCCGTCCGGCGGGAGCGCGGTCCTCGCTCTCGAGGGGCGCGGCTCGTCCGAGCTCGGCACCTTTCATCTCACGCACACGCTGGCCCCGCCGCCCACGATTCAGGCCGTGAACGGCGAGCCAGTCACGGGCGACTACGCCGGGATCGACTGGTCAGACGAGCTGGCGGTCACATGGCTCTCCACCGGCGCCGCCGAGGGTGATTCCCACCTCGTGGTGAGCCTCGAGGCCCTCCAGTTCGATCGGCGGGTCGAGCTCCGCTGCCGCAGCCGCGACACCGGCGCGGTCGTCCTCCCTGCGGAGGGGGTGCAGGCGGTGTCGACCCTCGCAACCAGCGAGACGATCACTCGCCTCGTGGTCCAGCGCCTCGCGCGCGTCGACTTCGTCGCGTCGGGCCTGCACGAAGGGCACGCCGTCTTCGCGGCGCGAAGCCTCGTCCTCTTGAAGTGACCGGTGGGCCGCGCGACGGCGGCCTGGGGGCGGGTCTGTGGCCTGATCTGCGGCCGGACCAGTGGGCCGGATCTGTGGCCGGACCTTGGCCGGATCCGTGGCCGGATCAGCTCCGGCGGGAGATGGCGGTCCAGCTGGGCGCGTAGTGCTCGCGCCGGTAGTCCTCGACCATGCGCTCCGCGCTGAAGTCGCGCGTGACGGTCTCGATCGAGCGCCGAACGCGGTGGAGCCAGCGATCGCTCCTGCCGGGCTCCTCGCCCTCGTAGAACATGGGGATCACCTCGGACTCGAGGAGCTCGAGGAGCGACTCGAGATCGCCCTCGTCCTGGCTTGCCGCGTCCACCTCGCCCACGTCCGGCCCGATCACCCAGCCGTTCTCGCCGTCGTACGACTCCGGCCACCAACCGTCCGGCACGGACACGTTGAGGCAGCCGTTCATGCCGGCCTTCTGCCCTGACGTGCCGCTGGCCTCCAGGGGTCGGCGCGGGTTGGTGAGCCACACGTCGCAGCCCTGAACGAGGAGGCGCCCGACCTCCATGTCGTAGTCAGGGATGAAGTGCAGGGCGCCGTTGAAGCGCGGGTCCTTCACCGAGTCGATGACCTGACGGATCAGCTCTTGACCCGCCTTGTCGGCCGGGTGCGCCTTGCCGGCGTAGAGGAACTGGACCGGCTGTGTCGTATTCTGGGCGATGCGCTCCAGCGCCGTCTTGGCCTCGAGGAGCAGCGTGGCGCGCTTGTAAGGCGCGAAACGCCGCGCGAAGCCGATCGTGAGCACGTCGTCGCGGAGCTTGTCGGGGTGGCCCGTGCGCGCTTGCGCCGGCATGCGGAGCAGGCGTTGCCGCACGAACGTGACGAGGCGGCGGCGCAGGCGGAGGCGCGTGGCTCCGAGATCCTCCGGGAGCGGCCGGGCCTGGAGCTCAGGCGCCACCCACGTGGGGACGTGGACGCCGTTCGTGATGTGTCCGATCGGTCGGTGCCACATCTCGCGGGACACGCGCCCGTGGATGGCGCTGACCCCGTTGCATCGCCCGGCCAGGTTCAGCGCCAGCACCGTCATACAGACGGAGCCGGGCGAGGTGCCGGACTCGAAGCTCTGATGCTGGACGAAGTCGACGAAGCTCGAGTCGTCGCCGAACGCGGCGGACAGGTGCTCGGCCGCGAGCACGGGATCGAAGCGGTCGTGACCCGCCGGGACGGGGGTGTGGGTGGTGAAGAGCGAGCGGGCGCGCACGTTGGCCACCGCTTGATCGCGGTTCTTGGTCCGCAGCGCTTCCACGCGCACGGCCTCGGCCAGGGCGAAGGCGCAGTGCCCTTCGTTCAGGTGCAGCAGCCGCTGACCCAGTCCCAGCCGCTGGATGAGCCGCATGCCGCCGATGCCGAGCAGCAGCTCCTGGCGGATGCGGGTCATGTGATCGCCGCCGTAGAGCCGCCGGCACAACGCGCGGAGCGCAGGGTCGGAGTTGCGGTCTACGTCCGTGTCGAGGAGGAAGAGGCGCGACCGGCCCACGCGGAGCTCGTAGACGTCGGCGTGAACCACTCCGCCGGGCATCCCCACCGTGAGCGAGTCGGGGAGCTTGCGCAGCGGGTGATCGGCGCGGTCGAGCGGCGCGGCGTCGGCGACCTGGCGTCCGTGGGCGTCGACCGCCTGTGACAGATAGCCCTCGGCGTACAGGAACCCGAAGGCCACGAGGTCGATCTGCGAGTCGGAGCAGGCCTTGAGGTGGTCTCCCGCGAGGATCCCGAGGCCGCCCGCGTAGATCGGCAGAGACTCGTGGATCCCGTACTCCATACAGAAGTAGGCGACGTGGGGTCCGTTGGTGGTGCGCTCGAGCTCGGCCCGGAGGCCCAAGGATTCGACGACCAGCGCTCCCTCGAGCTCGTGCTTCCGGAAGGCTTCGGCGGCGCCAGCATCACCTACGCGGCGGAGCCAAGCCCAGGGGTTGCCGCGTGAGGTGTGGAGCCCCGCCGGATCGGCGCGTTCGAACAGCTCTCGCGTTGGCGTGTGCCACGTCCAACGGGTGTTCGAGGCCAACGTACGGATACAGGTGAGCAGCTCAGCGTCGGTCACGGGGGTCCTTTGGGCGAACTGGGAGTGGGTGCCGGAGGTACAGGATTCCTCTGAGAGCGCAACCCTCCGGGCGCGGCGGGCGGCACTTTAGCGTCGACTCAGGAGATCGTCATCTTCAACGATACTGCGGGATGCGACAGTCGTGGCGCGGCACGTCCATTCGCGGCGCGACGTGCCGCACCTTCCGCCTCGGCCGGCAGAAAGTGCACACCGACTTCTGGAAGGCGTCGACGCGCACCATACATTCAGCGCTGAGCGCCTCCCGGTGTAGACCAACGCCTGCGGGCGTCTCAGCACCTCGGTCCCCCGAAGGCGAGGCTCCACGCTTAGCGGCTCTGCGATCCGCTCGCGCGCGGCGGCGTTCACCACCGATGGACGGCCGGGCAACTCACCCGGCGTCTCCTCGTCCACCGCCTTCACGATCCGCGGCATCGAGCTGGGGCTTGCTCCTCTCCGTACGGCCGCCGCAGCCTGCGGGAGCTCCGCGTTCGCCATAGTCTTCACAGTCAGGCTCTCGAGTCTTGTCATTGCTGGACATCCAGCCGGTCTCCAGGAGCGAACCAGCCGAACCTGGGCCCCCGCGGGCCGGCGAATCAACCCGCCAGAACTTCCGAATCACGGCAGCCAAAGTCTCCGGACACCACAAACAGCACGCGGATGCGGCCCCTGGCCCGACTGAAATTGTCCCCCTTGACTCCTGGACTCGGAGCGTGCAATGGATCGGGCTAGTAGATCAGCACGGTTCATCGCTCGGACTGAGGCAGGGCACGGGCGCTGCCACTTTGCGACGTGACCACTGACAAACGCCGTGGCAGGCGGAGCATGCCGCGGGTCATCAGGGGGGACGCTCATGCAACGAGACCATTCGGTCGTCGGTATGTTCACACACCACTTCGGGCCGGCCCGGCCGGGCGCGCGCCTCTTTCGGGCCAGTTGCATACTGTCGCTGCTTGCAGCCGGGTGTGTGGACGGGAACTCGAACGGAGAAGCTCTCCATGCGTACGGTCACGCTGAGAAGGCACTCACGGCGGAACAGTGCAGCTACTGGTCGGAGGACGACCGCGTGACCTACTGTCACGCTGCGAACCTGAAGAAGGGCAAGTTCGTGCTGATCCGCACGAACGTCGCCGGCTGTGTGAACGGCCACGCGGGCCACGACGGTGACTTTATCTCCCTCGACGGGACCTGCGACAACGACCAGTGCTTCCCGGTGGGCGCCCCTTGGGATCCCACCATCGAGTGCTGCGACAACATGGAGGTGGTCGGCGGGTCATGCGCCTGCGCTGCCGGTTACGCCGCCCAGTCGGACGGAACGTGTGCGGATGTCGACGAGTGTGCGGCTGGCGCGGACAACTGCGCGGACGACGCTACCTGCACGAACACCATGGGCGATTTCAGTTGCGCGTGCAACGCCGGCTACCAGGGCGACGGTACTGTGTGCGCCGACATCGACGAGTGCTCGGTGCACACTGATGACTGCGCGGATGACGCCGCCTGCACGAACACCGCCGGTGCTTTCAGCTGCGCCTGCAACGTCGGCTACCAGGGCGACGGTGTCTCGTGCACCGACATAGACGAGTGTTCAAACGGCAACGGTGGTTGCAGCGCGCACGCGTCGTGCATCAATACGCCCGGCGGAAGGACCTGCGCATGCGACGCCGGGTACGAGGGTGACGGACTCACCTGCGTTGCCAACACGGTCGTGGACCCGGAGTGGCCACTCTGGCCCGTCCCGAATGGCAACGACAGCTACACGATCAACGCCGACGGGACCGTCACCGACGATGTGACGGGGCTGGTGTGGAGCCAGACCACCCATGACGTCAGCGCATCCAACCCGTACCCGACGGCGCTCGTCGCGGCACAGAGCCACTGTTCGGCGAAAGGGAGCGGCTGGCGCGTACCGACGGTAGTCGAGCTCATGACCCTCATCGACCTATCTCGGACCGGCATGTTGAACCCCGCCTTCTCACAAGCTGGGCAATGGGTGCAGGCGATCTCGGCCACTGCCTTCCCGCTCAACACGGGCTACGGATACGGAGTCTGGTTCTGGGGTGGCTCCTCTCAGCTCGTAAGCTATTGGGACTTCGCCGGTTGGTATGTCCGGTGTCTCAAGAATGGGCCGCCACTCCTCGTCGGTGCACCCCCCGGCGCTCCCGCCGATCAGTACAGTGCATCGAATGGCGTCGTCACCGACCTCAAGACGGGGCTCGAGTGGGAACAGACCCCTGCGGTCGCCGGATACACCTGGTCGCAGGCGAACGCGTACTGCCAGAACCTCGGGACGGCTGGCGGTGGGTGGCGCCTGCCGACGTTGAGAGAGCTTCAGTCCGTCTTCGATCACCGCTTTCCCGCGATGTACCAGTTCATGGATCCGATCTTCCAGAACGCCTCCGGCTACTTCACGTGGAGCTCATCCTTGGTCGCCGCCACCGGCCGCCACGCCCACATGAGCTGGTCGCAGTACACGCCGGGGCAGGCGCTCGGGTCTCTCCACGACGGGCATGCCGGTGACGTGCGCTGCGTGCGCTGATTCAAGCCATCCAGGACGCAGCGACGTGAATGAGGCGCCCGCAGCCCCAGGCCAGCCCCGGAGCGCCCGGTGCCAGCAACGTGTCGAGGAGGCGAATCGCGTCGGGCAAGGCGGGTAGGCCAAGGCACCCCCTTGGTGATGCCGGCCGCCTTCACCGCCCCGAGCACGCTCCACCGGAGCGTCTCCAACGAGAATGAAGCCCCGCGTCGTGCGGGAACAGGAGCGCCCTTCGGATTCGGGTGCTTCACCCCCTGAGCTCCGCCAGGTGGGCACGGGGCGGCATCAAGGGCTCTCTCGAATCGCCTGCGGTCGGCGCATTCTTGTTGCTCTCCCCGCTGTGCTGCCATTAAGGTCGCCGTGTCGCGATGGGTCGACAGCGTTTGCACCCGGCGCGTCCACGGGTGCACTCGAAGGAGTGGGCCCGTGCTGACGACCGCTGCGACGAGCCGACCTCGTCGGGTTCAACCTGGCTCCGCATGCGGCGGCCCGTCATTCGCCGGGACACTGCTGGTGCTGCTGAGCCTGGGTGCATGCTCTGGGTCGTCCGCGCCGGCCCCGGAGTTGGCGACGTCCGACAGCGCACCGTGCGTCCCTTCCTGTTCCTCCCGAACGTGCGGTGATGACGGCTGCGGCGGGTCGTGTGGGGCCTGCTCCCGCGGACAGGTCTGCGACCCTACCGGCACGTGCGTCGAGAACTGCGCGACGAGCTGTGGCGATTTGGGTCAGGAGTGTGGTGACCACTGCGGGATCTCGTGCGGCACGTGCGACGGAGGCAGCTGGTGCGATGGTGGCACCTGTGCCTGCGTCCCCGACTGTGACGGGAAACACTGCACTCAGGAGGACTCCTGTGGCGGGACCTGTGGCCCGTGTCCGATCGACGTGAGCTGCGACGACTGCGCGCTTCGTCTGGTCGTCGTCGATCGGGATGTGGTCGACGGCGCCCTGGTGTCCGTCGTGCTGGCCGTCGAATACCAGGGAGAATCCGGTGCGCCAGCGCCCCATCTCGCTGACGTACGGCTCGCCTTCAATGGACCGTGGCAGGTCCTCGAGGTTGGCCTGGGCACGCCGCTCGTGGAGGCGGGCAAGTCGCTCTTCATCGACCCCGAGGCGGGCGCCGCGTGGCAGACCCTCCCCGACGGCAACGTCCGCACCCTCCTGATGTCCACGGGCGGCACCACGCCCCTCCCCGAGGGGCGGTGGGTCTACTTCCGGGTAGCGCCCGACACGGCCCTGGCGCCCCCCGCGCTGCCGCTCGTCGCGTCGCTGGTCCCACGAGAGGGCACCCTCGCGCCTCGTGCTTCGGACGAGGCCCTATGGGGCGAAGCCCTCGACCAGCCGGTGGTGGTGTGGCCCGTGGACGTATTGGGACCCGCGCCGGTTCGGGGCTCGCCATGATGCGACTGCTGGCCGTCAGCGCGGTCGTCACGCTCTCCGCCGCCTCTGCATCGGCGGCGCCGCTCGCTCTCGACGAGCTCTATCGCTTCGGGACGTGGCTCACCTGTTCCGAGGCGTGCGGCGCTCAACCCGCGGCCGGCAATGCGGCGACCTGGAAGGCCTACCACGCGTGCCGCGGCGCTTGTGGCACGCCGTCACGCACGTGGGAGAAGAACGGGAGCGCCGCGATCGACCGCGCCGACCAGGAGCTCGCCTGGCTCGAAGTGGGCAGCCGCGAGGGGATCGGCTTCTGCTACTTGGATGCGGCCAGGTCCGTGATCGCGGTCTCGAGCCTGTGCCCCAACAAGCCGCCGGCGACTTTGTGCACCAGCTCGACCTGCACAAACGCCCAGTGTGCGGCACCGCTCACGCCGATCGCGTGCACGACGAGCGGTGCCGTCTGCTGGTACGCGACCGGTGCCTCCGTCGCGCGCCCTATCCACTGCACCGAGCTCGTCTGCGCCTGGAAGAGCCGTGCTGGACAGGCTGCCCTGGTGAGCGACTGTGCCGATCCCGATGGCGACAGCTTGCCGACCTGGCTCGACACCGCGCTCGGGACCGGTGCGAACAGCGCGACGACGCTCTGTTCTGCGGCGTCGCCGTGCGGCTTTGACTCCCAGTGCAAGCCGCTGGCTCCGCTCGTCGGCGGGGGGACCTGTGCTGCACGGCCGTGCGCGCCGAACTGCACGGCGTTCCATCTCGAGGCCGTCGCGGAAGACGACCAGCAGGCGATCGTGCACCTCTGGTACGACTACTCCCCGGTACCGGCGCGCCTCCTCGACCTGTACGTCGAGTACTCTCGGCAGACCCTCTCCCTCGAAGATGCCCGTCCGCTCGCACCGCTGGCGCAGTATGGCAAGGAGGTCGCACATACCCACCTCGCCGACGGCACTCTCCGAGTCTCGGTCTACGACACGGACAGCTCAGCGCCCGTGCCCTTTGGGCCGATCGTGGAGCTGGTGTTTCGCAAGAAGGTGGCGCTCGCGGGAGCCGCCGCGACGTGGAATGTCGGGTTCTCGGACGACGAGAGCCTACTGGCGTCCTCGATCGCTCCGGCGCAACCGGCCTCGCTGGTCGAGAAGGACGCAGGGGGCAGGCTACGTCGCTGGGGGGGGGGCGTGGCCTTTCAGTCGCCGGCGAGCTCGCAGACGAAGCTGCGCCTCTGGTACGGCTTCGATGCTGCGGAGCAACCGCTCACGTACTCAGCCGTGCCAACCCCGGAGGAGCTCTGCGCCAGGCAGGCCGCGTGCGCGAACGAGACGGACGACGCCACCCGCAAGGGGCTCCTCGAGCGCTACGCGCGGATGCAGGCGGGCACCGCGAAGATCTCACCCGAGCCCGTCAAGGGTATCACCCAGGACGCCGGGTACTTCGACGGCCGCACCAGCGTCGCCAAGACGCCGGTCTTCTACGATGACGGCGCGCTCAACACGGCAGGCCAGTCGATGTCCTTCTCGACGTGGTTCTACGCCGAACCGTCGGGCGATCTGGTGCCGCACGTCCTCTGGTCGCACCAGACCTTCGACGAGCGCTCGCGCCTCGGGATCGCCTGGCAGCCCAAGGCGACCAAGACGGACATCGAGCTCTTCCTCTTCGACGGCGATCTGCTCTCGGTCACGCCGCCACCGACTCGCCTGGCCATCGCCCCGCCGGCCGGGCAGCCCCTGAAGGCCCTGGAGTGGCATCACATCGGCCTGGCGCTCGACGCCAATTCTCGAAAGGCCGACGTCTACCTCGACGGTGACCGCGTCCTGACCGGTGTGAACCTTGGTGCACTCGGCGCCCCGGTCACGTGTCCCCAGTTCTTCGCCAATACGGACGTGCTCCTGCACGAGGAAGGCGACGTCCTTGGCGGGCGACCGCCCGAAGTCCTGCACACGTCCATCCGCAGGAATGGCCTCTACCACATTCAGCGAACGGACCCTCAAGGGCTGCTCCCCGAGGACCTCGTCTCCGACGGCCAGCACAACTTCAGGGACCCCGACTACAGCGCCGTCCTGGACCGTTTGGTCTTCACGTCCGACGAGAGTGGCGAGACCGAGATCTGGGTCAGTAACGGGGACGGCACGGGCCGCCGCCAGGTGACGACCCAGTTCGGACGCACGGCGGCAGGCATCGAGTGCCGCCGCCCGCGGTGGGCGCCGGACGGTCGAGCGATCGTGTTTGAGAGCAACGCGTGGGACGCGGCGCTGCAAGACAACGACTTCGCGAAGGTTACGCACCTCTACTACCTGGCATGGGACCCGGCCACCGACGCGCCGACGGCCGACGTCGGAAAGTGGCTCGACTACGAGGCTCTCCTCGACGCGGACCTCATCAGCGACGTCCGCCTCACGGCGGCGTCGGTGACATGGCACTCCACCCGTGCCCAGTGGCTCGTCGGGCGCGCCATCGACGGCACGTCGCGCGGCACGCTCGTCTACCAGCGCGCCACGGCGGACCTTCGGGAGCAGACGATCCGTCGCCTGCGCATCGGCAGCATCGTGCAAGCGGTGACCGACTCGCCAGTAGAGGGCGGCGCGGGCGACGACCTCACCCTACTGGCCTCACACCGGAGCGTCACGGCCGCCGGACTCAGTCAGGACACCAAGGAGCGGATCGCCTTCACGAGCACCAAGACGACCCGCGCGGTCGATCCCCGCTATTCGGTGGAGACCTCCAGCACCACGCCCGGCGTCCTAAGGGTGAACGTCGTCTTCGCGCCCGCTGCGGGCGCCTACTCGCCCACCTGCTGGGATCTCGACGGGAGCGGCGTGGGCACTCCCGACGAAGACCTCGACGAAGATGGCACCTATACCGTCGCCGACTGTTACCCGACCGACCTCCACGACGTGCTCCTGCAATTCGACCCGGCGCAGTTCAAGCCCGACCTCGCGAGCTCCACGGGCGCGACGCTCCCGGGCAAGGTCGCGAGCGTGGGCGCCGGCCCTGAGGACGGCCTCGTCCGCGTTCAGGTCACTTCGAAGCTTCGGGTCCCTTCGGCGCGGATCGCATCCATCTCAGGGCTCGCCGCTGCGACTGCGCCGCCCTTCGCTGGAGAGGTGCATGCGTTCGCCGTCGGGCACACTCACGGCGTGGCCATCGTCGGTGACGAACGCCGGCTCCAGGGTTGGGGTGCGGAGGCGCCCGTTGGCGCCATCTCGACCAGCGCGAGCGGCGTGCGAGCCGTTGCGGCTGGCTCGGGCTTCACCGTCGCGCTCGACAGCGCTGGGGCGGTCACGGTGTACGGCTCGCCGGCGCTCGGGGGCAACGCCTGCACCTTCACGGCGGTGCCCACGCCGCCGGCATGCGACGTCGCGCCCTCCAGCGACTGGTGTCAGTGCAGGCTGGGGACTCAAGCCGCGACGGTCAACTGCGCGCAGGTCGCCGGAAAGTACCTCACCGCTCCCGTGGTGGCGATCGCCGCGGGATACCAGACGATCATCGCCCTCGACGACACCGGGCGCGTCCATCACTGGGGCTGCGCCGAGACGCTCACGGCGGGGGGCCCCGGCGACGCGACCGCCGGCGTGATCGCCATAGCGACCGCGGAGGACGCAGTCTATGCGCTGAAGGGTGATGGCCGCATCGTGACCTGGGGGGCCAACAGTGCCCTCACCGCCACCTCCGCGCCCCAGGGTCTCCCGCTCTATCCCGGCGCCAGCTCACTCGAAGCGGGGTATCTGCGGCTCGGTATCGGCGTCGGCGCGAAGTTTGTCGGGTACGAGGGCAACACCGCCCAACCCGCCATTCGGCAGGCCGGGCCCGGCGCCAGGCTCACGGACTTCGCGACCGACACCAACCTCGGCGACCTCGGCGTGGCGTCCTCCGGGGCGCTCCTGTCCTGGCCGAACGGCGCCACTACGGCGGTCCCCGTCGACCTCAAGCACGTGCTCGGCGTCGAGTCGGGTTTTTGGGGCCCGCTCGCGCGCCAGCGCTGCATGCTCGACGACGCCAATGGCGACGGCGCCATCTCCGACGCTGAAGCCACGAGCTGCACTCCCGGGCGTCACGCCCGACGTCCGCTCGTGCCCGGCACCATCGCCACGATCCGCCTCCTTGGCAGCGGGCCACCTCCGGTCGTCGTCAGCGACAACTCCGCGACGCAGATCTTCGTCAAGGACCTGCCGTCGGGCACTCCGCAGGAGCTGAACCCGGACGGGCGCTTCGAGCGCGTCCTCGAGGGCGCGTTCTCGCCAGACGGAGAGCGCCTCGCACTTGCGACCATCGCGGACGCACGGCCCACCCTGCTGGCGACCCAGCCGCACGCACCGGGCGGCGCCTGGACGGCCGTCGGCGCCTACCCGATCTACGGCGGGGGCACCGCGACGCGCGGGCTGACGTGGTCGGCCGAGCAGGGATTCTACGCGTGCAACTTCGTGGGTGCCCAGTCCCACTTCCAGACCAAGGCCCTACGTCAGCCCGAGCGCTTCTTTCCGCACCACGGCGGGCTCGACGAGCTCAAGTTCTACTCGGGCGTTCGCCCCGAGGCCTCCTTCCGCTCCGAGGCGGAACGTGGGCTCGAGCTGCTCGCCCGGCCGGCGAGCACGTCCGCGCCGGTCGCGCAGAGCGCCGAGTGCGCGAACGACCACTCGGAGTGCCCACCCTATCACCTGTGCAACGCCGGTAAGTGCAGCGTGGTGCCCTGCTCGCCGTCCTTGCCCGGAACGTGTGATGCGCTCGGCGCGCGCTGCGCCCTCCGACCGCTTAGCGTGCCGAGCCCCACGGGGTCGGACTGGGTCTGCGCCGCCGACTGCAACACCGACTCGCAGTGCTTCACCCAGGCCTGCCTGAATGGCCCGTGCCGGTTTTGCGACCCGGACTCGCTCACGTGCCTCGAGTGCCGCGAGGCCAGTCAGACGGTCGGGGGGCTCACGACCACCGTGGTCGAGGGCTGTCCGGATCAGCGCTCCTGGCGCTGCGAGAGCGGAAGCTGCGTCAGTGACTGTTATGACGTCTCCGACGGCGCCAGTATCTACCTCTGTGATCCGACAACGGAGTACTGCGACGGTGGCCACTGCGTCCTCCACTCGTGGGACTGGTCCGACTTCTCGCCCGCCTCGTTCTCCGGGGTCGCCGACATGCGGCAGGACGTCCCGAAGGGGGACGGCTACAACGGTTACACGGCGGTGCTCGACCAAACCGTGCCGGTTGCCGTGCGCGCCTTTGGCGCCGGCGACTATGGCCGCGCGCCGACCATCCTCGTCGAGGCGAAGGGGGGCCCCTTCTACGGCAGCGACTGGCACGAGCTCGGACGCATCAGCGTCTACGCCGCGTCGTCGGCCGAAGCCGACGCGGAGCCGCTCACCGTGACCTCCCGCGCCGTCTTCACCGAACTCCGCCTCCGCCTCGTCACGAGCCCCTACGACGACGTCATGGGTGGCTCGACGGGTCTCGATCGCGACGGTCTCTCCGACTTCTGCGAGGACGACTTCGACGAGGCCGCCGCGGGGACGTCGGGTGCGGTCCCCCAAGGCCTCACGAAGGAGGTGTGCTTCCGCAGGGCGCAGTCGAGCTACGCCAACCTCGGCTACCCCGTCGGGTTGCCCGAGCATCTTCAAGCCGAGGCCTGCGCGGGCCGGGAAGGGTGTCCCAGCTTCCCGGCGAAGGACGCCGCGCTCCAGGCCTACTTCATCCCAGGTCGACCCACGGTCGCCATCCTCGGCGTCGACGTGGCGGGCAAGGCCGTGAACCTGGCCAGCACGACACAGACCACCAACACCATCTGCGGGTACCAGGGCTACGCGACCGCGCCTGGCCAGGTTCTCTACTACGGCGACTACTCGAAGGAGGTCTCGAACCTCAAGAGCGGGAAGAGCTGCAAGGCGCCTACCTCGGATCCGAAGTGCACGGCGTCTCCAGAGAAGGAGGTCGCGACGTTCCCGGCCGATACGAAGGGCTTCGCGCTCCTCAACTGCAACTTCTTCAACCCGGGCGACGAGAGCGGGGGGGCCCTCCTGCACCTGCGCGGCATCATCCTGACGCCTCCCCAGCCCAAAGGCGCGGTGCTCTCGGACACCGGCGACCAGTGCATCCTGGAGTCCAGCAACGGGGTGACCAAGGCGTGCACCACCTGGCGAAACGACGCCTCCCTCGACCCGCAGAACGCCCATGTCGACACGGGCGCGTCGGTCGCCTTCGAGACCCTCGAGTTCGGCCTCTTCCGGAGCTTTGCCTACGACGACGGCTACACCTCCGTGCCCTTCCCGCGTCACGGCGTGACGGTCACGGGGCTCGACCCGGCGCTCGACGCCAATACCACCGTTACGGTCGCGTGGGCCGGTGCGACCCCCGAGACGCGCACGCTCCCGAGTGGCGCTGGAACCATCGGCTTCGATCTCCAGGTCCCGGAGGGCCAGCCCTTCACGGTGTCCATTCCCGCTGGGGCGACTCGCCTCTGCTCGGCGCCGAGCAAGCTGCACATGGGCAAGACGAACCAGACGGTGGCGGTGACGTGTCGGTCCATCCTCCGAGTGACCTACGCGAACAAGAGCAGCGTCGCGCTGACCGTACAGACGACGCTGGGCAGCACCACTGGGGCCGCGCTCCCCGTCCCGGCCGGGAGCATCATCCCCGACCTCGAGGCCAGCGGTGTCCCCGGCGACGCCTTCCAAATCGCCATCGTCGCCAGTCCGGACGGGCAGGTGTGCACCGCGTCGCCGAGCCTGGGCGTGCTGTCGACCGTCGACCCGGTGGTGGACCTGAACTGCAGCCCCGTGCCGGTCCGCCGGCTGCGGGTCGACGTGACGGGGCTCGACGCGTCGGCGGCGCCGGTGGTGCCGCTCCGGCTGCGCGACGTCGTGAACGGCATCCCGGCCTTCCACGACGTCTCCCAGAACGGCACGGTCGAGCTCGCGAGTCGACTCGATGGCGCCAGCTACGCCGTCTCGGTGGTGCAGCAGCCCGATCGTTATCCGTACACCTGCACGGGCGGTGCTTCGGGCGTCGTGGATGGATCGGACATCACTCTGAACGTCACCTGCGCTCGCGTCACGACCCATCCGCTGTCCATCGGCGTTCTCGGGCCCACAGCGGGCCTCAAGGTCACCCTCGGCACCACGGACGGCGTGGGCAACGCCCTCTCGTGGACCGGCAGCGTGGCAGACAACAGCGGCTCCACGTCGAAGACCGCATTCGCCTTCACTCCGGGGACCGTGTACCCCTCGGGTGCGGCGACACTCCTGTTCACCGGCCTCCGTGACGGTGCCGCCTACACGCTGTCGACTCAGCCCGGGACCACCGACGTGACCTGTTCGGTGGTCTCCCTCGGCGTCAAAGCAGCGCCCACCGCGGGAACCCCAGCCCTCGACGACGTGAGCATCCAGTGCAGCCAGAACGCCGGTCCCAGCGTAACCAGCTACAGCGTCGGCGGCACCATCGTCGGCCTCGGACCGAGCTCCGGCCTCCGTCTCGGATTGCGCACCGGGGACACGACCACGTCGAGCCCGAGCGAGACCGTCGATCTCGCGGCTGGGAGCACGAAGTTCACCTTCAAGGGCACGGTTCGGACGGCGGACGCCTTCAAGATCACGGTCGAGCGCAACCCGTGGGGCCCAGGCCGTATCTGCACGTTTGGCGCGGGCGCCGAGGGCGTGGTTCAGAAGGCCGCGGTCGCGGTCACCGTGACGTGTGCGCCCGGGGCCGGGCTCACGCTCGCCGCGACCACAGGGGCGCCGGGCGTGCGCGCCAAGGCGCATGTCTTCCGCTTCCCGACGACCGGTGCGCCGGTGCTCGTCGGGTACGGGACTGGGACGGTGGCGGACAGCGGCGCGCTGCAGCTCACGCCCGCGCCGCTCTCGGGCTCGGGAGCGCTCATCTTGGCGGCCAACACCCGGTACCACGCCTACCTGGCGGTCAATAGCGCGTCCGACTTCGACGGCCTCGGTGATCCCAACTACTCGAGCGGCGATCTCGTGGGTTTCGTGGAGATCAACGTCCCGGCCAGCCCAAGCGCGGACATCGTCCAGAACGTCACACTCGGAACGTCGCTGGTCCGGGCGGTCCTCGCGACCAACCCGTCCCTCTCGGCGCCGCTCGTGTGCGGGTGGGCCCCGGCCGGGCTCGGGAGCGTGGCGGACCTGCTGCCGTGGACGGCGACGGACGGTGTCCTCGGCATCGCTCGAGCCAACTGCTCGCCGTCGAACGTGTGCGCGGACTCCGGTGGCCTCCTGAGCACGATGAACCCGGCATTGGTGTCGGGCCGTGCGTATGACGTCACCTGCTGGCAGGACATGAACGGCGACGGGCTCCGTAACGCCGGCGACCGTACCGGCTACCTCTCCAACGTGCCCGCCAGCGGCGGCAACATCACGATTCCTCTGGGGGTCCTATGAACAGGCTGCGCTGCCTCCCGGCAGCTCTACTCCTTGGCACCGTCGCGATCGCCGGCCTCGCCGCATCACCTGCTTCTGCGGCGGAGGTGAAATGTACGGCGGCGGGCGTGACGTTCCCGTGCGGCTATCAGATCGAAGACGTCCAGCTCCAGAAGGTGCCGAACGTCTTCAAGTTCCAGGCCCGTGTGGCCCAGAGCAAGCTGCCGGTCGGTGACGGAGAGATCCAGACCGTCTACGCGGACGTGCTGTCGAACAACACGGTCATCTGCTCCGAGCAGTTCAAGAACGTCCAGGTGAAGGACAGCGTCTTGAACCTCTCCATCGGCGCGAACATGACGTGCGATCTCGGCGAGGTGGTGGCGGAGAACACCGACCTCACCTTCCGAATCTGCCTCGGAAGCCAGTCGACCTGCTTGAAGCCGGTGCAGCTCGGCTCCACGCCCTACGCCATCAAGTCGACCTACGCGAACCTGGCGCAGAACGCGCACCAGGCGAACCAGGCCGCAGTGGCGAACTATGCCTACCGGGTCACGGCCGACACCGACCTGTTCCTGAGGAAGACCTTGGGGATCGGCTACTTCGACTTCTCGACGCCCACCCAGACCCAGGCCACCGCGCTGTACTCCACGCCGGCGCTCTTCGGGAAGTACGTCGACAGCGCGTTCCTGCAGTGGACTCCGGTGCGCAACACGGCTCAGCGGCTGCTGCACATCGCGGGTCGCGCGTACGGCGGCGCTGTGGAGTTCCTCGACGAGCTGGTGATCGCCGCTAAGCAGGTGCGCGTGCGGGGTGCGCTCACGATCACGGGCGAAGGCCTGCCCGCGGGCGGGCGAGCGCTCCATGTCCCGAGCGGGATTGCCCGCGTCGACGGCACCCTGGAGGTCGGCAGCACGCTCTCGGTCCCGGCGGGCACCGCCACGATCGCCACACTCAACACGACCGGCGCCACCACCCTCGGCGGCGCGCTCACAGCCAATGGCGAGTCGACCTTCACGCAGAACGCCCGCTTCGGCACGGTCGCGCAGACCAACCCGTCGGCGACACCGAAGGTCACCTTCAACATGCCCGTCGTGTTCAACGGGGCCGTTTCGCTCAGTGGCGCCGTGACGATCACCGATCCGAACGTCGTCTACTACTCGACGGCGCCCGCGGTGAACAAGCTCCTCGACCTCGGCGGCGCCTTGAACGTGACGGGCACTCTGACGGCGAAGTCGGCCTTGGTTGCCAGCGGGAGCTCCGAGTTCAAGGGGGTCGTCAGCTTCAAGTCGACCGCGTGGAACTCGGCCACCTTCGATGGGGCGGCCTGGTTCAATGGGCACGTCATCCTCAAGGACCTCACCTCGCTCCGCTTCAACTTCGGGACCGGCGACCGGTATGTCCTACGCGACGTAAAGGATGGCTCCGACTACCGCTTGGACCTCGGCGACACTGCGTACATCGAGGCATGGTCCCAGGCCCGTCGATTCCTCTCGGCCGGGCCCATCGCGCTGACCTCTGGCACGGACAAGCGCAACGCGCTGTTCATGGCCGGGGGAACGCTCGAGGTCGGCGGCGGCTTCAACAACGTGAGCCTCGCGAACAAGTCCCTGCACAGCGTCAACACAATCACGGCCGCCAGCGCGACCCTGAACGGCGCCACCCTGAACGGCCCCAGCACCTTCAACGGCAGCGTCACGCTCAGCGCCAGCGCTCCTGCGGTCTTCAACGGGACCGCGACCTTCGGGAACTCGGTCACGTTCAACTCGGCGCCGACCTTCACGAACGGAATGGTCTGGGCTCCGAACAAGGGGATTACGGTCCAAGGGACTACCCGAATCCCACTGCTCGACTCCACGGAGGACGGCGCGAAACCGCCGGAGCCCTTCCTCCAGATCGGCACGAACTACCCACGGGTCATCTCCTACGTCCCATTCCAGGTCTGGAACACGCTCTCCACGGACAAGCTCACCGTCAGCAAGTGCAGAATCTGCTTGTATCAAGACGACTCCAATGGCGATGGCAACTCCATCGACCGTTCATGGTGCGCGAAGCTGGATGCAAATGGGGCTTGGTCGGGTTTCCGGCGGGTGGCCGGAACGGTGAACCCCGATGACTCCCTCCAGATCTCGTTCGTCTGCGACAACGGACCCACCGGGGCTTGGAACGGAGCTCCGGGGAACTAACCATGATGGACTTTCACCCTCGACTCCTCGCGGTGCTGCTGGCGATCTCGGCGTGTGAACGAGGCGAGGCGAGCGCAGACATCCCTCACGTCGGAACCGAACAGTCCACGACCCTCGCGCTCGCCGCGGCCGAGACGCCCGGCGGGATCGCGGTCGACATCGCCTACGCGCGACAGGCCAGCTCTGAAGCCCCGCGCATGGCCGAGCTCCTCATCGACGTCGACGGGCCCGTCGCCCATGAGCGCAGTGAACGTCTCGACGCCGCGGCGCGAGCGGGCAAGGACGTCGTGGTGCTGCCTCGCGACGACGGGAGCCTCCGCGTGCTCGTGTTCACGACGCAGAACCTCACGCGCCTCGACTCAGGGCCGCTAGCCCGCCTCCATCTACGGCGCACGGGGCCCGGCCCCGTCCGCTTCGAGCTGGTCGGCCAGCCCACGATCTTCGCGCCGCCCGAGGCCAACACGGCCGTCACGCTGGGCCCCGCGGTGAGCCTGCCATGAGCCGACTCGCGCTGGCCCTGGTCCTCCTCACCGGCGCCGCACATGCCGCCGAGCCGACGCTTGCGCTGCCGAACGCGTGCACCTCGTCCGGCGGTGCGGGCACCCCGTGCGCGAACGCCGCCGCGTGCGCCGGCCATCCCTTCGCCAAGTCGTGTGTGGTCATGGGCCCAGGCGTCGGCACGTGCCAGGTGGGCTGCGGCGACCCGTCGAACCCGTCGGTCGCGAACCGGTCCCTCTGCTCGACGGGCGAGACCTGCGTGGAGCATGTTCAGGCGACGGGATCGCGGATCTGGTGGTGTAAACCGACCTCCTTCCGGATCGACCTGAACCTCCTCGACCTGGCCGTCCGGCACCACCTCGAAGGCACCGACCCCGCCTTCTCGGCCAACACCTGCTCGCTCTCGCGTAACCTGAACGCACTGCTCGACCAGGACAGCGATCAGGACTTCGACATCTTCGACCTCGACCTCTGCGTGCTGTCCTTCCTCGAGCAGCCGCGCTGCGCAGACACGGCGACCCCCGGATGCAGCGGCGCGCCCGACCTCATCTGGTGCGATGGCGACGCCGCGTGCGGGCGGGGCTCCTACTGCGACGTCGGCCGCCACACGTGCGTTCGCGAGTGCGGCGCGATCGTGTCCCGCGAGGTCGGCGTCAGCTCGCTCTACCGCGAGTGCACCGGGTTCGCGGAAGACTGCGACGACCGCCTCGGTAAGTGTGTGGAAGTCCCCGACCTCGCGGCGCTCACCTGTGAGACCGACGCGTCGTGCCCGCCCGGCGCCTACTGCTTCCTCGGCGCGTGCGCCGCGCGTTGCTACCGCGCCACCGACTGTCCCGATGGGGCATGGACCTGCTCCGAGACCAACCGCTGCCGGCCGGTGTCACTGCCCGGCGCCCAGGCTGGCGACGAGGTCGACCCTCAGCGCTACTCGGTCCGCTTCCTGCGCGACGAGCTGACCCTCGACGGCGTCCGGACCGCGGACAGCACGGGGATCGCGATCATGGACCTCGTGACCCGGAAGCAGGTCGTGAACGACCCGAGCGTCGTCTTCGGCTATCGCCTCGAGACCATCTACGGCACCAAGCGGGACACGCGGTGCATCGGCCGCACCTTCGTGAGCTGCGCCGACAGCGCCGCAAGGCCCGATGGCGAGACAGAGGCCGAGTGTAACGCCCTCCAGGACGACTGCCGCATCGAGCCCAAGGAACAGTGGCTGCGCCTCGACCGCCCCTTTGGCACGGTCCACACGCTCGGGGGCTCCCGAGTGGCCGTCACGCTCGACGATGCCGTGGCGGGGAGCCTCACGCCGGGGATCTACCCCGCTCAGGTCAGGGCGATCTTCGACAACGGCGAGTCGGACATCATCGACGTGGTCTACACGAAGGCCTCGCCATCTGGGAGATACACGGGGACTCTCACGGTCCGGCGTGGGACCGGTGCGGGCGCGCTCAACCCGCAGCGCCCGTTCCGAGTCGCAATCGACCTGTACGTGGGTGACGAGGTCGTGAAGTGGGTCGACCTGATGGGCGAGAACAACGTGCCGACCGTGCAGGGGTCACTCGTTGATACGAACCAGGGTTTCCGAGTCACGGGCCGCCTCGACGTCGAAAGTTCCTTCGGCTTCGCACCACCCGCCTGGCCGGTTGGCGAGTCCGACGTCCGCTTCGTCGGGATCTACCAGGCCGACAAGAAGCGCCTCCGTATCGTTGGTTTCGCCGACATCGCGGCCGACTTCTGCCTCGATGAGGACGACTCGGCCTGCGATGACACCACGAAGCTCCAGGCTCGAAACCCCTTCGGCCGCCGCATTCGCCGCCAGATCGAGTTCGCGGGGCCCTTCGAGGACGCCACGGGCACCTTCCATGGCACCTACACCGAGTCCATCTACGGCCTCCTCGACCACCTGCTCACGCTCACGGGCAGCTTCGTCCTCGAGCAGTCTGTCGCAGACGGCACTCCGATCGAGTTCGACGACCCGCTGCTGCAGACCCTCGAGACCGCCGAGCAGCTCGAGTCTCTGAACCTCTCCTCGGCGGACGTCCCGACGGGCCCGGACATCGACGACGTCGGCGGTGCGCCGGTGCTACCGGCGTGCGCCAACGTGACCGAGGCGGTTGAGGCGGCCTCCAACTTCACGAGCGCGGCCGCGTTCTCCACCTACCTCGACGTGGCCAGGCGCTTCGACCTCACCGAGAGTGAGGGGGTCGTCTCCAAGAAGTGCACCGCGGGCTCCGCCCCCTGTCCGGCTGCCTTTCCACGGGTCCTGACCTTCAACTCCGGGTTCATCCAGGCCGCCCTCGAGTCGCTCGCCAACCTGGCCAAGGGGGGGGTGTCCACGACGGAAGGGCAGGCACAATCGAAAGCCGCCTACCTTAACATCTACGACGTCGTGGCCGACTGGGTGAAGACCTGTGACGACAGCGACGCCCAGCCCGCGCCATTCTGCATCCGGGAAGACAAGGCCGCGTGCGGCGCGGCGCTGTACGCGAAGGCCATCGCCTCCGGCTGGGTCAGCCTGTCCTCGCTGCAGGCCACGGAGGCGGGGGTCGGGTTCACGGGTGAGAACGCCGTCTTCTGCGACGAGACCATCGCGCTCGACCAGTCGCTCTGTCCCACGGTGCCCGGCACCGTCAACGCGCGCCGGGCGCTGTTCACGCTCCAGGAATATACGCGCTTCTGGTCGAGCCTCGCGCAGGCCCGCAAGTTCGGCGCCGATCGGGCGCGCTCTGACGCCTTCCTGACGCTGTTTCGGAACCAGTTCAACCCCTTCGTCGCCGGCACCGCGCGGGCGTACAAGGACGAGAAGCTCGTGTACGCGCTGCGGAAGTACGACGAGCTCGTGCGGCAGTTCGTGGGACCGTTCGACGCCTGGACGCTCCTCCGTTTCCCGATGCGCGCGTTCCTGTCGGCGGGTCAGGAGTGGGTGGACCTCATGAACACGGTCTTCTCCGACCGCATGAACATCCTGGCGGACGTCGTGGACATGCGCCGGCGGGTCTTCATGACGACGGACAACAATGACTTCCGCTTCGCCAAGCACCTCATGCAGCACGAGTATCTGGCGCAGGTCTTCCTCATGGAGGTGCAGGCACGCTGGCAGGAGGAGCTCAACTTCTACACCGGCAGCGCGGGGCGCATCTTCGAACAGGGACAGGCGGTGCTCGACCAGCTCCGGACAACCCGGAACGGTGTGGGCCTCGTCCCAAACCGCGTGTTCTTCGAGAGCACCAGCCCTGGGATTACGAACTGGGTGGCCCTCCGGAACCGCATCGTTGGCGACGACGGGGCGGGTGGCCTCCTCGCCGCGGCCAACGAGGCCGTCGACGACGCGATCGGCAACATGCAGGGGGCGCTGTCGGACCTCGACGCGCTCGAGGACTCCCTGAAAGACGCCAACGGCACCTTCGCCTCGACCCTGCGCGACCTCTGTGGCGACGAGCGGCTCACCGACACCAACGGCGCGTGCGCTCCCACGAGCTCCACGGGGCTGCTCACTCCGGCTGCGCTCTCGGCCTGCTACTGCAATCAGCTCTTCAACCTGGCACAGAGCAAGGACCTGCAAGCCCTCAAGCACGAGGTGGACTGTACGCTGAAGGGTGGCACCGGGTGCGCCGGCGTCGTGCAGCTCGACTGCCCGCCCGACAAGGTGGGCGGGGCCGTGGACGCGGCGCAGTGCTCCACGATGAAGAAGACGTTCACGAACAAGGCGGCGGCCATCCTTGGCACCACCGCGGGGGACGGAAGCGGCACCACCGGCGCGGCGGTCTGCGCGTTCGACACGGCGGTCACCACCATCTCGGTCGACGGCAAGAGCCGCTACTGCCTCGGCGGCGCGATGCGCGGCAAGCTGCAAGACCGCGCCCGGCTCGACCTCGAGCGGCGGCTCATCCTCGAAGAGCTTCGGATCGTCGCGACGAAGTTCGACCAGACGTACGCCAAGTTCGCCGAGCTGTACGGGTTCAAGGTCACGACGCTCGTGCTCGACCGCACCAAGGACATAGCCTTTCACATCGCCGGGCTGTTCAAGAAGTCGACGGACGACATCTTGGAGGCCGTCACAAAGGCCGCGGGCGCCGTCGACTGCGTGTTCGTCGCGGGGCTCGCGGTCGGCACGGACTGTCCGGGTGGGGCGGCGTCGTCGGCCATCACGGTCTCGGCCGCGTCGGTCAGCACCACGATCAACACGGTGATCGAGAACGTGACCTTCGCGGTCGATCAGGCGCTCGAGGTCGTCAAGGGTGGCTTCGAGATCCGCGGAGAGGCGCTCGGGTACATCGCGGAGATGCAGGCCCTGTCCCACGAGGTGAGCGGCCTCTTGCTGAAGCTGCAGCTCCTCACCCAGGAGTCCTACAACGCCAGCCTCGAGCTCGGCACCATGCGGGCAGAGGCGCAACGCGCGGCCGACGGCTGGCGCCGCGACGTCACCACGATTGCGTCGCACCTGGTCGGACGTGAGTCAGGCTTCGTGCTCGTCGCCGACCATCTCGTTGGGACCGCGTCGGCGGCGTTTCGCGATCTGGTCCTGCTGTCACACGAGACCGCGATGGCCTTCATCCACTTCTACAACCTGTCGGGGGACGAGGCCTTCGAGCTCGTGAACCTCGCGCAGAACTCGACGACGCTGTCCGACGTCGCCGACTTCGTCGCGGTCCTCGACTCGAAGGCGGAGTATTATTGCGCGGTTCAGGGAATTGACTGCGACTTCGCCTCCAACGTCTTGCGCCTCCGCGTGAGCCTGCGCGATCGCCTCTTCCCGAACCTCAGAGACATCGTGGACGGCAAGACGGGCAAGACCATCACGGCCGGGGAGCAGTTTCACAACGCGATTACCAGCCCACCCTACATGCGGCGTCGGATTCGCGGCGCGTACACGGTCGATCAGATCGAGCTGCCCTTCATCGTCGATCTCGCGATCCAGGAGCAGAGCCCCGGAGGCCCCATGTGGATGGTCGATCCCTTCGGCTGCAATCAGCTCCTGACGTCGCAGAACGACGCTTCGCTCGCGAACGGCAACAACGGAACGGTTGCGGTCGAGGTGATTGGCGACAACCTCGACGGCCCGGCGCTGCACTACCAGCTCCTGCGTGGCCCCACCGACTTCATTCGGGCCTGCGCTCCAGGGAATGTGCAGCAGGACTTCGGCACCGATCCGGTCCTCATCTACCCCATCCGCACCCACATCGTCGGCTACCCACCCAAGTCGCCCTACGACGACCTCGAGCCGGTTCCGGAATACTCTACGACCTCGAGCATCCTCTCGGCGTGTATGGCGACGCCCGCCGAAGAGGGGACCGTCAACGAGAACGATTGCTGGCGTCACTTCGCGCGCGACCGTAGCCTCGCTTCTCCCGACTGGAAGCTCATGATCCCCGTCCGCGTCGATGGCGCCAAGACGGACACTGCCTGGATCACCGGTGACGACGCGCCGAAGGACGAGAAGCCGCTGATCGAGGACGTCATCGTTTATTTCCGCTACCGCGGCCGGCCGGTGCAGGAGAACTGAGCGTGCGTTTTTCGTGTCTCCTCGCCGCTCTGGTGCTCGGTTGCGCTGCCGAGACCACCCCCCCGGGCCCCGGGTCCACCGACGGCGACTGGTGCCACGGCAAGGCCGACGGCACCACCTGCGACGACGGCAACTCCTGCACCCGCGACGACGTCTGCGGGCTCGGGGTCTGTCGCGGCCGGCCCATCCCCGAGGGCGACGCTTGCAATGACGGCGCCGCGTGTACCGTCACTGACCAGTGCGCCGAAGGCCTCTGCGTCGGCCAGGCCCTCGACTGCGCCGCCGATCCCGACGCGTGTGCGGCCGCCGAATGTACGCCGCCGGTCATCGAGTGCGACTGCGTGGCCCCCACTAGCCCCTGCCTCGTGGCGTCGTGCGACACCGTGACCGGCCAGTGCAGCGAGACCCCGGCCGGCGACGGCGCGAGCTGCGACGACGGCAACCCCTGCACCGAGAACGACGCCTGTGGCGTCGGGTCCTCGTGCGCCGGTACCCCCAAGGCCTGTGAAGGCTCGGGGCCCTGCCACAGCGCGACGTGTGACCCGGCCACGGGGGCCTGTCAGGTCGCCCAGCACGCGGACGGGACCGCGTGCGACGACGGGAACCCTTGTTCTTCTGGGGAGACGTGCAGCTTCGGCGCGTGCGGTGGCGCGACCTTCGCCCCGAACGGGACGGCATGTGATGACGGCGACGCCTGCACCGAGAACACGGCCTGCGCGGCCGGCGGCTGCCTCGGGACGCCCGTGGGCTGCGGCCAGCTCGACACGCCTTGCGCGCTGGGTTCGTGTGACCCGGCGAGTGGGGCGTGCGTGGCGACGCCGCGGGAAGATGGGCTCGCCTGCGACGACGGCGACGACTGCACGAGCGGTGATCAGTGCCAGGCCGGCGCCTGCACCGGAGTCGACCAGTGCCCTTGTCGCGGGCAGCCGGACGGCGTCGCTTGCGACGACGGACGAGGCTGCTCGACGGACGACGCGTGCCTCGCCCAGGTCTGTGCCGGGACGGAGAAGGACTGCACGACTCTCGATGGCCCGTGCGAGCTGGGTGTCTGCGACGAAGCGACCCTCGGGTGCGTGAGCGCCCCCCGGCCGCACGGGACGCCCTGTAACGACGACGATCCTTGCACCACGCTGGACGCCTGTCGGTATGGGACGTGCCGGGGCGCTCCCAAGGATTGCTCGGGTCTCGCCACGGACTGTCTCTACGGCGCTTGCGAGGCTGGCACGGGGGCGTGTGTTCCGCTCCCGGTGGCCGAAGAGACGCCCTGCGACGACGGAGATCCGTGCACGGGGCATGATCGCTGTGAGGCCGGCGCCTGCGAGGGGCCGCTCGACGTCTGCGCGCCGTGTGCGGGCAACCCCGAGCTCCCTGGACTCTCTCCGGAAGGTGGGCCTTGCGACGACGGCGATCCCTGCACCCTGGACTCCACTTGCCAGCAGCAAGGCCCGGCGCTCGTATGTCGCGGAACGTCACCGGAGTGCGCGCCCGGCTCGGAGTGCCAGTTGACATACTGCGATCTGGAGAGCGGCGCTTGTGGCCTCCTGCCCCGGCCGAACGGCGCTGTGTGTTCTGACGGCAACAACTGTACGGAGCTCGACCGCTGCACCTTGGGCAGCTGCAACGGGGACGCCGTGACCCTGTGCGGAGCGCCCCCACCGGACGACTGCGAGGCCGTTGCGGACCAAAATGGGCTCCCCGAGGGCGCGCTCCCGATCGGGATCACGCTGAACTCCGGCGATTCTTCGCCGAACTACGCCAAGGCCACCATCGTGGTGTGGACGGATGCGCCGGGCGAGGTGGAGTGGTTCGCCGTGGCCCTTCGGGCGGGCGAGCAGCTCTCGGTCGAGACCCGGCCGCACTGCGGCAGCACGCTCGACACCACCATCGCGGCCTACCGTTTGGACGCGTGGGATCCCGGCGAGCCCATGGCGCTGTCGGTCCTCGATGCGGTCGACCAGGTCGGCGCCTCGACGTGGGCCGCTCTGGGCCCCATCGAGGCCGTTGAGGACATGGTGCTGCTCCTCGAAGTCGGCACGTGGTCCGACTCCGGCGTCGGGAGCTACCTCCTCGACGTCGCGCTCAGTCTCCCGCCGCCCTGCGGGGCGAACTCCGACTGCGGGTGCTCGGACCTCGCCTGCGAAGCGGGAGCATGCGTCTCCAAGTTTCCTACCGAGGACGAGGTCAATGACTCCGGCGAGACGGCGACGGCGGTGACGGGCTTCGGGCAGCTTCGAGGCGCCTTCGACAGCCCCGGTGACGAAGATTGGTTCGCCTTGCCGGTGGTCGGTGGGGTGCCGCTCACCGTGAGCACCCGTCCCACGTGCGGCGAGGTCGTCGACCCGGCGATCGAGCTGCGCGACAGCGCCGGGGAGCTGCTCGCGTCCGACCTCGACAACGGGGGCGCGGGGCAGGCCTGGATCGGCGACTTCGTCCCGAAGATCAGCGACGTGGTGTTCGTCCGGGTTACCAATCAGAGCGGCACGCTCGGCCCGTATGTGGTCTCGATCGTACCGGGCGGATGTCTCGAGGACGCGGACTGCGGATGCGCTGAACAGCAGTGCACCGTCGGCTCTGGAGCCGTCGGCGAGTGCCAGCCGAAGCTCACGACGCCCGAACCGAGCGAGCCGCTCCTCCCGACGTCGCTCGCCTACGGTGAGCGGCGCCACGGGCGCATCGACAGCGCCTTCGACGTGGACTCGTTCAGCATCGGGCTGGGCACCGGCAGTTGGAGAGTGCGGACGGCGCCGTACTGCGGAAGTGAGGTCGACACCACGCTCGCCATCACGGACGTCCTCGGGGAGCCCCTGGTAGTCTCTGACGACGAGGGCACGGGCTTCTTTGCAGAGGCGGTGGTTACCCTCGCTGAGGCCGCCTCCGTTCGGATCGACGTGGCCGCCGAAGGGGCCGGCACCGGAGAGTACGTGGTCGAGGTCGTGGAGGAGCCATGAGACGACTGTCCCCGCTCCTCGGCGTTTGCACGGCCGCTGCACTCCTCACGGCGTCGTGTTCGGACGCCGAAGAGGTCACCGATCAGCTCCTCGGGAGTGACTCGGGCTCGGATGTGCTCTCAGGCGACGACGTCACGGACGATCCCGACGCCTTGGATCCGGTCGAGGACGCGCCCGGGCCCGACGCCGCCGCGGAGATCGCGGAGCCCACAGAGCTCCCGAAGCCACCCGACGCCGACGTCGACTCGGACGCGCTCGGGCCGGACGCGGAGTCCCCGGACGAGCTCCCTTGCCGTGGCGGCCTGTGCGACGAGGTGACAGGCTGCGTCCCCGATTGCGCGGACAAGCAGTGTGGTGACGACGGCTGCGGCGGCACGTGCGGGCTCGGTTGCGGCGAAGCGCAGGTCTGCGTGCTTGGGGTGTGCGAGTCGGGGCGGCCGTGCAGCGACGTCCTCATCTGCTCCGAGCTCTGCACGACGTGGGACTGCGTCGTGGGCTGCGCGAACGACCTCAGCTCGGAGGGGACGAAGCTCTGGAGCCTCGTCGCGGGCTGCGTGGAGGGGTTCTGTGGGCCGGGACCGTCGATCCCGTGCCTCGAGTCGATCGCGGGTTCGTGCGACGCCGAGCTGGCGCTGTGCCTCTCGGGGAGCTGTACGCCACAGTGCGCGGGCGCCGAGTGTGGGTCGGATGGGTGCGGGGGGACCTGCGGCACCGGCTGTTCGGACGGTGAGTTCTGGCTCGAGGGCGGCATCTGCTCGCTCGCCTGCCCGACCGACGTGGACGGTGCCGGCGTGCCCGACTGCGCGGACGACGACCTCGACAATGACGGCGTCGCTGACAGCCTCGACAACTGCGACGGGCTGCACAACCCATGGCAAGTCGACACAGATCTCGACGGAGCGGGTGACGACTGCGACGACGACGATGACGACGACGGGCTGGCCGACGGTCTCGATGCTTGCCCGCTGGCATGGGCGCTGAGCCAATCGGACCTCGACAACGACGGCCTCTGGAACGGGTGCGACGACGACGACGACGGAGACGAGAAGCTGGACGAGGTGGACGGCTGCCCCCTCGGGACGGCCGCCTGTGTGGAGTGTGTGGAGAACGCGGGCTGCGATGACGGTGACGGCTGCACCGAGGACCGGTGTGTCGCCGGGGCCTGCGTCGCTGCACGGGTCGGCGCTGTCAGCGTCTGGGGGGAGACACCCGCGGCACCGCCGGAGTTGCCGTTCCTGACGGCGCTCGCGGTCGGGCAGCAGCACGCCGTGGGAATCACCTCCGAGGGAGCGGTCGTGGCGTGGGGGAATGGACCGGGTGCAGACGCGCCGGGCGGGCTTGGCGGCGCCATCGCCGTGGCCGCGGGCAACGCGCACAGTTTGGCGCTGCTCTCGGACGGGAGCGTGGTGGCGTGGGGGCAAGGTACGTTTGGCCAGACCCAGGTTCCGCCTCTCGGCCCCGTCGCGGCGATCGCGGCAGGGGCCTTTCACAGCTTGGCACTGCAGAGGGACGGACAGGTCGTCGCCTGGGGCTCGAACCTGCATGGGCAGGCCACCCCCCCACCCGCGATCGGGGATGCGGTCGCGATCTGCGCAGGCGCATCCTACAGCGTCGCGCTGACCAGCGATGGGACGCTTCGGTCCTTCGGTACCAAGGCGTGGGGCCTCTCGGTCGCGCCGAGCGGTACGTTCCGCGCTGTGGCGTGCGGCGCCGATCACGCGCTCGCCGTGGCACAGGGCGGCGCCATCATCGGCTGGGGTCGGAACGACGCGGGGCAGCTGAACGCCCCGAGTGAGCTCAGCGGACCGCTCGCGCTGGCCGCGGGCGCTCTGCATTCGGTGGCGCTGTCGGTCGAGGGCGTACTCACGGCTTGGGGCGAGTCGCCCGAGCTCCCGGCCGGGCCGTTCTACGCTCTCTCGGCGGCCGGCCTCGGGGGGGGCGCGCTCGTCGCGGCCGACAGCGACTCGGACGGGACCCCCGACTGCAGCGACGCTTGTCCAGGAACCGCGGGCAGCTACTGCGGCGTCTGCGACGCGGCGTGTAGCGGCTGTAAGGGCCCGACCGCGGCCGATTGTGTCGCCTGCGCGGCGGGTCACTTCGTCGACGCCGCCGACGCCTGCGTAAAGTGCAGCGCTTGCTCGTTCGGGACGTGGGAGGCGACCGCCTGCGCTGGCGCGACGGACGCGAACTGCGAGGCCTGCGACCCCCTCTGCAACGGCTGTACGGCGGGCGGGCCCGGGGCGTGTGTCGCGTGCGCCGCGGGCGCGGCGCTCGTCGAGGGCGTCTGCACCACCCCCGACGCCGACGGCGACGGCACGCGGGACGACGAAGACAACTGTCCGACGGTGAACAACGGCGAGCAGGCGGACGCGGACGGCGACGGAAGCGGCGACCTCTGTGATCCAAACGATGACGACGACGGCCTGCTCGACGAAGACGACAACTGCCCGTGGATGGCGTCACAGAACGCGAACGATGCCGACGGCGACGGTGTCGGCGACGTCTGCGATGCCGACGCGGATGGCGATCTTGCGGACGACGCGTTCGACAACTGCCCGGGGCTCTCCAACGGCGATCAGACCGACCTCGAGGGGGACGGCGTCGGTGACGCCTGCGATGCTGACGACGACGATGACTCCCACCCCGACCTGTCGGACAAGTGCCCCGGCGTCGCCGATCCGGAGCAGCTCGACACGGACACCGACGGTCTCGGCGACGCATGTGACAGCGATCGGGACAACGACGGCTTCACCGATGATGCTGACGTGTGCCGTGACCACTACGATCCCACCCAGCGCGACTTCGACTCGGACGGGTTCGGCGACGCCTGCGACGAGGACGATGACGCAGATGGCGTGCCGGACGACGCGGACTCGTGCCCGGAGTTGGCGTCGCCCGCAGCTGACCCCGACACCGACGGAGACGGAGCGGGGGACAGCTGCGACGACGACGACGACGCGGACGGCATCGCAGACGGGGAGGACGGCTGCCCCCGCGTGTACGACCCCACCCACGCCGACCTCGATGGGGACGGCGTTGGCGACGCATGCGACCTCGACGACGACGGCGATCTCGTGGCCGATCTCGACGACGCGGCGCCGTTCGACCCCTGGCGCTGCTCCGACGTGGACAACGACTTGTGCGACGACTGTAACTCGGGCGCCTACGCCCCGCTTGCCGACGGTCCGGATCCGGACAACGACGGTCTCTGCAATCCCAGCCCCTGAGCGGACCTAAGCACCGACGCGGTCGCAGAGCGCGAGGAGCTCAGGGTCCCTGCGGCGCGGGCGCCCCCGGGGCTGGCAGGGCGGTGAGCCGCGCCAGCCGAGCCAGCACCTCCTGACGCCGCTGGTTCCGCGTCCTGCAGCTGTCCGGCGGCGAAGAGCGTCTCGCCCAGCGCCACGGCGTAATCCGTGACTGCTGGCTCCAGCGCCAGCGCAGCACGGTAGTGATCGGCGGCCTCGGCGTGCCGTCCGAGCTTTCTGAGGAGCCCACCCGCGTTGGCGTGCGTGAGCGGGGCAGGCTCGACCTAGATGGCGCGCGCAAAGGCGGCCAGCGCCTCTTCGTTGCGCCCGAGGTCCGCATACTGCACTGCGAGGCTGTTTAGAACGGACTGCGGCGGGTGGTTCCGCCGTGCGGCGGCCTCGAACGCACGCAGCGCCTCAACGCCGCGCCCAGTCTGGCGGAAGAGGAGCCCGAGCGCGTTCTGCCCGCCCGCGAAGGCGGGGTCGAGGCGCACCGCCAACGTGAGCGCGTCCTGTGCGGCCTCGAGCCGCCCGCGCTCCCGCTCGAGCCGCGCCCCCGCCAGCGCGCGGCCGTCGGGTCGCCGGCGGAGACAGGGGGCGCAACCGCTGCCGACGCGAGCGGCTCCAGTGTGTCACGACACGCCGGTGCGGCGAGCCCGAGGACTCCGAGGGTGGCGATTCGGAGGGAATAGGAGGAGACGGGGTGGGGTCGACGGCAGAACGTCGACGGCACTTACCGGAGCGCGCGCTCTGCCGTCAAGCTCGGCTTGGCCAGAGGGGCGGCGATCGATGGCCGCAGCGGGCTCGACTCGGGGGCGACAGTTGACCGAGCGAGGAGGAGCGCGGCGTTCCGTGGCCGGCCCAAGCGGATGCGCTCAGCGGCCTCGCGGTAGACACCCCCACGCTATGGGTGCACGAGCGTGGGCCTGACCCCGTGGCGCTCATAGGCGTAGACTGGATGTCCCGACAGGCTCTGTGTGAGCTCCCAGCCGCGTGTCCGCGAGGGCCGAAGCGCGTAGGGGAGGGGGTCCTCTTCGCCGGTCACGGCGTCGGCCTTGTAGATGAGGACGGTGTCTTCGAGGTCGATGCGTCGTGTGAGCCGCCATCGCCGCCCGGCGTACTGGGCGCGCCACCCTGCCTCGAAGTCTGCGCGCTTGGCGCCGGCCAGCTTCAAGAGCGCCTCGCCATCCTCGCCGAACGTGGCGACGGCCCAGTCGAAGTCTGCCCGTGCCATGGCCGACAGGAGGTTCGCCACGGCGAGCTCCGCCGTGGTGGCCGGGCTCGCTGCCGAGAGCTCGGGCACCTCGTACGGGGGGGTGTAGTCGCGCTCGATGAAAGCGTAGCGCGCGCCCTCCGCGTTCAACTCCAGGGCCTTCGGTGGGCCAAGCGGCGCAACGTCGCGATGAGGCGGGGACGAGACTGGGCTGGAGTCCGGCTGGGCCATCGAACGCGGCTGAGCTGGAGGCCCACCCGGCTGGTGGGGTCGGTGAGCCACGGTGGGCGCCGGCGGGCTTGCCACCGAGACGGGTGGTCGCGCGTCCGGGCCGATCTCAGCCGGCGCCGGCCAGAGCCACCAGCTGAGCGCCGCAACCCAAACGGCCAGCAGAGTGGCCCTCACGGCTGCTCCACCAACGCCTGGAGCGCCGCGGCCCCGCTGAGCGCCGGACGAGGCACCGAGAAGCTCGCAGTACACGCCGGTGTGCCGGTGCAGGGGGCCACGTAGCGGAGGCGCCTTCCATCGGAGGGCATCACCACCAGGACCACCGGAGCGCCGGCGCTGATCCCCCGACCCTCCACCAAGATCGCCACCGAGGTCCCGTCATTCACAGCCACGGGATCGAGGAGATGCCCGTGCGCCGCAGAGGCCGCGGGGCTCTGCCCGGCAACGCTGAGAATCCGGACGCTCCGACCGAGATCAATGGGCCCGGGAGGTCCCACGGAGAAGGCCGCCGTGATACGGCCGACTAGCCCCGGATCCACCTCGTCGGCCTCGAGGCGCACGAGCCCCGGCGCGCCGCACGTGGCGGCGTCGCACCTGGCCTCGCAGTCAGGCGCGCGCGTGTCCAGCTCACCGGCGCCGTCGATCAGCGGGGCAACTAGACGCACCGCGCCGCCGCCGCCGCTCCCGCCCTTGGGGCCCCCCACGCCGCCACGTGCCCGGATCGCCCCCTCTACACGAATGCTCACGTTGGATGCCACCACCACGAACCCGCCGCCGCCGCCGCCGGCGTCGCCGTCCGCGGCACCGCCGCCGCTGCCACCGGTGAGTGGCAGCTCGAAGCCGGTCACGTCCTCGGGGATGACGGCGCATGGGCACGCGCCCGCCCCGCTGGCGCGGATCCACGAACCGCCACCGGCCCCCCGGCAGGTCGCGTGGGAGCCGCCGCCCGCGGCGCCCAGGCCCGAGAGCGCCCCGCCGCCAACGAGCGCGCTGCCGCCGTCTCCGCCACCGGGTCCGGCGAGACCTCCCACCGCAGCGAAGGCGCCCACACCCCCGGTGGGTCCGGCCCCGGAGACGTCGAGGATCCCGGAGATCACGACGGCTTCGGTGGCTAGTAGCACCACGCCGGTATTGGCTGCGTTGCGGGCGAACGACACCGTGATACCTGCCGGGATCTTTATGTGCGTGTAGTGGAGCACGCCATCGGCGGGCACGGCGATAACGGTGTCTGCCGTGGGCTGAAGCGCCCCGAGCGCCCCGGTGCTGCCGCTGTCCACCGCCATCAAGAGCGGCGCCCAGAGCGTGATCGCCTCAGTTAGAACCACCGTCGCCTCCTCCAGCGTCTAAGCAGGGATTCTCGATCTCCACGTCGTCGAGTGCGATCCCAGCGTCGCCCGGGCTCCCTTCGAGCCGCCACTCCAGCTGGAACGGCCCCTGGTCGGGCAGGTCCACCGTGTGCTGCGTCCACTCGGAGACGTTCGCCAGGTCGACCGTACCGACCCTGACGGGCAAGGCCCTGAGTACTCCGGGGACGCGAGCGAGCACCACGAGCTGGCCGCTGGCGCCCACCGCCCGGATCCTGAACCGAGCCGTCACACCGATGCCGCCGAAGGTGACCCCGGCCGGCGCACGGAGAAGCACCTCGCCGTCAGCGGGGCCCTTGAAGACCAGGCTCCCGGGGCTGCCGGGATCCCAGCCCGTGGATTGGTGCTTCCACTCGTGCCCCGTGGGCGGCTCGGCGCGCGTCTCGAAGCCGTGGTCCCCGCTCGCGAAGTCGAACCGGCGCAGGCTCTGAGTGCAGCAGGGGAAGCTGTTCTGATAACCGCTGCATCGGCCGAACTCGCAAGTGCTGACGCCGCACGGATCGGAGGGACAGTCCGCGGCGCTGGTGCAGCAGAGGGCGGGGCCTGCCGGCTGGTCGTGGCAGAGGTGGTCGGCGCCGCAGTACGCCTGCCTGCAGGGGGCGGTGGTGGGGCAGTCGAGCGCACTCCGGCAGCATCCGGCCACGGCGGCGTGTTCACAGCCGCCTGTGCCGCACGTGTCGGTGGTGCAGGGATCTTCGTCGTCGCAGTCGTCCGGCGTGTGGACGCACCCGAGCGCGGGGTCGCAGTGGTCTCTTGTGCAGCTGTCTCCGTCGGCCAGGCACGGCAGGATCGTGTAGGTGCATCCCGCTTGAGCGCAGGTGTCTGTGGTGCAAGCGCTCTGGTCGTTGCACGGGCGAGCGATCGCCTCGCAGCTCTGAGGCGTCCAGCGGAGACGGACTCGATCGACGAAGGGCCCCACCAGGCCCACCGAAGCGAGCGTCACCCGCCAGCGCAGGAAGCGGTCGTGAGTCGTGAGCACAGCGGTCCACGGGGAGTATGGCCCGGCCGGGGTGGGCGCGCTGGACAGCTCCAGGAGCGCGGTGGCCCCCGAGGGCGCCGACGCGAGGTCCAACTCGGCCAGCTCCACACGCGGGAAGTCGGACGCCGTGTCGATGGGCCGGGAGACGAGGTGCGAGACCGTGTCGGGCACCAGCGCGGGCTCGACACGGGCGTTCGGGCTGTTCACCTGCTGGTTCACCCCCAGGGTGACCACGCCCGCGGGCTCGCCTACGCCAGCGCGTATGAGCACGGTCGCGGGATCGATCCGGAGCGTGGTGCCCGCTCTGACCGTCACGTCGCCGCTCGCGCCGAGTGCACAGTCTTGCCAGCCGCCGCCGGGGCCAGACTCAACCGTGGAGTCGAACGCGATGAACGTGCGCCCGGCGTCGAGCGTGATGTCCCCCGTGGGGTGGCTCCAGGGGCAATTGGGATAACCCGTGTCTACATAGGTGCCGAGGAGGGCGAGCGTATCGGAGGCGCGCACCACGACTGCTCCGGAGGGCGCGTCGGTCTCGGGGCGGTTCGTGTAGAGCCTAGTGTACGTCAGCCGAATCACGTCGCCCTCGATGAGCAGGGAGCCAGGTGTTCCGTTGTCTCCCTCGCCTGCATAGGCTTGGTGGTACTCCATCGCGATGCGCGGCGCCCTCAGGATCACGTCTCCGCCGGCGCCCGCGCCCCCCGTGGCGGCGCCCGACCAGTTCCCTCCGGAGCCCACGAGCTCACCGGCCTGAAGGTCGAGGTCCCCCGTGTCCCCAGCGAGCATGGTGTCGCCGGTCCACGAGTAGCCGAGCGAGAGTCGACCGCCCACACGCGCTTGCACGCTCCCAGAGGGACCGCCGATGGTGCTTCCGCTCCACACATTGTCGAACAGTGCGTCGCCGAACGCGGTGATCCGCACAGAGCCTGAGCCGCCGGGCAGCCCGGAGGTGTTGTCGATATGCTCGCTCCAAGTGTTGTACAAGGTGACGTTGCCCCCCGCCGTCACATGGACGTCGCCGTTTCCGTCGCACCAGGCGTTCTCCAGCACCATGTCTCCGGTGGCCGACACCACGAGGTCGCCGCCCAGCCCCTGCGACGACCCGCCTGCCCAGACACTCTCGAAGTGCACGTCGCCCCCGGCGGTGACCCGCGTCGAGCCGCCCTTGCCGAAGGGCGCGTTGTCCAGGGGGCTGTACGAGCCGCCGGAGGAAACCTCGCTGAGATCCAGGACGCCCGTCGCGCGCACGGTTGCGTCGCCCCCGAAGCCGGAGCCCCGGCCGCTCCCGGCGCCCACGAACGCATACTGGTCCCCCTCGTAGAGGTCTCCGACCACCTCGAGCACCACAGAACTCCCGTGAAAGTCAGCGCCTGCGGGCGGGCCGTTCTCCGAGGTCGAGAGCCCCTCCTCGAGGCGGTGGACCTGTGGCCCCAGGGTGCCGAGGAATACGGACAGATCGCCTGTGGCGTAGATGCCGCCGCTGGAGCCCACGCCGATCTCGGCCTTACCTCCCACGATGAGTGTCAGCGAGCCCTCCTGCGCCAAGATGTTGCCGTTCTCGAGGTAGAAGTCGCCCTTCACTCGGATCTCCACGTCGCCGTACGGGCACTTCACCTCGGTCGCGACGGTGAGCGACTCGTACTCGTAGATACCCGGCAGCAGGGTCGTCGGCGTGGTCATCACCACGGCGCCGAGGCCACCGCCTCCCGGCAATGGACGGACGAGGTCCAGGCCCGAAGTTGCGAGACCGGGTGTGCCCGGGAGGTGTCGCGCCGTAGACGTGTCCATGTCCAGGGTGGTGCCGTCGATGAGATCGTCCACGTGTGTGGCGGGAGCAGCAGAGGGCGCGGCGAAGGTGAGACGAACCGGCGGAGACACCACCGCCGACCGTCGCAGCGGCCGGGCCCCCGCGGCCTCGAGGACCACATTCCCAACGTCGGTGACCCCGTTCGGCACGGGGGTGACGGGCCCGACGGAGAGGGACGAGAGCCCCGAGCCCTCAGGCGGGGTCACGGCGACCACCAGGCCGGACAGCGCCGGGATACCCGTGACGCTGAAAGACCCGTCGGTCGCGCTGGACCCGGTGAGGCCCCCCACGGCGACCGTCGCGCCGGGCACAGCGGCGTTGGCGGCCGTGACCACCCGCCCGACGCACGTCGTGGTCGGCACCGGTATCACCGTGACCATCACCCCCGGCGAGGTCCCGGAGTTGCCGTCCTGGTCGGTCGCCGCGGCGGAGACGGTGAGTGTTCCGGGCGTGTTCGGTGCCTTCAAGAGGGCCGAGGCGCTCGCGCCGTCCGCTTCGTGGCGCACCTCCCCGTCCACCAGCAACCGAGTAGACCGTACGAACGAGTTGTCCGTGGCAACCGCGGCCGCGGCAAAGCTGGCGCCCGCGAACACGGTCACGCCGGGGAGCGGCGCGCTGAGAGTGACCAAAGGCGGGTCGGTGTCCGGCAGCACGAACACCTGCACCGGGCCCGAGGTCGTCAGGTTACCGTCGAAGTCCAGCGCTTCGGCCGTGAGGACCACGGTGCCGAAGTCGTTGGGAGCGGTCCAGACGACGGAAGCGGCGGAGCCGAACGCCTCGCCCACCGGTTCACCGGCGGCTCGGAAGCGCAATAGGGCCACGCCGCCGTCGTCGGACGCGAAGGCCTGTAGGGTCAGCACCTCGTTCCGACGGACCGCGCGGCCGTCGCCGGGCGCGGTGAGAACCACGGTGGGCGGCAGGGGCTGGACGCCGGGGGCCGTGGCGCCGCCCGCGGTGGACCGGCTGACGTACAGCGTCCGCGGCGTCGGTGTTCCCGCGACCAGGGCGAGCCACGCTGGGCTGGCGTCCACGCCCCAGCCGTCCGCGTCACCCAGCGGCGAGAAGTCGGCCTGTGCCACGAAAGCCGGGGCACCGGGAGCGGCGGTGTCCAGCAAGACGGCCGCGTTCGTCCGCAGCCACTCGGCACCGTACAGGGTGGTGCCGACCAGCGCGGAATCGCGCAGTAGGAAGTCGCCGAGGCCCGACCGCGAGAGGAGCACCGGTGCGCCAGGGTCTTTGAGGTCGACCACGGCCAGCGTGTGATCCAGGATCTGGCTCACCGGCAGGTCCAGAGCGACGAACGCGGTGTCGCCGGAGAGCTCCACGGCCAGCACGGGGCGGCCCAACTGCAGGGCTGAGCGGGAGGTCAACTCGCTGCCGGTGTGTGTGGCCACGGCCAGGCTGCGGCCGAGTCCGTAGGCCACCGTGGTCCCCGACGCGGCCAGGCCCCGGACGGCCGTGGTGTCGAGGTGACCCGCCGGGTTCAGGGAGGCGTCGAAGGCGCGCACACCTGCGGGACCGCCGGAGACGAGCAGGCCTGCTGAGGCGGCCACCTGGGTCTGCGGGCTGCTGGTGGAGGATTCCAGGAGTATGGCGGCGCTGGCGCCGGCGGCGCTCACCAGGGCGACGCCCCCTTCGGTGGCTACGCCGATTCTGGCCCCGAAGCGCGTGACGTCCCGGGCTGTGCCGACCGCGAGGGTGGCCACAACCACCGGGGTGGTCGGGCTCGCCAGCGAGGCCACCACGAGGCCCGCCGCGCTGGCGGGCAGATACGCGTGGTCCCCGAAGAGCGCGACGTCGTAAGTGTCGCCCGGGAGGTCCAAGCGCCCGAGCGGCTGCACGGCGGTCTGGAATACCCGGATCGGCACCGAGACGTCGCGACCGGCGAACGCGGCGGTGAGCACGGCCACGCCTGGCGCCGACGGTTGGATCTCGCCTTTGGTGTCGGTCAGCTCCACGACGCCGGCGGGCGAGGTGGAGAACGCCGCGCGCGTGGTGACCTCCGCGGTGCGATTGGCGACCAGGCGCGCGATCACACGCACGCGCTTCGGGCTCGCGTCCCCGAAGACTCCGAGGCCGAAGGTCAGCGTCTTCGGCGAAACCTCCAGCGACAGGACGGCCGCCCCGTAGTCAGCGCTCTGGGGGTCGGTGGGGTCGCTGCCCACGAGGAGCTCGACGTCGTCTGGGAGCGCGTCGCCGTCCGTATCAGAGGCCCGGGGCAACGTGATCCAGCCGTCCGCGCCCGCCACGACCTCTTCCGGGTCGAGGATGCCGTCGCCGTCGGGATCGGCGCTCAACGGGTCAGAGCCCAGATCGAACTCGGCGCGGTTGTCGAGCCCGTCGCCGTCCAGGTCGGCGCCCGCGTCGAGCGGGTCGGACGGATCCAGCCCCACGGCGATCTCCCAGTCGTCGGGGAGGCCGTCGTTGTCGGTGTCGCCGCCGAGGAGCACGTCGATGCGGAGCCCCGAGGTGATCCCGGAGTGTGAGACCGATACGAAGACCCGCCCGCTACGGAGCGCCGCGAGTCCGCCGGCCGCGTCGACGGCCAGCGCCGACGCGTCGGACGAGACGAAGGTGGTCCCCTCGGTGAGCGCCTCGATGGCGCCGTCTGCGAACGCGCCGCTCACACCGAGCGCGCCGGCATCGGGCCCCGTCACGACGGACGGCCCGGTGAGGATCAGGCGCTGGGGCTCCCTCGGTGGCGGAGAGAACGGGACGGACGGGATCGCGGTGGTGGTGTTGGGCGAGACCCCGAAGAACCCGCTCGCCCCGCGGCGTGTGCCGTACGGGTTGGTGCAGTGGAGCCGAGCCTTGAAGAGGCCGCCGGCCGCCGGGATGCCTATGGCCTCCCAGTAGCCGTCGGCTTGAACGGGGACCAGCCGGTTGCCGACCTGGACGAAGCAGTCCTCCGTGGGGGAGCGCTCGTGTTGGGCGAGCGCGACCCCAGCCACGCAGGCGACACAGACGACGCAGACCACGCAGGCAGGAAGGGCAGGGAGGGTGAGCTTCACGGGGTGCCTCCGCACTGACCGCTCTTGCAGCTGGTTCCCGGAGGGCACGCGGGTAAGGGCGCCACGGTGCACACCGCGCCGCTGCAGGTGAAGGCCACGGGTTGCGTGAGGGAGGCGCACGACGGGGGGCCCGCCGACTCGAACGCCTCGCAGCCCGGCACCGTCTTGACGCAGCTCCCGCCCTCACACGTGTGCCGCACCACCTGGCCGGCTTCGCAGCGCGCGATCCCGTCGCCCGGACAGTCGTCGTCGCTGCAGCAGCAGTCGGTGGAGCCCGCGGGGCAGCCGGCGCATCCCACCGTGCCCCCGCCGCCCGGCTCGCCCTCGCTCACGCACGGCGGGGCGCAGCGGTCGACCGTGTTTGGATCCCCGTCGTCGCAGAGGCCGTCGTCGGGCGTGTGGGTACACCCCGCGGTCGGCTCGCAGGCGTCGTTCGTGCAAGGCTCTCCGTCGTCGCAGGCCGCGTCGTTCGGCGTGAGCACACAGCCCTTGACCGGATCGCAACGCTCCTCGGTGCACTCGAGGCCGTCTGCGCAGCGCGTCGGATCCAGCTCGGTGTCGCAGCCCGTCAGCGGATTGCACTGGGTAAGGGTGCAGTCCACGCCATCGTCGCAAAGGGTGTCGTCCGCCGTGTAGATGCAGCCCTCGCCGGGGACGCACACGTCGGTCGTACATTCGAGCGCGTCGTTGCACGCGCTGTCTTGCGGTTGGAAGACGCACCCCTCCGTGGGGTCGCAGCGATCGACCGTGCACGCGAAGCCGTCGTCACAGAAGGTGTCGCGTGGCTCGTCCTGGCAGTCGCGGACGAGATCGCACCGCGTCTCGGTGCACGGGACCCCGTCGTCCGCACACTTCTGGAGGTTCGGTGTGCTCCTGCAGCCGTCGAAGGGGTCGCAGAAGTCATCGGTGCACGAGACGCCGTCGGTGCACTCCTGGTCGTCGAACTCCACCTCGCAGCCAGTCCCTGGGGCGGGCCGGGCCTTGTTGCAGCGGTCGATCGTACAAGCCACGCCGTCGTTGCAGCGCGAGTCGTCCTCCTCGCGGGTGCAGCCGACCACGAGGTCGCAGCGGTCGGTCGTACAGTCCAGGGAGTCGTTACACGCCGTGTCGTCGGCCTGTTGCACGCAACCATCGATGGGGTCGCACGCCACGGTGGTACACGCGTGTTGGTCGGGCTCGCAGACGAGCGGCGTCCCCTTCTCGCACGCCTTGGCCACGCTGCACGTCTCGAGGCCGTCGCAGACGTTGCCGTTGTCGCACTCCGCGTCCGAGGTGCAGCCCCCCGTTGCGCTCGAATCGCAGCCGGCGCCGCAGGCGTTCTTCGTGGAGCCGGTGTTCACCGGGGGGAGCGGCGCGTTCGGGTCAGGGAAGGTGATCGGCTTGCCGCAGGGCGGGTCCACCAGGGGCGGCAAGGCGCCGTTGGGACATCCCGTGCCACCCACGAGGCCCGCGGGCGGCGTGAACGGGATCACGGTCTCCCAGACGGTCTGGGGGCAGAACAGCACCTTCTTGTAGTCCACGAGGGTGAAGTCGAGGAACACGACCTTGCCCTTGAGCGTGACCCCGTCCCAGCACACCTTGGCCTGGAACTCCTTGCGCTGCAGCTCGAGCGTCCCAGTCACGCTGGACTCGGCCGAGCCCGTCACGTTGGCGACTTGCTTCTTGCCCAACTTCACGCTCGCGAGCGTGGCGTCCACCTGGATCGCCAGCTTCACGTTCGCGTTGCCCTTCGGCTGGATGTCTGCCGGCTGTCTACAGTTGTCCACCGCCACGGAGACACCCGCCGCCCCGACGAGCTTCGCGGTGACCGAGAGCCCCACCTCCACGGTGGCCACCCCCGGGATCTCGATCGGTGGGATCGAGGCGCCGGGCACGCTGCACTTGAGCGACATCGAGGCCTCCGCGTCGAGCGAGAGGTTGAAGTTCTTCGCCGTGATGCCTGGGCAGCTGCCGCAGCAGCCGACTGTGGCGTCGGCCGCCGTGTTGAACTTGTATGTGGCGGCGGGTTTGCACCCGAGGCGCTGGGTGACCTTGCCGGCGCGCTCGACGAACTTGGTGAAGAAGTCCCCGTTGATCTTGTGCGCCGTCTTGAGCGTGACCGGTGGGAGGGGGCACACCGTGACCAGCTGATAGTCTTGCGCCTGGTTCCCCCGGGTGTCTTTGTGCACCACCTTCACCACGCCGAAGCCGCTGAGCCCGCTGGCCGCCTTCGCGGACGTGGGGCACGAGGTCTTGTTCGGGCACGCCGCGTTGCCCACCGTGATGGAGCCCGAAGCGCAGAACTGCCAGCTGGTGTCTGCGCCCGGCTGCCCCGTGCCCTCGAGCGACACCGACGTGAGCTTTTGACCGTTGTTCGTCAGCTTGGCGGTGATGGTGGCGGCGTTGCCTTGCCCGCCGGGCGTCGATCCGCCGTGCCATCCGCCCTTCAACACGCCCACGCCGGGATCGCTGCGGATCAACGAGCCGTCCTCGGAGACCGTGCCCGTCCCTACCGGAACGAACGCTTCGAGGTCGTGGTCGAACGAGACAAGCTCGACCTTTCGCCCACGCGAGTGACCCTCCGTATTGGGCAGCGTCAGCGGCGCGGGCGGTTCGAAGCGGGTGCCGGCGGGCTGGATCGTGACCAACACCCGGGGCGCGAGGCCGTTCACCGGCGGCATCGGCGCCTGGTCGTTGTTGACCTGCGTGAGCGAGACGTAGCCCTCGTGGCTGCCGTCCGGGAAGGTGACCACGGTGCCCGTTGGGATCGTGAGCTCATAACCCGGGAGCTCCGGCAGCGTGAGTCGGATCGGGCCCGCGCGTACCGCGTCCACGCGCTGCCCGGCGGCGAGCCGAAGGAGGTAGATCGGACGCTCGATGGGGTTGAGCGCGCCCTCGACGAGGTTGAGGTCCAGCGTCATCACGGGGAAGCGCTCGTCGACGGCGGGGCGCTGCGCTGTGCGCCCGTCAACCGTGAGGCGCACGAAACCCGGCGGAGTGGGCAGGAGGAAGCGGCCGTCGCCGTCGCTCTGGGTCTTCTGTGAGCCGTCCTCGGTCGACAACGTCACGCCCGCCACCGGCGCCTGGTCTTCGTCGAGGATGAGACCGCTGACCCGCGTGGTCTCACCCGGGTTCCGGGCCAGAGTGGACACAGAGAACTCGGCGCCCAGCGCAGTGCTCGAGTCGAAGCCAAGGACGGTGGCGCGCACGGCCTGTGCACCGCTCCCGAGCGCGTCGCCGGGCACGAAGACCGCGTGGGCCACGCCCTTGTCGTTGGTGAGCGCCGTGGCGACTACGCCGTCAGCGAAGCGTCCGTCGCCGCGACTCACCTCGAAACGCACGACCGCGCCGGCGACCCCGTTGCCGTGCGTGTCGGTGGCGAGCACCGAGAGCGGCATCGGCAGCGGCTCCCCAGGGGTGCCCACGGCGTTGTCGCCCGACGTCGCGTAGAGGTTGGCGGGCGGGCCGGCGTTCGCGCTGGCGAGCGCCACCTGGCTGCCGAGGGAGCCGGCGGTTGCGCTGAGCCGGTTCACGCCGGCCCCAGCGCGCGACCCCAGCGTCCACGTGACGCTGCAGAGACCCTGGGCGTCTGTGCGCAGCAGCGCGCGGCGACCCTCGGGGCCCAGGGCGACTAGGGTGCCCGCGGGCCCTGCGGCTAACGCGCCGTCGTTGTCCGTGATCGCTACCGTCACCTCGCGCCCTTCGAGCGGCGGCGTCGTGACGCGGAAGACCACCGGGGCGTCGAGCGGGAGCTTCGGGGCCCCTGTCTGGCCTCCCCCCGAGACGAGCTCGAGCGCCGAGGGGACCACGGGCACGGTGACCGCCGCCGTTGCCGTGAGCCCCACCGCGTCCGTGGCCACCGCCGTGAGCGTGGTCTCCCCTGCGGACACGGGCACTCCCGCGGCGAAGAAGCGGCCATCGAGCACCGTAGCGCTCACGCCGTTCACGGTGACCGTCACGTCTTCCGCCGTGATCGAGCCGACCACCAGGTCGTGGGCGAGGCCGGCCACGTCTACCGTGGGTCCCGAGACCGGACCCGTGGGGGTCTGGATCGCCACGCGTGGGGGCTCGGCGTCGCGCACCACCATCAGCGAGGCGAGGCCAGCGTTGCCGGCGTGGTCCATCGCCGCCACCGTGAGGGTGTTGACCCCCTCGCGCAGCGCGAAGGTTACGGTGAAGGGCCCGGGGGCGAGGTCCACGCGGGTGGTGTCTCGGCTGGAGAACGCGACCGCGCGGGAGAAGCCGGCGGCCGAGACGCCCGGCGCCTCGTCGCCGATCGTGCCCGTGAGGGTCACCGACGAGTCTTGGCTGACCCACTGGTCATTCGCGGGCTGGTTCGGCTTCGGGCCGCTGAGCACCACCAGGGGCGCGTGGACGTCCATTCGGACCGTGGCGCTGGCGGTGGTCTCGTGGCCGGCCCGGTCAACCGCGGTGCCGGTGACCACGGTCTCGCCCGGCGCTGTGACGACTACCGGCTCGCTCACCGTCTCGAGCCCCGCCCCGTCGTCTTCGGCCTCGAAGGTGACGGTGGTGGGCGTGTTGGACCAGCCGGCGGCGTTCGGGGGCGGACTGAGCGTGGCGCGGCAGGAGGGCGGGAGCGGATCGACGACGAAGCGGCGGCTCGAAGTGACCACGGTGCCGTTGCACGCGGTGACTGTGGCGGCGAGCTCGTGGGGCCCGGCGTCCACGAGCACGGCGTCGAGCGGGAGGCCGAGGCCGGAATCGAGCAGTCGCGGTGCCCCCCGCGCGGGCCCGGTCACCACCACAGCGAGCGCCACCGGGCCCTTAACGACTGCGCCGTCCTCGGGCGCCACCAGATTCAGAGCGGGGAGCTCTTCCACCGGGGCGTGGGTGCAGCCACCGGGGCCGCAGCTGTCGTGGGTGCACCCGTCGCCGTCATCGCAGGTGCGGGCCACTCCGGCGCAATGGCCGGCCGCGCACGTGTCCCCGGCCGTACAGGGATCGCCGTCGTCGCACGCCGTGAGGAGAGGCGTGTACTTACAGCCCGACGCGGCGAGGCACGTGTCGGCGGTGCAGGGGTTCTGGTCGTCGCACGCCGGCGCTGGGCCGCGCGCGCAGGCGGCGCCATCGACGCAGCGCTCCGCGCCATTACACGCGTCGCCGTCGTCGCACTCGGCGTCGGCCGTGCAGAACGCGGTCGGACCGACGTCCTCGGGCCCGCCCGTGTCCTCAGTGATGTCCTGCGGGTCGGTCGTATCGTCGCCGGGCGTGGCGTCCTCGTCGCCGGGCGTGACGTCCTCGTCGCTGTGCACGTCTTCGGTGGCGACGTCGTCCGCAGTCACGTCCTCCGCTATCACGTCTTCCGGTGTGACCTCGTGGAGCGGTACGTCCTCCGTTGTTACGTCGTCAGTGGATGCGTCTTCTGGGGACACGTCCTCTTCGGGTACATCCGCTGACACGTCCTCTAGCAGCACGTCCTCGGTTGGCACGTCCTCGGCTGGCACGTCCTCGGCTGGCACGTCCTCGGTTGGCACGTCCTCCGTAGGTACGTCTCCGGCGGGCACGTCCGTCGATGCGTCGTTCGGTGGCACGTCGTCCTTGGGCACATCCGGTGCCGCCGCCGTGTCCTCCGCGGGCGGCACGTCCTGCTCGGGTACGTCGGCATCAACGGAGGTGGCCGCGTCGTCGGGGCTCGGGAGAGCGTCGGCGCCGACGTCAACGCTGGCGTCGAGTTGCGCCGCGTCGGGCGACGGGCCGGGATCGGCAGCCTCGATGCCTGCGCTTGCCGGTGGTTCGGCGCAGGCAACGAGGAGCACGGCAACGGCGGACCACACGGCGGGCCCGAGCGAGCGACGACAAAGGGGTTCCATCGCCCTCGGTACGAGCGTCCCGGTCCATCGGATCGACCGGCTCGTCCGTCTTGATCCGCGAGTCCGGTGCCCTCAATGGCCCACTCGGCCTACGAGCGTGAGCTCCGGGGTCTGCTAGGGGGCGACGCAGGTGCAAAGCGCGTCGCAGACCGTCCCCAGGGCGCAGTTCGCGTCGGTCTCGCATTGCTCGCCCAGCGCGGACTCGAGCATGCCGTTGCCGCAGCGGCGGCTGGCGCCGCAGTCCTCGGCCCCGGGGGTAGGGTTCTTCGGATCCTGCGCGAACGCGAGGCAGGCGAGTCGGTTCTGACCGGCCGTGCTGGGGTGGAAGCAGTCGACGGGGTTGAGGTCGCAGACGCCCGGGCGCCAGGTGCCCACGGAGGTGTCCGCCCGGCCGGCGCCGATCGAGCCGGTCCAGTCCGTGGTCAACGCAACACCGTTCGGGTTCCGGCCGCCGGCCTGGGTCTGGTAGCGGGTTACCTCATCCGACAGGCCCTGGTTCAGTGCGTCGATTTTGCTCCCGAGCGCCGCGCGGACGCTCGGGTCAGCGCCTTGCGTCACGAGCGGGCAGACGCCGAGCTCGGCCCACGCGTCCAGGCAGCTGACGTCTTGCTCGTCGGCGCACGGCGCCCGCACCTTCTCCTGACCGACGTCGTAGACCAGATCCACGCGCGGCATGCTGAACCATCGGATGGTGCTACCTGCCGGCAGGCAGCGGGTGAGGAGGTCGAGGCCCTCACTCAGCTCGCTGATGACCACGGTGGGGGCAGGCGCTTGGGTCAGGGTCGCGGCGTCACAGACGTCCGCCGCTCCGAGCAGTACTGTGACAACAGCCGGCTTCGGCGCGAGCTCGCAGACCCGGCGGGCCGCGTCGGCGAAGTCCCGCCACCGCGCGCCCGTCATCGCGACCGTGGCGCCCATCGGCGGTGACGACAAGCCCAGGGCTTCCGCGAGGGGCTGCGCGAGGCTGAAGACATCGGGCTCGTCACCGGTCGACCAAGAGAGCCACGGGTAGTCGCCTCCAAGCGACTGGCCGCTCACGACGCCGTTCAGCATGCAAGAAGAGAAGCCCGAGACGCTGCCATCCTCGCATGGCGCCGCGAACGCGGTGGTGTAGCCGTCACCGATGGACGCGATCAAGCCCGGCGCGGCCGTGACCCCGCTCAGCGCGACGCAGCTGGCCGTGGGCGCGTCGCACATCTCGCCCGGGGCACACGGAGCGCCTGTGTGCAGGCAACCGGCCTGCTCGTGGCACGTCTCCATGCCATCGCAGAAGAAGCCGTTGTCCGGGCAGCTGGCATCGACGGCCACGTGCTGGCACTGGCCGGTGGCGCTGTCGCAGACATCAGCGGTGCAGAGCACACCGTCGTCGCAGTCGCCGCACGCCAGCGCACACACGCCCGCCTGACACCGGCCGGTCGCGTTGCAGACCGCGCCGTCGCACTCCGCGTCGGCGCAGTCGACGTTCCCATCGTCGTCGTCGTCCTGAGAATTGGAACAGCTCTCTGCCTTGATACCGGCGGCGAGGTCGACTGCCATCGGGAACGTGGCCGTGGAGAGACCTGGCACGAGGGACCTCGTCGAGTTCGTCTTGATCCCTCCGACTTCGATGGTCGCCGTGGCGAGCGGACCGATAACCCCGGAGGACGTGAGCGTCTCCATATTTCCCGTATCGGTGGAGTAGAGCTTCCATGACGACCGGGCGAAGCTCGCCTGCGTCTGGCCGGTGGTGATGTTTCGGAGGCAGTTGCTGAAGCGCGCCTGGACGACGTAGGTGACGGACGCGTCTACGCGGCCATCGTTGTTCGCGTCGGCGGACGGCGGAAGGGTGAGCTGAGTCGTGGCGGCCAGGGCGAATTCGACCACGCTGCCGTCTTCGAGGAGCACGCGGGCCGTAACGTCCTCGACCTCCATGTAGTAGGCCTGCTCGAACGTCGAATCGATGTCGATCGTGCCGGTGACGGTGGTGTAGTCGACCTGCGCCCGTCGCGACGGAAGCACGGTCACAGAGTTACTCCCGCTCAAGGGGACCTCCGGCGCCGCCTCCTGGAGCAGCGCGCTGAGCGGTTGGTTCAGGTGAAGCGTCTTGAGAGTGACCCCGGCGCTCATGAGCAAGTTTGGTCGATCGATGAACTCCGTGCTGCCGGTTTGGCCGGTAAAGAGCTCCATGAGCGGGCTGTCCTTGATCACCACGCCGCTCGGGTACACGTCGCTGAAGCGCACACCGGTGAGCGTCGTGGGCAGGGTCTTCGTGTACTTGTAGTAGAGCGTCCCCGTGGAGCCCGTCACGCCGACGAGCGGCACCTTGGCGCCGGAGATGTCGATCCCGAGCACGTAGTGGGTGTCGACCACACGGGCGCCGACGCCCGCCTCGTATGCCGGCGTCTTGGCGCTGAAGCCCGCGCCGGCGCTCAGCTGCCACGTGCCTGAAGCGGTAAAGGGGACGCCGGGCACAATCTCGTCAGGGAGCGTCAGGTTCGCCGTGATGGGAAGTGTGGCGTCCATCGTTCCACCGTAGGCCCGCGTCGGGACGTCGGGTGGTTCGCCGACGTCCTCGTTCACATCGCTCGGCTCGCCGGTGTCCCCGGCGTCGAGCGGCCAGCGGTGTCCTCGGCGTCGGTCGGCACCACCACGTCGACCGGCAGGACCACATCATCGTCTGGCAGACCGACCTCAGGGTCCAAAGTGTCTGCCGCATGGGAGCCGGGCGTGTCAGAGCTCGGCTCAGCCGCGTCCACGACGGCGTCGCCCGCTTGGGCGACCTCGTCGGTGAACACGTCGGTGCCGGCCGAGGGGCCTTGCGTGTCTTCGCTGCAGCCAGCTGTCAGGAGCACGGCGGCGAGCTGCCACCAGAGAGTCGCGTCGGCCCCCCTGGACGGCGAGCGCGGCCATAGCCTGCGACGTCAGGTTCGTGGTGCGCGTGCGGCGCGTTCTCTTCGAGTGACGGCATTGCACCCTGGCGTCGCTGTGTGAAGGTGGTCCCTCGTGTAGGCGGAGGCGATCCATGGACTTGGGTACCGAGGTGTTCGGGCGTCTCGGGCCCTGCGCGCGAACGATCATCCGCGCTGCCCGGTGCCCGAAGCTCGGGGCCTAACCCATCACAGACTTGAACTCCAGCGGCAGGGAGAGCTGCTCGGGTGCGAACGGGTCCAGCAGGTTGTGCCCCTGTACGCCCACGAGCCGGATCGGTCGCCGACCGGCCTCGGTTTGAGTGTGGAGCAGCGACAGCGCCACCTCGCACAGCACGGCAGCGTCTCGGGTGGGCGCAGGGAGCGTCCGGCTCCGCGAGATCGTCGTGAAGTCCGAGTAGCGCACCTTCAGCGTCACGGTCCGCGCGGGGCGACCGAGCTGCCGGAGCCCGTCCGCTACCTCCTCCGCTTGCTCCTCCACGAGCCGGGCGATGGCGCGGAGGTCGGTCAGGTCCACCGAGAGCGTGGTCTCGGCGCCGCGGCTCTTCGGGATGTGGTACGGCACCACGGGCCGGTCGTCGTGCCCGAACGCGAGCGCGTGCAGGAAGCGCCCAAACGACCCGAGCACCCGCTCCAGGCCGTGCGCTTCGGCGCCTCGCAGGTCCATCACCGTCTTCATGCCCAGCTCACCGAGCCGCTCTGCTGTGCGCGGCCCCACCCCGTAGAGGCGCCCCACCGGGAGCGGGGCGAGGAAGTCGAGGACCCGGCTCGGCGCCACCACGCAGAGGCCGTCGGGCTTCCGGACGTCGCTTGCGATCTTGGCGATCAGCTTGTTCGGACCCACGCCGGCCGAGGCCGTGAGGTGCAGCTCGTCTCGGATCCGCGCCTTCAGGTGGATCGCCACGTCACGGCCGAGGGCCATGCCGAGGCGGTTCTCGGTGACGTCGAGGTAGGCCTCGT
>SXOO01000202.1 GCA_005776725.1 Pseudomonadota bacterium | reverse complement strand
CGCGAGGTCGGTGGTGCCGCCGCCGTTGTCGACCATCGCCACCCCGAGCTCCTTCTCCTCTTCGAGCAGGCAGGCCTCGGCGCTGGCGATCTGCTCGAGCGCGATGGCCTGCACGTTGAGGTTCGCGCGGTTGCAGCAGCGGATGATGTTCTGAACACACGTCGACTGGGCCGTGACCATGTGCACCTTGACCTCGAGCCGGACGCCGCTCATCCCGATGGGCTCGCGGACGCCGTCGTTGTCATCGATCACATACTCCTGCGGGAGGATGTGGATGATCTCGCGGTCCATTGGGATCGCCACGGCCCGAGCCGCGTCGATCACGCGCTCGATGTCGGCGTCTGACACCTCGCGTTCCTTGCCGATCGCCACGATCCCCCGGCTGTTCAGGCCTTTGATGTGCGCGCCGGCGATGCCGGTGAACACGTTGACCACGGAGCAGCCCGCCATCAGCTCGGCCTCTTCCACGGCCTGCCGGATGGCCCGCACGGTGGAGTCGATGTTGACCACCACGCCCTTGCGGAGCCCTTCGGAGCGCGCGTTCCCAATCCCGATGATGTCGATGCCGCCCTCAGAGCGTTCACCGATCACACACGTCACTTTTGTCGTCCCGATGTCGAGCCCGACGATAATCTCGTCCCTAGCCACGGTTCCTCCTCGCTTCGCGCTCCGGCGCTGCCCCACTCGCGTGTTCGTCTTCTGTCCGGAAGCGCACGGCGACGCGCCCCGGGTCGTTCGGATCGTCCAGGTGGACGGCTGCCACTCGTTTTCCACGTCGGCGCGCGTCGGCCAGTACTGTCTCGAGGCGCGCCAGCTTCTCCCTGAAATTGCCGGCCCCGAGGTGCACGGTGGCCCCAGCGGAGCTCGGGTCCGCCGCGCCCAGCACGACGCCGTGGCCGAGCAGCGGATCCATCTGCACCTCTGTGACGCTGATCCGCTTGCCGAGCGGGCCGCGACGCCAGGTGTCCAGCAGGTCGAGCGCCGTCCGGACCAGTCGGTCGGCGAGCTCCCGGCGCTCGATCGGCGTGTCGGGCTCGAAGTCCTGGAGCTGGAGCCCCGTCAGGATCGGCAGGCGATACTCTTCGCCCGGCCACACCCGCTTGAAGGGCTGACCGCGGCGGTCCACGAGGTAGAGGCCGCCAAGCGACAGCTGTGCCATGGGTTGCCGCTCGCTCACGGCGATCATGAGCTTGTTCGGGAGCTCGCGCTGCACCTTGGCCGCGCGGATCCACGGGTGCAGCTCGAGGCTCTGGCGAACCGCCTCCACGTCCACCTCGAGGAGGTTCGGGGCGTTGGCTACGCCGGCCACCTCCAGCACCTCCTCAACGGGGACGTTCGCGTGGCCCGAGACCTCGACCTCTTGCACGCGGAAGTGGGGGCTGGTTCGGAGGAAGCGCTGACCGTAGACGATGATCACCGGGATCAGCGCCATGCAGAGCGCGCCAGCGACATACGGCGTGATGCGCCACAGCGTTCGTACTACGGCACGCACCAGGCGGCCCAACCCGATGACCAGGGCGTCGAGGGCGGCGCGGGCACGCGTGATCCCGGCCGACGGGAACGCGCGCACAGCGGCGATCGCCCGCCGGAAAGCGGCACGCCAAGCGACGCGCTGCGGGCGACGCTGGTTGGCGAGCGCTGGGCGGAAGTCCCTCACCGAGTGTTCCTCGGCATGGTGAACGGCGACACGCCCGTGCCCTTCTGACCCTTGAACTCGGCCTTCTTGGTCGACTTCTTCCGCGCGGGCAGCTTCGCGAAGTCTACGAGACCCTCGCCGCTATGGAACCGCGGCTTCCAAGTGGACGGCGCCTCGGCGTACCGCGAGACGTTCATGAGCACGCCCATGGCGAGGCACGAGACCAACATGCTCGTGCCCCCGCCGGAGACGAAGGGCAGGTTCAGACCCTTGGTCGGGAGCACCGTGGTGGCCACGGCCATGTTCACGAAAGCCTGCACCCCGAAGAGCGTGGTGATCCCGAACGCGAGGTAGCGCCCGAAACGATCGGGCGCCTTCCAGGCCACACGGTAGCCGCGGACGCAGAGCCAGACGAAGAGCGCGACCACGACGGCGCAGCCCATGAAGCCCAGCTCCTCGCCGATGGCCGCGAAGATGAAGTCCGTGCCGGCCTGCGTGAGGTAGCCGTGCTTCTGGTACCCGTCCCCGAGGCCGAGCCCCGTCCATCCTCCGGAGCCGATAGCGAGGATCGATTGCACCGGCTGGTACCCGGCCGAGTCGCGTACTGCGAAGGGATCGAGGTACGCGAGGATTCGGGCCGAGCGGGACGAGAGCATGTAGCTGACCGCCAGCGGGATGGCGACCAGCACGAACGCGGCGATCGTGGTCATCTTCGAGCCCGCGAGGAACTGCATCGCCATGAGGATGGTGGCCAGGAGCAGGGCGGTCCCGAGATCCGGCTGCTGAAGGCACATGGTGACCAGGATGGCGCCCACGACCAGGTGCGGCAGGAAGCCGTAAGTGAACGTCTTGACGGCCTCGACCTTCTTCTCGAGCGAGTAGGCCAGATAGACCACGAACGCGAACTTCACGACCTCGGAGGGCTGGAACTGGAGGCCGCCCAACTTCAGCCACCGCGCGGAGTTGTGGTAGCTGATGGCGCCCTCTGCCTTGTCCGCCGGCATGAGCAACGTCATGAGGAGCAGGCCCATCGCCCCGAGGAGCGCGGGATAGACCACCTTCCGATACCGCTGGTAGTCCACCGACATGCCCACGGTGAACGCCAGGAGGCCCACGGCGATGTGCTTGAGGTGGGAGATGAGCGCCAGGTTCGGGTCAGCCGAGCCGCGCGTCGCCGTGGCCACGGAGGACGAGTAGACCATCACGACGCCGATCCCCAGCAACGCGAACACCGCGCCGAACAGGCTCACGTCGAACGGCTGCTCTTCGCGGTGAGCCGCCGCGGGGCGTGGCGGGCGCGGGGCGGGCGTGGTCAGCTGGGTGACGAGGCTCGGCCTTTCGGTCGTGGTGGTGCTCGGGTGTGCGCGGAGAGAGGTCTTCATGCGTCCTGTTCCATGAGCGCTTCCACGACGCGCTCCATCCGCATTCCGCGGCTCCCCTTGACCAGCACCCAGTCGCCGCGCCGCACGGTCTTCATGAGGTGGCCGACGATCTCTCCGGCGTTCTCCGCCGCCACCACGCGGTCCCCTGCGTAGCCGGTGGCCACGTTCTCCGCGTAGCGGCCGACCGCGTACAGTGCGTCGATGCCCAGGTCGCCAGCGACGCCCCCGATCTCCTCGTGCAACGTGGCCGCGGAGGGTCCCAGCTCGCGCATGTCGCCCAACACGGCCAATCGCCGCGCACCGGCGCCGGCCTCGCAGAGGGCCTCGAGCGCCGCCCGCATGCTCCCCGGGTTGGCGTTGTAGGTGTCGTCGATCACGTTCACGCCGCGAGGAGTGACCACCCACGCCATCCGCCCATAGACCCCGGTGTGCCGCGTGAGCGCCGTAAGCGCGGGCTCGACCTCGAGGCCAAGCGCGACGACCACGCCGATCGCAAGGGCGGCGTTGATCACGTCATGCCGCGCCAGCGTACGGAGGGTGAGCGTGTGGACCTGCGGCTCGCCGCGCTGCGAGGCGCGGGCGCTCGAAGAGGGGCGAGGTGACGCCGCCCCAGGCCGCCCGCCAGAGTGGACGCTTCGAATGGCGAGCGTGGCGGTGAAGCCGGCGACGCCTTGTCGCTGGATCCGCGTGACCGAGACGTCGGCGTCGCTCCCGGGCCCCACCACCACGGCCCGCTGGGGCAGCCCCTCGGCCAGCGCCTTCACGCGGGCGTCGAACGCGTTGACTACCAGGATGGCGCTGGGTCCCAGCCCTCGGAAGAGCTCCGCTTTGGCTTCCGCGACGCCCTGGATGCTACCCACGCCCTCGAGGTGTGCCGGCGCGATCGAGGTGATGAGGCCCACGTGCGGTACCACTCGGCGGGTGAGCACCCCGATCTCGCCTCGTGCGTTCATCCCCAGCTCGAAGACGATGTAGGCATGGCCGGGCTTCGCCGCCAACGCGGTGAGCGGCATCCCGATGAGGTTGTTGTGGTTCCCGTAGGTCTTGTGGACGTCGCCGTAGGGGGCCAGCGCCGCCGCGATGAGCTCCTTGGTCGTGGTCTTGCCGTTCGAGCCCGTGAGCGCGATGCGAATGGCGCTGAGGCTCTGGAGCCAGGCCTGCGCGAGATCTCCCAGCGCCTCAAGTGTGTCCGGGACCTCCACGTACACGCGGGCATCGTCGAGGTTGCGCTCGGCGTCGCCCGCCACCATCGCGGCCGCCGCTCCGCTCTGGAACGCGCCGTCGATGAACGCGTGCCCGTCGAAGTTGGGCCCACGGAGCGGCACGAAGAGCTGACCCGGCGCGAGGGTGCGCGTGTCCGTCGACACACCCGAGAGGGGCGCGTCGGGACCGTGTAGGACGCCGCGCACGGCGCCCGCCACCTGCCGGGCCGTCCAGTTCATCGCGCGAGCACCTCCGCGGCCACGAGGCGGTCGTCGAAGGGGCGCGTCTCGCCCTTGATGATCTGTCCGGTCTCGTGCCCCTTCCCCGCGATCAGGACGAGGTCCCCGGGCTCGGCCAGCGCCATGGCCCGCGCGATGGCTGACGCGCGGTCCACATCAACGTGCACCCGCTCTCCGTCCACGTCGGCCGGGAGCCCGAGGAGGATCTCCTCCACGATGGACTGGGGGTCCTCGGAGCGGGGGTTGTCGCTGGTGATCACCACCTCGTCGGCGTGGGCGTAGGCGATGCGCGCCATCTCTGGACGCTTCTGGCGGTCGCGGTCGCCACCGCAGCCGAACACGACGATTACGCGCGCGGTCTCGGCGATCAGCTCGCGGACGCTGGTGAGCACGGCCAGGAGCGCGTCCGGCTTGTGCGCGTAATCCACCAACACGGTGAAGCCGCGGTCGTTGGGCACGGGCTCCAGCCGGCCGGGGACTCGCTGGACCCTCGAGATCCCGTCCACGATGTCGATCGCCTGGATACCGAGGAGCTGGGCCGCCCCGATGGCCGCCATCGCGTTCCGGACGTTGTGCCGGCCGGGGAGGCGCAGGTCGAGCATGAGCCCGCCGTCCGGCGTGTGGATCGTGCCCCGCGTGCCCGTGGGCGAGAGCTCCAGCGAGAGGGGGAAGATGTCCGCCTCTTCTTCGAAGCCGAAGGTGAGCACCGGCCCCCCGCGGAACTCGCTGTGGACTTGCATGCCGAACTCGTCGTCCTCGGGGACCACGACGCCCTTGACCCGCTTGGAGCGCGCCACCTCGTCCAGCAGCCAATTCACTTTGGTGTCGGCGTACGCGTCGTGGGACTCGTGGAAGTCGAGGTGATCGTTGCCCACGCCCGTGAGCACGCCCACGGTCCAGGGGAGCCCATAGGTCCGCTTCAGCGAGATCCCGTGCGAGCTCACCTCCATCGTCACCGCGTCCACGCCGCTGGCGCGCATCTCGGCGAGCAGGGCGAAGAGCTCGGGCGCCTCCGGGGTGGTCAGACCCGTCTTTCGCGTCTCGCCCAAGTAGGTGGCGCCGACGGCGGTTCCGAAGAGGCCCGCCTTGCGGCCGGCCGTCTCGAGGATGGTGTGGAGGATCGTGGCGGTGGTCGTCTTGCCCGAGGTGCCCGTGATCCCCACGAGATCGCCCGTGGGCTCACCGTAGACAGCCGCGCAGAGGCGCGCGAGCGCTGCCCCTGTGTGGGGCACCACCAGCCAGGGCACGCCGGGATCCGTCTCTGGCGCCGCAGGCAACACCAGCGCGGCGGCGCCGCGGGCCACGGCGTCGGCGACGAAGTCGAGGCCCTTGTGGAGCGCGTCCACCACCGCGACGTACACATCGCCGGGCTCGAGCTTCCGCGTGTCGGAGACCACGCCGCGCACGAGCACGTCGAGGTCGCCGCCGCTGGCTCGCTGGGAGAGCCCCTTGATGAGCGTACGGAACGGGGTCACGGTTCGTCTCCTTCGTCGGGTGTCTGGGCGTCGTCGCCGGGTCTGAAGTACAGCGTCACGGTCGTCCACGGCGGGACCTTGGTCCCCGCAGCGACGGACTGCGCCGACACGGTGCCGCTGCCATCCACCTGCACGGCCAGGAGCCGCTTGTGTGCGGCGCGCACGGCGTTCGCCACGCCGAGGTCCGTGAAGTCGGGGACGGTCACCGACTTCGGCAGCGCCTCGCCAGCGACAGCCGCCTCCTCGTCGTCGTCGAAGATGGCCCCCTCGGCAGCCGGGTCGAGCCCGGTGGGCTCGGGCTGTCCGTGGCGGCGTCGCACCTCTTCGCGGGCCACGCGCTCGCGCGGACCGTATGTGGGCGGCACCTCGAGGTAACGCAGCGCGAACTCGGCGATCGTTCGGAAGGCGGGCGCCGCCACCCGGCCGCCGTAGTGCAGGCCCTTCGGCTCGTCGACGATGATCGCGATCGCGAGGCGCGGGCTCTTCGAGGGCACGAGGCCGATGAACGAGCTCGTCCAGTGCTCCTCGGAGTACCCACCCACGATCGGGTCCACCTTCTGTGCCGTGCCGGTCTTGCCCGCCACGTCGTGATCGTAGAGCCAGGCGTCGTGTCCCGTGCCGTCTGAGTCGACCACCGACTCGAGCGCCTTGATCACGGACCGTGCCGTGGCTGCGGACACCACTCGCCGCACCGCCTCCGGCTCGAAGCGCTCGATCACCGTGCCATCTCCGGCCCGCTCCTCGAGGACGAGCCGCGGCTTCATCAGCAGTCCCCCATTCCCGAGCGCCGCGAGCGCCGAGGTGAGCTGGAGCGGCGTGACCGAGATCCCCTGTCCGAAGGCCACGTTGGCGGAGACCACCAGGCCGAACTCCTTCAGCGCCGGGACCCGCCCCCCTGCGTCACCGCCGACGCCGACGCCCGTGGGCCTGCCGAAGCCGAAGCGCAGGATCGCGTCGTGAAAGAGCTCCGCTCCGAGGATCTGGCCGATCTTGATGAAGCCCACGTTCGACGAGTGCTTCACCAGCTCCGTCACCGTGGCGTCGGGCTTGTCGATTCGGTGGGTGTCGCGGACCCACTTCTTGTCCACCTTGATGCGGCCCTCGCTCACGTCGAACCGATCGCTCAGGCCCACTACGCCCTGCTCGATAGCCGCCGCGAGCGTGAAGACCTTGAAGGTGGAGCCCGGCTCGAAGGTGTTGGACATCACGCGGTTGCGGTGGCGCGGTACCATCGTGTGCATTCGGAGCGCCTGGAACGCCTCCTCGTCCACGGGCTCTCCCTTCCGCTTCTTCTTCCGGAGGTCCGAGATCACCTCGGACTGGAGCTGGAAGGTCTGCGTGTCGGACGGCACGATCTCGAGGTAACGATTTGGGTTGAAGCGCGGGTAGTGGGCGGCAGCGAGGATGTCCCCGGTCTGGACCTCCATCACCACGGCCATGCCAGAGCGCGCCAGGAAGGAGACCACCGCCCGCTCGAGCTCGGTCTCGGCCACCGCCTGGATCTTTTCGTCGATGGTGAGCTTGAGGGTGTGCCCAGCCTCTGCGGCGACGTCCGGCAGGCCCTCGGTCATCTCGTAGTGCCCGAAGCTGTCGCGGTGATATCGCGTGGAAACGGAGCCGCCCCGCAGCGCGCTCTCGTAGGCCGATTCGATCCCTTCCACGCCTATCGAGTCGAAGCCGACGACCCCGAGCACCTGCCCCGCGAGCTCCTTCTTCGGGTAGAAGCGCTTGGCCTCTTGCTGGATGTAGAGGCCAGGGATCTCGAGGCGCTTTACGCGCTCCGCCTCGTCCGTGGTGACCTGCCGCTTCACGTATCGGAAGCGTGCCTCCGCGCGGAAAGCCCGCTCCACCGCATCCGGCGTCATGCTGAGGACGTGCGCCACTTGGCGAGCCGTCTCTTCGAGGGTCTTGCCCTGTAGCTCCAGCTCCTCCGCCAGCTTCTTCGGATTCACGTAGACCGTGTCTACGTCCACCGAGGTGGCGAGCGCCTCTCCCTTGCGGTCCAGGATGTCGCCGCGCTGCGTGCTCATGCGCAGCGTCCGCAGGTAGTTCGCCTCGGCCTGATCGCGATAGAGCGCGTGATTGCAGCCCTGGAAGTTGAGCAGCGCCACCATCACGGTGGCGAAGCCGCCGATGAGCAGGCCCCCCATCACCTTCATGCGGCGGAGCTGCTGCCGATCCACCTCGGCGCCTGTCGGGCGGCGCCGCTCGGTGACGGCCGTTGCGCGCGGCGCCTTTGCGCGCCGGTTCTTGAGCTTTGACCAGAGGCGCATGGTTTAGAGGCGCCTCTTGCAGCGCATCCCGAGCGGTGAGTCGGGAGCGTCTTTCCAGCACGCTTGAAACTCGTTCCGGGCCTCGAGGAGCTGACCCCGCTCCTCGAGGATCTCGGCGATCTGGAAGTGGGGGTCGGGGAACGACTTGCACTTGTCCGTAGCGCGCCGGAAGTGCTCGAGCGCCGGGTCGAGATCACCGAGCTCGCGGAGCATTCGGCCGGCGTTGAGCAGCCCGAGGCAGAAGTTGGCCTGATGGAAGAGCGCCATCTTGTACTGCTCGAGTGCCTTCCGGCGCTCCCCGAGGCCCTCGTATGCGAGCCCGAGGTTGTTGTAGGGCACCCAGGGCGTGGGGTAGAGCGAGGCGCCCACCAGCGGCTCCACCGCTTCGATGGAGTCCCGCCATCGGCGCTGCTCGAGCAGGAGCGCTCCCAGGTTCGCGCGCGCCTGATGAAAGCCCGGGCGGATCTCGAGCGCGCGCCGGAAGTGCGACTCGGCGGACACGAAGTCCTTGCGACCGAAGTAAATAAACCCCAGGAGGTGGTGGGCGTCGGGGTTCTCGGGGTTGTGCTGGATCGCGGTGGTCAGCTCGGCCAGGGCCGCGGGCACCTGATGCTCGTAGAAGTACCCGTTGGCCAGCTTGTAGTGGAACTCGGACAGCTGCTCCGGCGTCTTCTCCACCTCGCCGTCGGGCGTAGTCGCGCATCCCAGGGCGAGGGACACCGAAATCCAGGAGACGAGTCGGCGAAGGCCCATGGGTCAGCGGATCTCGACGATGTGTTGAGGGGCCGGGGCGCGCATCCCGAGGCGGGCCTCCGCGTTGTCTCGGAGGCGATCGACCCGCTTCACCGAAGCCAGCTCCAGCTTCAGCTTCTTGTGCTCCTCGTACGCCGCGCGGTACCGCAGCGTCTCCGTGGAGAGGTCCATGCCCAGCCTGCGCGCGTCGTGGCGCTGCCAGACGTGATAGACGCCGAGCCCCGCGAGGACCACGACGTAGCCGACCACGCCCACCACTGCGCGCACCCCTGCCAGGGTTCGCCGCGTGGTGTCCACGGGCTCGACGGCGTCCGGCGGTTCCCGTGGCGGGACCTGGGCTTCGGTGGCGGCGGTCTTCACAGGCCCAGCTTTCCGAGCGTCTCGAGCAGGTGGGTTGCCGTGTCTTCGTCGTCGAGTCGCTTCGACTCCTCGGCCCACAGGGCGGGGTCCCAGATCTCGACGTACTTGCCCATGCCGAGGAACACGGCGTCTCCGCCGATCCCAGCGTGCTTGCGGAGCTCCTCGGGGATCAGGACGCGGCCGGCCTTGTCGATCGGGCACTCGCGGGCCGCCGGGAAGAACTTGCGCTTCAGCTGAACGTTGTCGACGGCGCCGAGGCCCGACTCCGCGATGCGCTGGGCCAGCGCCTCCCACTCGCGATGCGGAAAACCCCAGAGGCAGGTGCCGTGGAGCGAGCGCGTGACCACGATCTCCTCGCAGTCATAGCGGCCGCGTAGGACGTTCCTCATCCCGGCGGGCACCGAGACGCGGCCCTTCTCGTCCAACGCGTGCTTGAACTCGCCCGTGAACATCCGACTCGACCCCCGAGGAGGCGGTGCCTGGGACGCTCCCCCACGGGCATCCCCTGACATCCCACTTTTCCCCACGAACCTGTCGTCTAAGCCTTCCCGTAAATCGGGTCAAGGGCTTTCCCCCCCACTTGGTCAAGAAGATCGACGACTTCCATATGGCCACAACCTCTTGTGGTGACAGGCTGTTGAGACCACAAGCGGCGGTTATCCGGGGCCGTGAGGCTCGAAAAAAAATCGGATCTGCGCCTGTGGATGAAAAAGCGAGTCCTGAGCGGCTCAGCAGCGGGAGTGGGATGAAGTGGGGCACTTAGGGGCGACGGGCCCTGATCTTGGGCCGCCGCGCGGGGTTTGCGGCAAGCAGCCGCAGGCGATCGGGGTCTCCTAGCCGGAGGCGGTTAGGGTCTTCAGCCGCAAGCGGCCAGGGCCTCGGCGATCTCTTGCGCCCGCTGATAACGATCGTTGCGGTCCTTCTGGACGCACTTGAGGAGCACCTCGGCCACCCCACGCGGGAGGTCGGGCGCGAGCGTGCTCGGGTGCGGCGGCGGCGTGTTCTGCTGATGGAAGAAGACGTTGCCCTCTGGGAACGGCACGTCGCCCGTGTACATGACGTACAGGAGGCAGCCGACGCTGTAGACGTCCGTCCGGTGGTCGAGGAAGTCGCGCCGGATCTGCTCGGGGCTCATGTAGAACGGCGTCCCGCACAGGAACACCGACTTGTCGGGGTTCTCGTCCAGCGCCTTCGCGAGGCCGAAGTCGAGGAGCTTCACCCGCGAGTCCTCGGTGACCATGATGTTGCCGGGCTTGATGTCGCGGTGGATCACCGAGCGCCCGTGGGCGTACTCGAGCGCGGCGCACAGCTGCTGCACGATCGGCAGCGCCACCTTGTGGGGCAGCCGCCCGCCGTGATCCACGATCACGTCCGCCAGAGTCCGACCTTCGACGAGCTCCATCGAGAAGTAGAGGGTCTCGCCTTCCTCGCCGACGTCGTAGATCGTCACGATGTTCGAGTGCGACAGGCCCGCGGCCGTCTTGGCCTCGCGCTCGAAGTAGGTGCGCGCCACCTCGGTGGGGAGGAGGGCCTGGTGAAGGAACTTCACCACCACGCTGCGGCCCAGCGCCCGGTCTACCGCGCGGTAGACCACCCCGTTACCGCCCTGGCCGAGTCTCCCGAGGAACTTGTAGCGACGCTCGAGGGACTGGATGGCCGGCGGATCATCGTTCTGTACCGAGCCGCCGCTCGCCAGCGTGGACGCCAGTGAGGCCGCGGGCTTCGGCGGTTCACTCTTGGCGGGGGTGCGTGCCGGGGCCTTGGATGTCGCTGGCTCGGAGCCATACGCCTCGGTCGGGGGAGACTTGGCCACCACCTGCTCGAGGCGCGCCGCGATGGCGTTGACGTTGGGGCTGCCGTACCCCGCGGTGATGAGTCGCCCGATGACCTTGAGGGCCGTCTGGGTCTGCCCGCAGCCCTCCTTGATCTGGACCACGCGCAGGAAGAGGGGTTTCGTCTTGTCGTTCGGGGGGCGGCCGTCGAGGAACGACATGTATGCGTCGGCCGCCGCCTCGAGCTCGCCCTTTCGGTCGAGGATGGTCCCCCGGATGAGCTGGCCTTCCTTGTAGTTGTGCTGCAGTGGGTCGAGCCCGTCGAGGATCTCCAGCGCCGTGGCGAACGCCTTTCGCTCGAAGGCCATCCGACCGGCCTCGAAGAGTCGGCCCGACTTCGCGAGGACCCGCTCCAGCGCCTCCTGCTCGCCGAGCTGCTTGTAGAGCCTTCCGGCTTCCGCCCAGTTCTGGCCATCTTCGTAGAGCTGCGCGGCGCGGCGGGGATCTGCCTCCGCGATCAGGGCCGCCGCGTCGTTGGCGCGCCCGGCCTGCCGATAAAGCGCCAGCGCCCCGTTGATGTCCCCGGCCGCGCGCAGAGCGTCGCCGGCCTTCCCCGGCTCGCCGGCCTCGACGTAGCGTCGCGCCGCCTCCCGGTGCTCGCCGCGACGCGAGAGCGCTTCGCCGCGGATCAGCGCCGCGCGCTTTACGTCGCCCAGCTTCTCCGCGACCTTCGCGGCGCCCTCGAGGTCGTCGGCCTTTTGGAAACACTCCAGGGCCTCGCGGTTGGCCCCGACGTCGAGGTAGATGCGGCCGGCCTTGGCGTGGTGCCCGTGCTTCGTGAGCAGCGCCGCGGCGCGGTGCGGCTCGCCGGCCTCGTGCCACGCGGGCACGGCGCGCTCGATGTCGCCCGCGCGTTCGATGGCCTCGGCGTAACGGCGGTTGTCGTGGAGCCTGCGAGCGATCACAGCCGCGGTCTGATAGTCACCGTCGGCGAGGGCGACGTCGTAGGCCGCGAGATCACCGCCCTGTCCTCCGGTGCTCGGCGCCACCGAAACCCGTGCGCTAGGTCCAGGTTGCATCGGCTTGCGCGCCCGCACCACGATCACCGCGCCGAGGATCAAAGCGAGTGCCCCCGCCGCGATCGCGATCGTGGCACCGTGATTGGCTACCACGTCCTTGAAGCCCGCAAGGGGCCCAAGGAACACGGCTACATCAGGCCATGTGCCATCCAATACCACCCGGCTTCCCCTCCCCAAGTGCGACGGCTATAAGCGCACGCACCACCGAGCATTGCACGATACGCCACTTGGTGGAGCTTGCTAGTTCATGACCTGGGTGTGCGGCCTGATCAGGACCGACGGGAGAAGACGAATGGCAGAAGCTCTCATCCTCGCAGCGACCCGTACGGCCATCGGCCGACGAAAGGGCGCCTTCTCCGGAACACGGGCTGACGACCTCCTCGCCGACTGCCTCTCGGGGCTCCTCGGCCGTGTTGGAGTCGATCCTCACGAAGTGGAGGACGTGGTGGCCGGCTGCGTGACTCAGGTGGGTGAGCAGGGCATGAACATCGGGCGAACCGCCGCTCTGGCGGCCGGCTTTCCCGTGTCCGTCGCTGGCACGAGCGTCAACCGGATGTGCGGCTCCAGCCTTCAGGCGCTGAACTTCGCGGCCCAGGCGGTCGCCAGCGGATCCATGGACCTCGCGATCGGATGCGGCGTCGAGAGCATGACTCGCGTCCCAATGGGCAGCGACTTCGGGATGGCCGTGCAGCCCGGTGGACCCGCGTTCCCCGTCACCGAGCGCGTCCTGGATCGCTTCGACATCATCAACCAAGGTCTCAGCGCCGAGCTCATCGCCGAGAAGTACGGCTTCACCCGCGCCACCCTCGACGCGCTGGCCGTCCAGAGCCACGCACGGGCGCTCGCCGCTCAAGATGGCGGCTTCTTCACGCGCGAGATCCTGCCCATCACCGTGGCAGGTCCCGACGGCGCACCTCACGTAGTGCTGGTCGATGAGGGGCCACGCCGGGGCTCAACGCTCGAGGCGGTCGGTGCGCTCAAGCCCCCGTTCAAGCCGAATGGCGTGGTCACCGCAGCCAGCTCCAGCCAGGTATCCGACGGGGCGGCCGCGGTGCTCGTGGGCTCCCGGGAGAAGGCGCTGGCCCTGGGCCTACGCCCTCGCGCTCGCATCCGCGCCATGAGCGTAGTTGGCTCGGACCCCACGCTCATGCTCCTCGGGCCGGGCCCAGCCACGCACAAGGCGCTCAAGAAGGCGGGTCTCGTGATCGGCGATATCGACCTCTTCGAGGTCAACGAGGCCGTCGCTCCGGTCGTACTGGCCTGGCAAGCGGACACCGGCGCGGAGCTCTCGCGCACCAACGTCAACGGCGGCGCGATGGCGCTCGGGCACCCGCTGGGCGCGTCCGGCGCTCGGCTCGTGGTGACGCTGCTTCACGAGCTCGAGCGGCAAGACAAGACGCTGGGGCTCGCCACGCTGTGCATCGGCTTCGGCATGGCCGTGGCCACGATCATCGAGCGGGTCTGAGCGCCGTGGCCCTCAACGCCGCCACTATCGGCCGCAGGTACCGGACGTCCGCCGAGTTCGTTCGCCTGGAGGCGATCTCAGACTACGCCGCCGCCACGAACGACCTCAACCCGCGTTACGAGGGCGCCGCTCCGGCGGCGATCGCCCCGCCGCTGCTACCCGTCAGGCTCCTCTGGGACGTGTGCAAGAAAGTGGTCTTCGATCCGGAGGTCGGGGTCGACATGCTCCGCCTCGTGCACGGCGAACAGGACATGGTGTTCCACGACGTGCTTCGCCCCTGGGATCTCGTCGCGGCGCGCGCCACTGTGCTGGCTGTGGACCGTAAAGCGTCGGGCGAGGTGCTCACCGTGGGTCAGCGCCTCATGCGCGACGGTGAGTGCGTCACTGAGGTCAAGAGCGCGTACTTCATCCGCGGAGACTCGCCCCAGGGAGAGGCGCGGCCGGTCGCGGTGCCCCCGGCGCGCACATACCTCTTCGAGCGGGCCTTCGATATCGACGCCGACCAGCCCCATCGGTACGCGGCCGCTAGCCTCGACGGCAACCCGATCCACACGGATCCTGCGGTCGCGAAGGCCGCCGGGTTGCCTGGAATCATCCTCCATGGCGTCTGCACCATGGCCCTCACCGGGCGCGAGGTCGTCAACGCGCTCTGCGCCGGTGAGCCCCGCCGTCTTCGGCGTCTCAAGGTCCGGTTTTCGCGCATGGTGCTGCCGGGCGACGTGCTCACCACGCGCGCCTGGGAGGTCGACGAGGTCGACGGCTGTCGCACCGTCGGCGTGGAGACGGTGAACCAACGAGGCGAGCTCGTCCTATCGAACGGCCTCGCGGAGCTGCGGACGTGTTGACCCGCGACCCGCACCCGCTGCTCGACGCGTCGGTGCTCGACGTGCTGTTCTCGAGGCCGCTCGGTGAGCTGGCGGTCCAGCACCCTCAGCCGACCTCGGCGCTGCTCGGAGCGCTCCCGGTGGTCACCGACGACGACCGCTCGGCCGTGCGGCGGCTCCTGAAGCTCGGCGGCTTCAAGCCCACCGGCCGAAACAAGCCCTCGTCCGAGTATCTCGCCGCCGCCTTGGAGCGCGACGCCATCCCCACGATCAACCTCGCGGTCGATGCCGGGAACATGGTGTCGCGCCTCTCCGGGTTGCCCATCAGCGTCGTGGATGCCGACCGGGTCTCGCTCCCCGCGCGCCTCGCCATCGCAGGGCCGCAGAGCTCGTTTGTCTTCAACGCGTCTCAGCAGGTGATCGACGTCGAGGGGCTCATCTCCCTCATGGACGCCGAGGGCCCCTGCGCCAACGCGGTCAAAGACTCGCAACGCACCAAGACCCACGCCGGGACACGCCGCGTGTGGGTGGTCGTGTGGGGTACTCGCGAGCTCCCCGGCCGCACCGCGTGGGCCGAGGGCGCGCTCTCCGCGATGCTCTCACCTCACGGGACGCTCACCCGACTCTGAGGTCTACGGCGACCACGCCCCAGCGCGGGTCATGGATTCAGCCACGGCGCCTCCCAGAGCCCGTTCTCATCCGCGAACCGCGTGTCCTCTGACCGCGCCGGACGCCTCGCTACGGCGTCAGCGGCCCGACGAGCGCGCCAAGCCGTTATCGGCATCTCGAGCTTGGTCGCGATGCGCTCGGCCTCCGCGTACGCCTTCGTCGGGTCCTTCCCATGCGCTCTTCGCGACGCGCCCTCGTAGAGCGCGGCCTCGGCGCCCAGAAACGGCTGCGCGCGTGCCATGGCACCCACGCGCTTCGCGACGCGGGACAGCAGCGTACGGGGGCCGGGCATCGCGGGATCCGCGCCGTGGACGAGCCACAAGGCCTCGGCGAGCAGCGTGGCCGGAAACGCTGCCTCGAGCAGCGAAGCGGGTAGCCCCAGCAGTGTCTCTGCGGCGGTCTCCGCGTGGCCGGCGGCGCTAGAGTGTCGGTCCCGGGCGGCCACGAGCGCCGCTGCTGCCCTCCCGGCCAACACGTCGAGGGGCTCCGCCGCGAGGCTGGCCAGGGCGTGAAGCGCATCGAGCGGCTCCCGCGCGTCGCGGCCCTGGCGCACCGCGATCAGGCACTGGCCAGCAAGACCCCAACGGGCATTGCGCGGACTTGCCCCAAGCGCAGCCGATCCAAGCGAGGTGTAGTCTTCGAGTGCCTGTGGGAGACGCCCCATCAACAGCGAGGCGTACGCGTGAACGACGAGGCTCTCCTGTTGGCGCTGCGAGAGCCTCAGCCGTCGCGCAATCTCCAGCGCTGCCGTCGCCGACTCTAAGCTCGCCGAGAGCCGCCCGGCGCCCAGGTCGGACACCGCGTCCATCTGGCGCACCCAGGCCTCGGTGACGGGGTCGTGCTCGGCGCGCGCCAGGGCCTCGTGTGCCAGCACCCGATACCTCGCCGCGGCAGCGGGCCAGGGGATCGCCCCGGCGATTGCCTGGGCGAGCGCGAAGCCGCTCGCCATCACGGAAGGGGCGTTGAGGTCCTCAGCGAGGTTGAGGCTCCGGACGGTGGTGTAGAGGATCCTCCCCACGTCACCGCCCGAGCGCTCGGCGACCTGAAGCTGCGCGAGCGCGTGGATACGCGGGTCGTCCGGCGCGGTTAGCGCGGGCCGCCGCGGGAAGAGCCGACGCTTCAGTTGCCCGAGGGCGGCGCCGAGCAGGCCGAGTACCAGCGCGCCACCGCGGTCTGGCACTGGCTCGCCCAGTAGACGGAGCGCCTCGCCCAGGTGATGGCGGCCGCCAGCGTCGTCGCTCGTAGCCAGCGACGCCTCGCCGAGCAAGCGGTGAAACGTTGCCAGCTCCGTGTCCGAGTGTTCGCCCACGGCGGCGAGTGGCTCGGCTTCCCTGAGCAGCTCGAGCGCCGTGCCGAACGCCGCCGTTCGCACCGCGTAACCACCTGCGCGCAGGAGCGCCTCGAAGAGCTGCGCGCTCTCACCGGCGAGGCGGAAGTGCTCGGCTGCCGCGAGCGACGTAGCGTCGTCGGGAGATGCGAAGAGTCGCGTTCCGGCGCGGGCGTGAAGCGCCGCGCGCTGCGGGGCTGCGATGCGCGCGTACGTCGCCTCGCGGAGCTTGCTGTGGGAGAACGCCAGCTTCCCGTCGGCGTCGGGTTGCAGGATGTCGCGGGCCAGACAGTCGGTGACCAGGTCGTCCACGACGTTCGCAGGAAGGCCCGCGACGGCCTGGATCGCGGCCTCGTCGAAGTGGCCTCCGAGCACCGCGGCGGCCGCCAGCACCTCGTCCGCGCCGGGCACCCGCAGGCGCCGATCCAGGAGCTCCTGCAGACTCGCCGGCAGTGGGATACGTGCGAAGTCGCTGGCCGTGGCCTGCCAGGTGCCGCCTCGCCGCTCGATGTAGCCCTCCGACACTGCCGACCGAAGGTAGGCGGCCGCGAAGAAGGGGTTTCCCTCGGAGTAGCGGTAGAGGAGGTCGACCAGCGCCTCCGGCGCGGACGGAAGCGCGAGCATCTCGGCTGCCATCACGCCGACACCCGCTCGCGCGAGGCGGCCGAGGGCGATGGTTTCCACCCCGGTGAAGTGCATCAGCGGGGTGAGGGCGCGCGGCTCTTCGCCTCGACGCACCGTGACGATGATCGCGAGGGGCCGCACCGCGATCCCCGGCCCCTCTGCGGTCCCGCCACGCACGAGGCGCTCGAGCGCAACGAACGACAGCGGGTCGGCCCATTGTACGTCGTCGATTACGAGGAGGACGCCAAGGTGGTCCGCTAGCTCGAAGATCAACCCGACCACCGCGTCCACGAGCGCGCTGGCCTGCTCCTCGGGCGGCAGGTCCGGTGGGGCCGGAAGCCCTGCCACTCCAGGCAATGACTCGAGGGTCGGATCCACCGGAACCAGGGTCTTCAGGTGGGTGAGCAACGCCGGAGGAGCACTGCGGTTCGTGACGACATGGAGCGCTGCCAGATCCAGCACCGCGCGAAACGCGACGAACGGCACGGGCTCGGGGTGAGCGGCGTCGACTGGAGCGGGGCACTCAGCCGTAGCCACCTTGAGGCCGAGCGTCGAGGCCTTCCCAGCCAGCGCAGAAGCAAGCGCCGTCTTACCTGACCCGCTCTCGCCCGTAAGGATCACGAGGCCCCCGTGCTCCTCGGTTGATGCACGGCGGGACAGCTCGCATAGGCGTTGGAGCGGCTCGTCGCGCTCGACGAGAGGCGCGCGATACAGGTAGCTCCGTGGGCCGGCGGGTCCTAGGTTCGGGCCACCTGCGCCCAGCGCAGCCAGCGCCGCGGCAACGTCGTCCGCGTGGCCCAGTCGGTGCCGGCGGTCTTTAGAGAGCAGACGGAGGATCAAAGCCTCGAGCGCGGGATCCACACCCGGACCAAACAGACCCGGGCGGGTCGGCACCAGCTCCTCGTGCCCTCGTGCCAGTTCGGCCACCGAGGAGCCGATGAACGGGGGACGACCGGTGACCAGCTGGTAGAGGATGCAGCCAAGCGAGTAGAGGTCGGCGCGCGCGTCGACGTGCTCTCCGCGAAACTGCTCGGGCGCCATGAACGCTGGGGTGCCCCGGACATCGCCGAGGGCGTCGAGGAAGTCACGGCCCTGACTGCCGAACGTGGAGATGAGCCCGAAGTCCAAGAGCACGGCGGAGTTGTCAGGACGTACGAGGATGTTGGCCGGCTTGAGGTCCCGGTGGACCATGCCCGACGCGTGGAGATGGCCAAGCGGGGCGCAAAGGCTCCGGACCACGCCGAGGAGCTCGAGGAGCTTCGCGCCGCTCAGCCCCACCGCGGGCCCGACGCAGTCTGCCTCGAGGACAACCGCGTCATCCGATAAGGCGCCGGCCGACAACGCGCCGAAGTGTTGGTCCCGTCGGTCGGCGAGGGTCGGGAGCTCCAGCAGATCCATGGCGTACCAAGGCCGGCCGCCGTCTACGCCGTCGTCAACGATGCGGACGATGCCGGGGTGTTCGATGCGGCGAAGCGCCCTCACCTCGCGCCTGATGGCCACCACCTGGCTCTCCCGCGCCAGCGCGATGGTCTTGAGGGCGACGCGCACCCCCGTGACGCTGTGTCGCGCCCGCCACACCACCCCCATCCCGCCGCGGCCCAGCGCGCTATCGACTACGTACGGTCCGACTCGCTCGCCTGGCTGCACGCCGTTCTTCACCGCACACGCTCGAAAGCCCACATGACGGCGCGAGTGGTATCGGCCGTGAGCACGACGTCGGGCCGCAAAGGATCGATCCCGAGGTTCATCCCGCGAAGTATGTGGTTCTCGTTGATGACGCAGGTTGCCCGGCGGACCTGCCAGGGCGGGTGGACTACGCGGCCGCGCGCAAGGTCCTTGTCGTCTCCCTCCAGGGCGAACGAGGAGTCCCGGTTCAGCAGGAACGCCTCGATCGTGTTGTCCGAAGGAACGAAGGCGGCGCCGGTGGAGGTGACGGAGACGCCGAACCGCTCGCCTGTCCCGCCACGGGTGCAGCTGAAGTCGAGCCCGTCGCCGACCACCGAGTGCGACATCGCCTCCGAGGCCTGGTAGTTGGTGTCCGTGAAGAACCGCGCGGCCCACGACGCGAGGACGTCGTCCGCGTCGATGCGGATGAAGTACACGCCCTGGATCGTCCCGTAGCGGACGTAGGTCCGAAGGTTGAGCTGGGCGAACCGGTCCGCTCCGGGCGGGTCGCCCACAGGCAAGACGAGCCGCTCCATCCGCATCGGCACCAGCGTGACCCAGGCGTTCCCACCGAGGAGGTCGAGCTCGAGCTCGGCTGGCACGAAGGGGCGGAGCGCGGCCGGATCGACCTTCCAGTGGAGGAACGCCAGGTCCGACCACTGCTGGAAACAGAACCAGAGCCCACGAGGCACCTCGACGCCGTTGGCGGCAGCCCAGTCGATGACGTCGCGGGCCTCATCGAACGCTGCTCCCACGCTGGGGGCCAGCAGCTTCGTCACTCCCTGAATGAGCCCAGTGACGAGACGCACGGGCGAGATCCGGGCGCTCAGGGCCTTCGCGCCGTCCCGAAGCGCGTCCTCCGCGTCGTCGAGGCGTGTGGCGATCGCCAGCGGCGCTCGCTCTGGCGACGCCCACGGCAGACCCTGGGCGTAGCGCTCTTCGTCCCACTTCTTGAGCGGCCCGAAGATGGCGGGCTCCTCCAGCTGGTAGACGGGCGCCCTCTCGTCGACGTTGGCGGCCCAGAACAGCGCGTTGGCTGCGCGCCGACCGGCCTCGCAGGCCCCCTCCATCGAGGCGAAGTCCGTGTGCGTACGCACATAGTCCCCCGCTAGGAACATGTTCGGTAGGCGCGTGTACGACTCGGGCCGCAGCGTCCAGGAGTTCGTGAGGTTTACGAGCAGGGGCTCGAGGTTGAACCACTTTCCGCGTCGCTCACCCAGGAACGGGGGCCGCCGGCCGCCCTGCCCAAGGCGCTCGAGATCGTCATCCAACCAGTACGACGCGTAGCCGTCTGGGAGCCGCTGTTGGTCCGTGTTGAGCGACCGACAGAGCTGGTGCCACGTCTCTCTCGCGACCTCGTCCGCGGTGCACTCCTGCGCGGGCCGGCCCCCGCAGGGCCCGTCGGTGGTCCCCGGGACGTCCCACGCGGAGATGTCGACAGACAGGATCGAGCGGATGGAGCCGTCGCCATACTGACTGAGATCAGACCACGGCCAGAACTGCTGTTGAAACAGGGCGGTGAGCGCCCACGGCGTGTCGAGCGCGTTGATATGTCCCTTGGTGAGGGTGAGGTCCTCCTGCAGATAGTACTGGATGCCGTTCATCCAGTTCACATGGTGCATGAGAGTGTCGAGGTTCCCGAGCATCGGGTCGTAGCTCTTGATCCGATCCCCGAGGAGGCGTGCCGTCACCTCCACCGGTAAGGCGACTACGTAGTAGTCTGCGGTGACCTTGCCCAGCCCCGCCACGTTCACGCCGGTGATTTGCCGGCCGTCGAAGTGTAGCTTCGTTACCGTGCGCCCAAACTCGTAACGCACACCCGCCGATCGCAGATGTGTGAGCCACGGGTTGAGCCACGCCTCCGACGTGGGCCCGAGGAGCACGCGGTCGGCGCTGTGGCCGGGCGTGACCATGTCGTAGAACAGCTGGAGCCCGATGCACCCGATGGTGCGTGTGTTGGCCTTCTCGGCCTGCGTGGCCACGGCGCTGCGGGTGACCCCCGTGGCGAGGAAGAGCTGGTACTCCTTCGAGCGAGCCTCCGCGTCGATGAAGTCCCACCACCCGGTCCGCTCGTATTCGCCGAATCGTCGCGCCTCGGAGCTCGTTGCTACCTGAAAGAGGCGGCCAAAGTAGAACCCGAGATCGTCCGAGGTGAGGCCGAGATCGCGCATCATGGCGGGCGCTTCCATTCCGAAGCGCAGCGTGTGGATCAGGCTGTCGAGCGAGTTCGGAAAGTGCGCGACCATGGGGCGAGCGGGCTTGCCCTGACACGCGAACAGGCCCTGCTCGCACGTCACCAGGTTGTCGAGCACACCGCGGGCATTGTCCCCGAACGGGATCTCGGACATCACCTCGTCCAGGTGGCGATAGAAGCCCGGGAAGAAGCGGAAGCCGTGTTCACCCGGAAGAGGCCTTCGCCCCCCCACGGAGGTGTTGCGCGCCGGCTCTGTGCGAGCCTTTCCTCCGCATGCGTCTGTGCGGCGATCCAGGATTGTGACATCAAACAAATCGGGTCGTTTTGACAATTCATGTGCGGCGGTCATGCCCGCTACCCCGCCGCCTAAAATGAGCACACTTTTCTTACTCAAGGTGTCTCCTTCGCCGGCCGAGCCTACAGGAAGGCTTGGTCCCGCGAAACCACCCCTGGCTCCACGGACGGCCATCCCCCATACTGCGCGCCGTGCTGGCCGCCCTGACGACCGCTGCTGCCCTTCTCGCCGCTGACGCCCCGGGCGTGTCACCCGAGATCGCCGACCCCAGCGGCCGCGCGCTCTACGGCTTCCACGAGTCGCTCCGGCGCACCGCGGCCAAGATGCAGAAGACCCGTATCCTCTTCTTCGGGGCATCGCACACCGCCGCCGACCTCCTCACGGGGCGCCTCCGCGACCTGCTGCAACAGCGGTTCGGAGACGGGGGACATGGCTTCTTCATGCCGGCGAAGCCGTGGCGAAGCTACCGGAAGCACCACCTCGTGCTCGAAGCACCGCGGCGCGCTCGGGATCACTGGGCCTGGGAGTTCGTCCGCCTCCGGGGCGAGAACCGTCGTGATGGACTCTATGGCCTCGCCGGGATGGCCGTCACCGCGAGCGAGAAGAGTCAGTGGTCGAAGTTCAGAACTGCCACCGAGGGTACGCTCGGAAGCCGCGCTTCGCGCCTCGAGCTCTGGTACCACCGGCAACCGACGGGTGGCGACCTCTGGGTGCACTTGAAGTCCGAGAAGCGGAAGCAGCTGCTCAAAACGCGGGGGCCGTCGGGCCTCGGGATCTTCGAGACCGAGCTCCGAGACGTCGCCCAGCGCTTCGAGATCGTCCCGAAGGGCAACGGACCGGTGCGCCTGTACGGTGGCGTCCTCGAGCGCGACGCTCAAGGAGTGGTCCTCGACAACCTGGGCGTCAATGGATCCAAGGCAGCCGCGATGCTCCGCTGGGACGAGGCCACGTGGGGCCGGCTGGCCCAGCGCCGCGATCCCGCGCTGGTCGTGCTGGCCTATGGCACCAACGAGGCTGCCGACGAGGTCCAGCCGCTCGGCGAATACGAGATGGAGCTGCGCCAGGTGCTCGACCGGATCCGGCGAAACCTGCCGCGCGCGAGCTGCCTTCTGGTCGGCCCCACGGACCACCCGGTGTCACAGGACGAGAAGGTCGTCCGGCGTGACCCCGGCGCCTCCAAGCGATTTCGGGCGCGTAAGCGCACCTACGCCGTGATCGACGTGCAGCGCCGAGCCGCGTTCTCGTTCGGTTGTGGCTTCTACGATCACTCGGCGGCCACCGGCGGCACGTTCTCCATCGTCTCTTGGGTGGACGCCGAGCCCCAGCTCGCCTGGCACGACTACGTTCACTTCACTCCCGAGGGATATGCCGTCCTCGGCGATCGCCTCGCGCAGGCCCTGCTGCGCGGCTACGGCAAATGATGCGCTACCACCCACCGCCGATGCTCCTGCCCTTCGCCGCCGCGCTCGCTGTGTCCGGCGCGGCGTTGGCCCAGGAGTGTCGGCCCGTACGCAATGGCCCGGTCCCCCGCGTTCGGCCGCAGCTCGAGAGCGCGGCGTTCTGGCTGGAGCGGTGGGGCCCGGCGGCAGACACGCGGTTGCTGGACGCCGACGCGGTTCGCGCGCTGGACGCTCGTCTCGAGCAAGAAGGTGCCCGCCCTCCCGATCTCACGATCGAGGGTGGAATGACGATCCGCGACGCGCGGCACCGCCTGGCGGCCTACGTCGCCGACGCGGCGGCGGGAGTCTTGGCGCCCGCGCCCGAGGCGCTGGCAGAGGCGCGTGCGGTCGTGGACGGGTTCCGGTCGGGCGGCGCCGTTCGCGTGGTGGCGCGGCCGGGGCACCTTCGGTGTATCCCCACGGCCAAGGGGCTGTTTCGGTCTCCGGTCGACCCTGAGTTCGACAGGAACCAGTGCAGTGGGCTTCACTTCGGTGAGCCCGTGCGCGAGATGGGGCGTAGCGGGGACTGGAGCTACGTCCGCACCGAGTCCGGCTCTGGGTGGGTGTTCACGCAGCTCCTCGGCCCGCCACTGACTCACGAGGAGTCGGCGCGCTACAGCCGCACGGCGCTCCAGGAAGCCCAGTTCATCGTGGCGGACTCGCCTCCGTTTCGCCTAGGCACCCGTTTCCCCCGGGTCGGAACGCAGATCCTGCCGCCCGAGGGCGGGCGCCCCGTCCAGGCCCCGGCGGCCAGCCATCACGGGCCGCTCCCCTTCACCCGTCGGGAGGTCTTCGAGCTGGCCTTCACGGAGTACGGCGAGCCGTATGGCTGGGGAGACGTCAACGGTCACCGGGACTGCTCCAGGCTGATCTTGGACTTGCTGGCGCCGTTTGGCTTGGGCCTTGGACGCAACTCCTTCACGCAGAGCCAGATCGGGTCCGAGGTGCTCGCCGTGGCGGCGCTGGACGACTCGGCGAAGCGCCGCGCCATCGTCGAGGCGGGGACGCGCGGTGTTCTGCTCCTGTATTTTCCGGGACACATCATGCTCTACCTGGGCCACCTCGACGGTCACCCCTGGGCTCTCTCGGCCTTGGCGGAGTTCGTGGAGCCCTGCGCGGAGGGAGGCGAGGTCATCCATCGTGTGGATCGAGTCACGGTGTCTGATCTCGAGCTCGGCCGCGGCACCAGCCGGCGGGCGTTCATCGAGAGGATCACCGCGCTCGTGGTGCTGGGCCGATGACCTGGCTCGCCCTCTTGCTGCTCGTGGGTCCGCCGTGCGCCGACAGCGCGGATCTCTCGATCTGGGTGACCCCGCGCCAGCCTGATCTCCGGCACCCGGTGCGCATCGTGGTGGCCAGCGAGCGCGACCCGCTCGCCGGGCTCGAGATCGTCGTCGAGGACAAAGCCGGAGTGCGGATCCCCACCACCGCATTGGCGCTTGGTGGCCCTCCCTACGGCTGGGTGGGAACGCTCGCCCCTGCCGGCGCGGCGGGGCTCCAAGTGGGCGCTTATCGCGTGCGAGTGCTCGGCCGGGAGGGAGAGCTCGCCTGCGAGGCGTTCACCGTGAAGCGCGTGGCCGGTGGAGGGGGGCGCCGCAAGGTGGGCGTGGACGCCACGTGGGACACGCGGCGACGTTGGGATCGAGCGGCCGAGAACCTCTACTCGCTCTGGATCGAGCACCTCTTCGATGCACCACGGGACCAAGAGCCCTCGTGGCGGCCGATGCACGTTGCGATGCGAGACCGCGGCCGAAACCTGCTCCATGACTATCTCGGGCTCGGTGAGGACGACGCCAAGAGCGGCCTGTGGCTCGAGCCGGATTGCGCCGACTTCCCGTACGCGCTCCGCGCCTATTTCAGCTGGAAGCTCGGGCTGCCCTTCGCTATCCGCGCGTGCCGGCGCGGTACCACGACGCGCGCTCCCACCTGTGACGACGCGCTCACCTCGCAGCTTCACTTCGCCCAGAAGGAGCGGCGCAAGGATGCGTTCCAGTGGTTCGCCCGGCGCAAGGTCCACGGTCTCGCGCACTCGTCGTCGGCCAGGACCGCCTTCGACGACGACGGCACAGACGTCTACCCCGTCCGCCTCGACCGCCACGGCGTGCGTCCAGGGACCGTCTATGCCGATCCCTACGGCCACATCCTGGTGGTCCAGCGCTGGCTCCCCGGGGGCAAGGACGCGGCTGGGAACGACCTCCCGGGTGTGCTGTACGCGGTCGACTCGCAGCCGGACGGCACCGTCGGGCGCCGGCGCTTCTGGCAGGGGTCCTTCCTCTTCCCGCGGGACGGTGATGTACGCGGGGCTGGCTTCAAGCGCTTCCGGCCGGTCCGTGTGCGCCGCCGTCCCGAAGCGCAGCGGCTCGCGCTCGAGACCGCCGACGTGCCCCCGGCCGAGGTGCTGCGCTTCGAGGTGGTCGCGCAGCGCAATGCGCAGATCGCGGCCAGCCCCGACTACGGGGATCTCTCGGCAGAACAGGACCAGCTGACCCATGCCCAGTTCTATGAGCGTATGGACGCGTTGGTCACGCCGGCGAAGCTCCTCCCCGAGATCGCCATGGCGGCAGTCCTGGAGGCGCTGTGGGAGGAGGCGAAGCGGCGCGTCAAGGCGGTGAAGAACGCGGAGGAGTGGCACGCGGCTCGGCGCGCGGCGATCCCCATGCCGGAGGGCGCGGACATCTTCCAGACCACCGGCGGCTGGGAGGACTACGCCTCGCCGTCACGCGATATGCGGCTCCTCATCGCCATCGACGCCGTGCGCGCGTTCCCTGCCCGCCTCACCAACGCCCCCCAACGCTTCGTCCTCGGCGCGGAGTCGCCCGCGGCAGCGCGGGCCCGGATGGAGGCGCTCCTCGAGAAGGAGGCGGCGCGGCGAACCCTGGTCTACGAGCGGTCCGATGGTTCGTCTTGGACGCTGACCCTCGCCGATGTGATGCGGCGAGCCCCCGGCTTCGAGCTGGCTTACAACCCCAACGACTGCCCCGAGCTGCGATGGGCGGCCCCCGCTGGCTCTCCTGAGGTGGCCACGTGTACGCGTCGTGCGCCGGAGGCTCAGACCCGCACCATGCTCCGATATCGTCCCTGGTTCTCTAGCCGCCGCCGCCCCTCGGGCTGAGCGCGGCCACCGATCCGTCTCTCAGGGCCGCTTGTCCAGCCTCGAGAGCAGCGCGGGCAGCATGAGCGTCGCCAGGATCATGCAGGCGGTCACGCCGATCGCCAGCGTCGCTCCGAGCGCGGCGGTTCCACGGTTCTGGGCGAACACCAGCACGCCGAAAGCCCCGATAGTGGTGAGCGCCGAGACGACTACGGCCCGTCCGGTGGTGGCGACTGTAAGCCCGACGCGTCCGCACTCGTTGTACCGGTGCACGACGTGGAGCCCTGAGTCGATGCCGAGGCCCACGATGAGCGGGATCGCCAGTACGTTCGAGAAGTTGTACTCGATGCCGAGCACGTTCATCAGCCCCACCATCCAGATGCCGCCCATGACCAGTGGCACGAAGACGAGCACGACGTCGCGCGCGCGGCGCAGGTCGATGATCACCAGGATCAGCACGATCCCGATCGCCCACAACCCGGATTGCAGGAGGCTCTGGTTCATCTGAACGGCGAAGTATGCGTAGGTGATCGCGGCGCCGGTGGCCTGTGGCTCGATCTTGCGCAGCTCGGCCTTGAACACCGCCATCGGCTTCGGGTCTTCAGGCGGGTGGGCCGGATAGATCCGCACGGCGAAGGTGGTGGGGGCCGTTGCCGTTGCTGGCTGGTAGAAGCGGCTGGTGAAGTCGCGCGGCAGGTCGCTGAGTGAGAACGCGCGCTCCGGCGGGAGATCGAAGAACGGTCGTACCGCGCCGAACGCGGCCTTGAGGTCGGTGTCGAGGCGCTGTAGGCGCTGTGCGAGCAGGGCGTCGTCGATCGTGGCGGTGCGCTTCGCCAGGCTGGCGAGCGCTTCCTTCACGGGCTCGAGCTCCCCAGAGAGCTTGTCCATGCCCAGGGTGCGCAGCGTGAACGGGAGGTCGTTCGCGAAGGCGCTGGCCAGGCGCTGTAGGTCGGCCCGGAAAGCCTTGGCATCAACAGACGGGGGAATCGTTAGCTCCAGCGTCGGCAGCGCCTGGGCGGCGCGGCGTATGGCGGCCACTTCGGACGCCTTGGCCGCGGCCTCTGCCGGGACGACGTCGGCGATGGACTCCACGCGCGCCACCACGTCGGGCCCGAGCGCCAGAACGGCATCGCGCTGCGCGATGCTCTGCTCCAGCGTAGGCGCCTGCGTCACGGCATAGTCCAGCTCGCCGAGCTTGTAATCGGTGAGACGGTTCAGGGCTATGACGGGCGCAGACCCTTCCGGCAAGAAGGCCTTCGAGTCGAAGTTGAACTCGATCGGTCGAATCGCAGCGGCGAGGACGATCGTGATCACCAACAGGACGCTCATCACCGGGATGTCGATCTTCGAAGGCCACGTCCACCCGCTGGAGTTGTCTGCATCGAGGGTGGCGAGCGGCTTCAGCGTCCTCCTGCGCTCCAGCATCGGCAGCAGCACGAACGTGGCGACGAGGACGATGAAGAGGCCGAGGGCGCTGATTACGCCGAGCTCCTGGGTGGCCCGGAAGTCGGTGAGGGCCATGGCGACGAACGACGAGATGCTGGTGATCGCCCCCATCAGGACCGGCGGTCCGGCGCCGACCATCGTGCGTGCGGTGACGTCGGCGTACGTACCGCCGGCCGCCCGCTCGACCTGGAAGCGGGACAAGAGGTGCACGGCGAAGTCGCTGCCGATGCCCACCAGCGTGACGGCGATGATGCTCGAGACCAGCCCCAGCGAGCCGTAGATGAAGGACACGATGGCCAGCGCTACCGCAGTGCCAGCCAGGACCGGCACGAAGGCGATGAGGCAGAACCAGAGGCTGCGATACGCCACCAGGAAGATGAGGATGGTAGCGAACGTCGCCAGGAGGCCGGCCTGGGCGAGGTCTCGGGTGAGCGTGACTCGCTCCTCCGCGAACAACACGGGGACGCCAGTGACCCACGACTTGATCCCACCCACCGACACACGGTCCGCGGCGGTGCGCCCCGCCGCGGCCAGCGGCAAGGCGACCTTCTCGTCCACGACGTCCTCGTCCGACCGGACCTGGATGAGCATGGCGTGACCTGGCGCGTCCGACGGCTTCTGAAGCACGGACAGATAGCCGTCGCGATCCAGCCCTACGCGAGCGTCCGTGTTGGAGAAGAGCCCGTCGTAGGCGAAGGGGCGCTTTCCATCGACCAACGACGCTTCGAGCTCTCGTAGGCGGTCCCCCATGAGCGTGGCCAGCTCTTTGACGGGGAGACTGTCCACCTCGTCCTTGGGCACCCCGGAGGGCAGCTCGCCGTCCTCCGCGAAGGTCTCGAGGCCGTCGGCCGTCCGCTTCACCAGGTCGGCGATCCCGGCGACGGCCGTGGTGGCGGTGTTGCCTCCGGAGACCTTCTTCGCCAGCTCCAGCCCGGAGCGCAGGCGCTTCATCTCGCTGAGCGGCATGTACCAGGGCGCGCTGGCAGCCATGCCGGTGAGGTCGACCTTGTAGAACGTGCTGGTGACCAGAGGCTCCTTGGCGAGCTCGGCGGCGACCGAGTCAGCCGCCTTGTGCAGGCCGTCGAGGTCGGGTCCTTCGAGCAACACGACGATGTCGTGGGCCGAACCGAAGCGCTCGAGATACCCGAAGAAGAGCTGCTGCTCGGGATCGTTGGGATCGATCACGCTGCTGCGCGAGGCGTTGATTCCGAGCTTGCCGAGGCTGAGCCAGACCACGCTTGCGGCGACCAAGGACACGGAAACGAGCGTGATGACCCGCGGGTGGTTCACCAGCACGCGCGCAAATCGCTCGAACAGCCGTACTCGTCGTTCCATTGCCGCGTCTGGCCTTCCCGCAGCGGGCGCTGGGCCCGCGCGCGTCGCGCGCTTCTATCAGGGGACCCGGAGGGGTCAAGTGGACCGCCATTGCGCTTGGCGGGCCTTACGCCGGGGGCGCCCGCCGCGGGATGCGGTGGGCGGTGTTCCCCCGCGTGGAGAGGCAGCTCGTGCAGCGTTGCGACGAGCCCCCTGGCCGATCAGCCTCCCTCGCGCTCCGTCTTCGCGGCGGCCGCACGGGCAGCGATTCGCGCTGCAGCGGCCTTGGCCGCGGCCGCTCGCGCGGACGCCAACGCCTTGGCCTCGTCGGCGGCCGCGGCGGCGGTTGCCGCTGCAGCGGTGAGCGCTGCGAGCGGATCCTCGGCGTCGGGCGCCGCGGGCGTCGCGGACGACGAGGCCGTCAGGGATCCCAGGCCGTCCTCGTCGTTTGCCGCCGACGCTGACGTCGTGCTCGGTGCGACCGGCTCCGGCGCGCTGGGGGCGGCGGGAGGGGGGGCCACCGTAAGGGAGCTGAGGGGATCCTCGGCCACCTCCGGCTCGGGGGCCGCGACGGGCTCGGGGGCCGCGACGGGCTCGGCGGCCGCGACGGGCTCGGGGGCTGCTACGG